>NZ_LN907827.1:3460435-3775020 GCF_001517405.1 Duffyella gerundensis | reverse complement strand
GGCTCACGATCGCGTCTTTAATTGGCGATCTTTTCCCTGGATCGCACGTTTTGCACCGGAATATCTGTGGATAACTAGGCCTTAATGCTGGTAACAACCGGTAGTTATCCAAATAACAACCGCTGATGCTTTTTCAGCCTGTGCATAACTAGCAAAGTTGATCCCAGCTTATACGGATCAGGATCACCGATCATTCACAGCATATGATCCTTTGTAATCTCCTGTTATTGTGCATGAATTCGCGGTTATCCACAGATAATGGCGATCCTAATAAGAGATCTAACAGAGAGATCATCAAAGAATTAAAGATCTATCTTTTAAAACCTACGGATCCCGGCGCTTTCCCCTTCGACTGAATTTAAGTAGAATCTTTCACCCAGGACACCACACGATCCTGATGGTCCAACTTTGAGGTGCACTTCCATGTTTTATCCCGATCCTTTTGACGTCATCGTGATCGGTGGCGGTCATGCAGGCACTGAAGCCGCAATGGCAGCTGCCAGGATGGGTCAGCAAACCCTGTTATTAACTCACAATATCGACACGCTGGGACAAATGTCCTGTAACCCGGCGATTGGCGGCATTGGGAAAGGTCATCTGGTTAAGGAAGTGGACGCTCTGGGCGGCCTGATGGCACATGCTATCGACCATGCCGGCATCCAGTTTAGGATACTAAACGCCAGCAAAGGCCCTGCGGTGCGGGCAACTCGTGCTCAGGCCGATCGCGTCCTGTATCGGCAGGCCGTCAGAACCGCGCTGGAGAATCAACCAAACCTGATGATCTTCCAGCAGGCGGTCGACGATCTGATCGTTGAAAACGATCGTGTTGTGGGTGCCGTAACCCAGATGGGTCTCAAGTTTCGTGCAAAATCGGTGGTCCTGACCGTTGGAACTTTCCTTGACGGCAAAATTCATATCGGACTGGATAATTACAGCGGTGGCCGTGCTGGCGATCCGCCTTCTATTCCTTTGGCACGCCGTTTGCGTGCATTGCCACTGCGCGTCAGCCGTCTGAAAACCGGCACGCCGCCGCGTATTGATGCGCGCACAATCGATTTCAGCGTTCTGGCACCACAGCACGGTGATACGCCGTTGCCGGTCTTTTCGTTCATGGGCAATGCCGCACAGCATCCCCAGCAGGTGCCGTGCTATATCACCTACACCAACGAAAAAACCCATGATGTGATCCGCAATAACCTCGATCGCAGCCCGATGTATGCCGGGGTGATTGAAGGCATTGGCCCACGTTATTGTCCGTCGATCGAAGATAAAGTGATGCGTTTTGCCGATCGCAACGCGCACCAGATCTTCCTTGAACCGGAAGGCCTGACCAGCAATGAAATTTATCCAAACGGTATTTCTACCAGCCTACCGTTTGATGTCCAAATGCAGATCGTTCGTTCGATGCAGGGCCTGGAAAACGCGAAGATCGTCCGTCCGGGCTACGCCATTGAGTATGACTTTTTCGATCCGCGCGATCTGCACCCGACGCTGGAAAGCAAATTTATTCATGGCCTGTTCTTTGCCGGTCAGATCAACGGCACTACCGGTTATGAGGAAGCAGCCGCGCAAGGTCTGTTGGCTGGTTTGAACGCCGCGCGCCTGTCTGCTGACAAAGAGGGCTGGGCACCTCGCCGCGATCAGGCCTACCTGGGCGTGCTGGTTGATGACCTGTGCACACTGGGTACCAAAGAGCCGTACCGCATGTTTACCTCACGCGCCGAATACCGTTTGATGCTGCGTGAAGATAATGCCGATTTGCGTCTGACCGAAACGGGCCGCGAATTAGGTCTGGTTGATGACGCTCGCTGGGCACGTTTTAACGACAAACTGGAATCGATCGAGCGTGAACGCCAGCGTCTGCGTGATATCTGGGTTCACCCTAAATCAGAAAGCGTGGCAGAAGTGAATACCGTGCTGAGTGCTGCCCTGACCAAAGAAGCGAGCGGTGAAGATCTGCTGCGTCGCCCGGAAATGACCTATGACCAGCTGATGACCCTGAGCCTGTTCGCTCCAGCACTGGTGGATGAAGAAGCCGCTGAGCAGGTTGAAATTCAGGTCAAATATGAAGGGTATATCGCGCGTCAGCAGGAAGAGATCAATCGTCAACAGCGCAATGAGAACACCGCGTTGCCTGTCGAACTTGATTATCACAACGTCAGCGGCCTTTCGAACGAAGTGATCGCCAAGCTCAACGATCATAAACCGGTTTCAATTGGCCAGGCTTCGCGTATTTCTGGTGTGACGCCAGCGGCAATTTCAATTTTGCTGGTTTACCTGAAAAAGCAGGGCTTGCTGCGTAAAAGTGCCTGATTTTGACTGCATCACCCGGGCGTACTGCTGTACGCCCGCCTTTTATCCTCTGAATTCCTGGTAACGTTGTGATAGCTAAACTCGATACGCTGCTGAAAGCGGCCAACATTTCATTGTCCGATCAACAAAAACAGCAGCTGGTTGCCTATGTCGCCTTGCTGGATAAATGGAACAAGGCTTACAACCTGACCTCAGTTCGTGACCCGCAGCAGATGTTGATCAGGCATATCATGGACAGCATTGTGGTCGAACCGCATCTGCAGGGCGAACGCTTCATCGATGTTGGCACCGGTCCGGGATTGCCTGGTGTTCCACTGGCTATCGTGCGGCCGCAGTCGCATTTTACCTTGTTGGACAGTCTGGGAAAACGCGTGCGATTTCTGCGTCAGGTTAAGCATGAGTTAGGGCTTACTAACATTGAACCCGTACAGAGCCGCGTAGAAGATTTTCCTGCCGAGCCTGGGTTTGATGGCGTCATCAGCCGTGCCTTTGCCTCCATTGGTGACATGGTAAGCTGGTGTCATCATTTACCCGGCAGGGAAGGGCGCTTTTATGCCTTAAAAGGCGTGCAGCCAGACGATGAAATTGCTGCTTTGCCCGCGCCATTTGCTGTTGAAAAAATCATCCGATTGCAGGTGCCCGAACTGGAAGGTGAGCGTCATCTGGTGATTATTACTGCGCAATAATCGCTTTTTTTGCGTCTTTAGCCGCTGAACGAACGCTATCGATTCTGTCCATCGGTCAAAAAAAACGCATTCGAACCTGTTAGAGATCGATTGTTGTTTTTAGGTAATGTTATCGTTCGGTTAAAAGCCCTGTAGGAAACTGATAGCAATTTCTCGTTACATTTAACGTAATATTCACAAGTTATTAGCAGGAAGATCACGACTGGCCTGCCATTTTACATTGTCGATAATTACAGGCGGAAATATATGCCAGCGATAAGTGGCCCAGGGTGATGGCATTTAAATGCAAAATTGATCGTACTGATGTCAATTCAGGCTATTAATCGATGTTATTTTTGTTTTTGTTTTTATGAATAATTAGTTATTTGATTTTAAAGGGTTTTTATAGTCATGCGGTTCTAATTCCAGGAATAATCCGTATTGATATGGATAAATTATCTGAGAATTTTGTGATCTGAAGCACGCTTTATTGCCAGGATTTTAAGCGTTTTAAGAAAATAGCAGGGTGAAAGCAGTGAGAGAATGGTTTTACAAAATAGCCCTTCCGAAAGAAATTTAAATAATTGTTCACCTTTTCTCTACTTATCGATTGAAATCGCAGGTATGCACCGTATAATTTGCTCGTTTTTTGCTGCTTGACTCAAATGAGTAAAGACAGTCTCATACGACACGCGACATACCCCCAACGGGGCAGGAGAGTTTCAGCGTCATGTCAGTGTCTCTTTACAGTGTGAAATTTGCCCGGACCGTGCTGCTTATTCAGCTGGTGACGTTTGTCATAATCGGCGCGCTGTTTACGTTGAAAGGTGTCACTTGGGGCGCATCTGCCATCGCAGGTGGTTTGGCGGCCTGGCTGCCTAACGTGTTGTTTATGATTTTAGCCTGGCGCCTACAGGCGCAAACACCCGCAAAAGGTCGAGTCGCCTGGAGCTTTGCTCTGGGGGAAGTGTTGAAGGTGTTTGCCACCATCATTTTTCTTATTGTGGCGTTAGGTGTGTTCGATGCGGTGTTTATGCCGCTCGGGTTGACCTGGTTATCGGTGTTGATTGTTCAAATCGTTGCACCGGCTGTAATTAACAACAAAGGGTAAGAGGCATCATGGCCGCAGGAGAACTCTCTACGCCACAGGAATACATAGGTCACCATCTGACACATCTTCAGATGGATCTGCGTACTTTCCAGTTGGTGGCACACGACGCACCAGCGACGTTCTGGACGTTAAATCTTGATTCCATGTTTTTCTCTGTTGTGCTGGGACTGTTGTTTCTGTTCCTGTTCCGTAAAGTGGCGAAAAACGTCACCAGCGGCGTACCGGGAAAAATGCAGGCGGCTATCGAGCTGGTTGTGGGCTTCGTTGACAGCAATGTTCGCGACATGTACCACGGCAAGAGCAAGCTGATTGCCCCGTTAGCCCTGACGATTTTCGTCTGGGTGTTTTTGATGAACTTTATGGATTTGCTGCCGATTGACCTGCTGCCGTATATCGGTGAGCACTGGTTAGGTCTTCCGGCGCTGCGCGTGGTGCCTTCAGCTGACGTTAACGTTACGCTGTCGATGGCATTGGGCGTCTTTATTTTGATTCTGTTTTACAGCATCAAAATGAAAGGTGTGGGTGGCTTCACCAAAGAACTGACTCTGCAACCTTTCAATCACCCGCTCTTCATCCCGATCAACCTGATTCTTGAAGGTGTGAGCCTGCTGTCTAAACCGGTTTCGCTTGGTTTACGACTGTTCGGCAACATGTATGCGGGTGAGTTGATTTTTATCCTGATTGCAGGTCTGTTGCCGTGGTGGTCACAGTGGATCCTGAATGTGCCATGGGCCATTTTCCACATCCTGATCATTTCGCTGCAGGCTTTCATTTTCATGGTCTTAACGATTGTCTATCTGTCGATGGCATCTGAAGAACATTGATTTTTTTCTCAACACTACTGCTTTTAACTGAAACAAACTGGAGACTGTCATGGAAAACCTGAATATGGATCTGCTGTACATGGCTGCCGCTGTGATGATGGGCCTGGCGGCAATCGGTGCTGCGATCGGTATCGGCATCCTCGGAGGTAAATTCCTGGAAGGCGCCGCGCGTCAACCGGATCTGATTCCTCTGCTGCGTACGCAGTTCTTTGTTGTGATGGGTCTGGTGGATGCAATCCCGATGATCGCTGTTGGTCTGGGTCTCTACGTGATGTTCGCTGTCGCTGGATGATCGAGGGTTCGCCATTCATCTCATGTTTGGCGAACGGATTCTGCCGCTTCTCCTTGATGCGGCAGAGTAAGTTAATTTAACAAGAGGCATTGTGCTGTGAACATTAACGCAACAATCCTCGGCCAGGCTATCGCGTTCATCCTGTTTGTCGCGTTCTGCATGAAGTACGTATGGCCGCCGATTATGGCTGCTATCGAAAAGCGCCAGAAAGAAATTGCTGAAGGCCTTGCTTCCGCCGAACGTGCCAAAAAAGATCTGGATCTCGCGCAGGCTAATGCGACCGACCAGCTGAAAAAAGCGAAAGAAGAAGCTCAGGTCATTATCGAGCAGGCAAATAAACGTCGTGCACAGATTTTGGACGAAGTGAAAGCGGAAGCTGAGCAGGAACGTAACAAGATCCTCACGCAAGCGCAGGCAGAAATTGATGCTGAGCGTAAACGTGCTCGTGAAGAGTTACGTAAGCAAGTCGCGATGCTGGCTGTGGCCGGCGCCGAGAAAATCATCGAACGTTCCGTGGATGAAGCTGCTAACAGCGACATCGTTGATAAACTGGTCGCTGAACTGTAAGGAGGAAGGGGCTGATGTCTGAATTAATTACTGTAGCTCGCCCCTACGCCAAAGCAGCTTTTGACTTTGCTGTTGAAAAGCAGAATGTCGATCGCTGGCAGCAGATGCTGTCATTTGCTGCAGAAGTAGCAAGCAATGAACAGGTGGCTGATCTCCTTTCCGGTGCATTAGCACCGGAAGCTTTATCTGCCTCTTTCATCGCCATCTGCGGTGACCAACTGGACGAAGCGGGTCAAAACCTGATTAAGGTAATGGCCGAAAACGGGCGTTTAACGGCGCTACCGGCAGTACTGGAACAATTCATCGCGCTGCGCGCGGCGTATGACGCTACCGCAGAAGTTGAGGTGATTTCCGCCAGTACGCTGAGTAACGACCAGCTGGCTAAAATCAGCACCGCGATGGAAAAACGTCTGTCACGCAAAGTTAAGCTGAATTGCAAAATCGACAAGTCTGTTATGGCAGGCGTTATCATCCGTGCGGGTGATATGGTCATTGATGGCAGCGTTCGCGGCCGCCTTGAGCGTCTGGCAGACGTCCTGCAGTCTTAAGGGAACTGGAGCATATGCAACTGAATTCCACTGAAATCAGCGAACTGATCAAGCAGCGCATTGCTCAGTTCAATGTAGTGAGCGAAGCTCACAACGAAGGTACTATTGTTTCTGTAAGTGACGGTATCATCCGCGTACACGGCCTGGCCGATGTGATGCAGGGTGAGATGATTGCCCTGCCGGGTAGCCGTTACGCTATCGCCCTGAACCTTGAGCGCGACTCTGTCGGTGCTGTGGTCATGGGTCCTTACGCTGACCTTGCTGAAGGCATGAAGGTTAAGTGTACGGGTCGCATCCTGGAAGTTCCGGTTGGCCGCGGCCTGCTGGGCCGTGTGGTTAACACACTGGGTGCACCAATCGATGGCAAAGGCGCTATCGAAAACGACGGCTTCTCGCCAATTGAAGTGATTGCGCCAGGCGTAATCGATCGCCAATCCGTTGATGAGCCGGTTCAGACTGGTTATAAAGCCGTTGATGCGATGATTCCAATCGGTCGTGGCCAGCGTGAGCTGATCATCGGCGACCGTCAGACCGGTAAAACCGCGATGGCGATCGATGCGATCATCAACCAGCGCGATTCTGGCATCAAATGTGTTTATGTTGCTATCGGTCAGAAAGCCTCCACCATCGCTAACGTGGTGCGTAAACTGGAAGAGCATAACGCCCTTTCGAACACCATCGTCGTGGTTGCTTCCGCTTCTGAATCTGCTGCTCTGCAATACCTGTCTCCTTATGCAGGTTGCGCAATGGGCGAATATTTCCGTGACCGCGGTGAAGATGCACTGATCGTTTATGATGACCTGTCTAAACAGGCTATCGCCTACCGTCAGATTTCTCTGCTGCTGCGTCGTCCACCAGGCCGTGAAGCCTTCCCTGGCGACGTATTTTACCTCCACTCCCGTCTGCTGGAGCGCGCATCTCGCGTTAACGCTGAGTACGTGGAAAACTTCACTAAAGGCGAAGTTAAAGGTAAAACCGGCTCTCTGACCGCTCTGCCGATCATTGAAACCCAGGCGGGTGACGTTTCAGCATTCGTTCCAACCAACGTAATTTCGATTACCGATGGTCAGATCTTCCTGGAATCTAACCTGTTTAACTCCGGTATTCGTCCGGCGGTTAACCCGGGTATCTCCGTATCCCGTGTGGGCGGTGCTGCTCAGACCAAGATCATCAAGAAACTGTCCGGTGGTATTCGTACCGCACTGGCACAGTATCGTGAACTGGCAGCGTTCTCTCAGTTCGCTTCCGATCTGGATGACGCAACCCGTAAACAGCTCAGCCATGGTCAGAAAGTGACCGAACTGCTGAAACAGAAACAGTATGCGCCGATGTCAGTTGCGCAGCAGGGTCTGGTGCTGTTTGCTGCTGAGCGTGGCTTCCTGAACGACGTTGAACTGGCTAAAATTGGCAGCTTCGAAGCCGCTCTGCTGGCGTACGCAGATCGCGAACACGCTGAGCTGATGCAGGAAATCAACCAAACTGGCAACTTTAATAACGATATCGAAGCGAAGCTGAAAGGCCTGCTCGAAACGTTTAAAGCAACCCAGTCCTGGTAATGTCTGGCGGCCTGTCTGAAAAGGCAGGCCGCAAGGCTTTGAGGAGAAGCTAATGGCCGGCGCAAAAGAGATACGTAGTAAGATCGGCAGCGTAAAAAACACGCAAAAGATCACCAAAGCGATGGAAATGGTCGCCGCCTCCAAAATGCGTAAAACGCAGGAACGCATGGCGGCCAGCCGTCCGTATGCAGATACCATGCGCAAAGTGATTGGTCACATTGCACTGGGTAATCTGGAATACAAGCACCCTTACCTTGCGGAGCGTGACGTTAAGCGCGTCGGCTACCTGGTCGTTTCGACTGACCGTGGGCTTTGTGGTGGTTTGAACATTAACCTGTTCAAAAAATTGCTGGCTGATATGAAAGCCTGGTCTGATAAAGGCGTACAGAGCGATCTGGCCATTATCGGTTCCAAAGGTCTCGCTTTCTTCGGTGCAGTAGGCAGCAACGTCGTGGCTCAGGCATCAGGCATGGGAGATAAACCTTCTCTGTCCGATTTGATTGGACCGGTAAAAGTGATGTTGCAGGCTTACGACGAGGGTCGCCTTGATAAGCTCTTTATCGTTAGCAACAAATTTAACAACACCATGTCTCAGACTCCAACGATTACCCAGCTGCTGCCGTTACCGCCAGCAGAAGGCGAAGAAGAACTGGAGAAGAAAACCTGGGATTATCTGTATGAACCCGATCCGAAAGCGCTGCTGGATACTTTACTGCGCCGCTATGTAGAGTCTCAGGTTTATCAGGGTGTTGTGGAAAACCTGGCCAGCGAGCAGGCCGCGCGTATGGTGGCGATGAAAGCCGCAACCGACAACGGCGGAGAGCTGATCAAAGAGCTGCAGTTGGTATACAACAAAGCTCGTCAGGCCAGCATCACCCAGGAACTTACCGAGATCGTCTCGGGGGCCTCCGCGGTTTAAACCAGGTATACCCAACGCATCGTGTTGCGGCAATTCATGCCTGCGCCACAGCGGCGGTGGGTATAAACGAATTAGGTAGAGGATTCAAGATGGCAACTGGAAAGATTGTCCAGATTATCGGCGCCGTTGTTGACGTCGAATTCCCCCAGGATGCAGTACCGCAGGTGTACAGCGCCCTCGAGGTGAAAAATGGTGATGCTCGTCTGGTGCTGGAAGTACAGCAGCAGCTGGGTGGCGGTGTGGTTCGTACCATTGCTATGGGTACGTCTGACGGCCTGAAGCGCGGTCTGGAAACCGTGGATCTGCAGCACGCGATTGAAGTACCTGTAGGTACTGCGACCTTGGGTCGTATCATGAACGTGCTCGGTGAGCCGATCGATATGAAAGGCGACATCGGCGAAGAAGAGCGTTGGGCGATTCACCGTCCGGCTCCTTCTTACGAAGATCAGTCTAACTCACAAGAGCTGCTGGAAACCGGCATCAAGGTCATCGACCTGATCTGTCCGTTTGCTAAAGGCGGTAAAGTCGGCCTCTTCGGTGGTGCAGGCGTGGGTAAAACCGTAAACATGATGGAGCTGATCCGTAACATTGCGGCTGAGCACTCAGGTTTCTCGGTATTTGCCGGTGTGGGTGAGCGTACTCGTGAGGGTAACGACTTCTACCACGAAATGACTGACTCCAACGTTATCGATAAAGTAGCGCTGGTGTATGGCCAGATGAACGAGCCGCCGGGTAACCGTCTGCGTGTTGCACTGACCGGTCTGACTATGGCGGAGAAATTCCGTGATGAAGGTCGTGACGTTCTGCTGTTCATCGATAACATCTATCGTTACACTCTGGCCGGTACTGAAGTATCAGCACTGCTGGGTCGTATGCCTTCTGCGGTAGGTTATCAGCCTACGCTGGCAGAAGAGATGGGTGTGCTGCAGGAGCGTATTACCTCCACCAAGACGGGTTCAATCACTTCCGTACAGGCCGTTTACGTTCCTGCGGATGACTTGACTGACCCCTCTCCGGCGACCACCTTCGCCCACCTTGACTCAACCGTTACGCTGAGCCGTCAGATCGCGTCTCTGGGTATCTACCCGGCCGTTGATCCGCTGGACTCCACCAGCCGTCAGCTCGATCCGCTGGTTGTTGGTCAGGAACACTACGACACCGCGCGTGGTGTGCAGTCTATTCTGCAACGTTACCAGGAACTGAAAGACATCATCGCCATCCTCGGTATGGACGAACTGTCTGAAGATGACAAACTGCTGGTGGCTCGTGCGCGTAAGATTCAGCGCTTCCTGTCTCAGCCGTTCTTCGTAGCAGAAGTATTTACCGGTTCTCCGGGCAAATACGTATCGTTGAAAGACACCATCCGTGGCTTTAAAGGCATCATGGAAGGCGAATTCGACCATCTGCCAGAGCAGGCTTTCTACATGGTTGGCGCCATCGAAGAAGCTGTGGAAAGAGCGAAGAAACTGTAATCACGGTTTCCCGGGAGGTTAGTTATGGCTTTGACTTATCATCTGGATGTCGTCAGCGCGGAACAGCAGATGTTCACCGGGCTGGTGCAAAAGATCCAGGTGTCAGGTAGCGAAGGTGAACTGGGAATTTTTCCTGGCCACGCCCCGCTGCTGACCGCCATCAAACCTGGTATGATTCGCATCGTTAAAGAACGCGGTGAAGAGGAGTATATTTACCTCTCTGGCGGCATTCTGGAAGTTCAGCCTGGATCGGCAACGGTGCTGGCTGATACCGCTATTCGCGGTTCTGACCTTGATGAAGCGCGTGCGCTTGAAGCGAAACGCAAGGCAGAAGAGCACATGAATAGTTCCCACGGCGACGTGGACTATGCTCAGGCTTCGGCTGAACTGGCGAAAGCCATTGCCAAGCTGCGTGTGATCGAGTTGACCCGCAACAAAGCGATGTAACAGGTTTACGGTATATAAACAGTGCCAGCCCTCGGGCTGGCATTTTTTTTAGCTATTTTTAGCCACTGTCGCCTGGCTAATTTCGTACTGAGAAAAATGTAGTAATCTCACCGGGAAACCGTTTTACTTTCCTCTGAAAAAAACCAACAGGATAGTTATGTCAAACAGCACTTTGAGCGTGGTCATCCTTGCGGCTGGCAAAGGAACGCGCATGTATTCGGCGTTGCCTAAAGTTCTGCACAAGCTGGCCGGCAAACCTATGGTGCAGCACGTTATCGATGCTGCGAAAAGTATTGGCGCACGCCATATTCATCTGGTTTATGGTCATGGCGGAGAGCTACTGCAATCCACATTAGGCGATGATTCGTTAAACTGGGTGATGCAGGCAGAGCAGCTCGGCACCGGCCATGCAATGCAGCAGGCCGCGCCCCATTTTGCTGATGACGAAGATATCCTGATGCTTTACGGCGACGTGCCGTTGATCTCGCCGCAGACGCTGAGCCGCCTGCGCGATGCCAAACCTGCGGGCGGCATTGGCCTGCTGACCGTGGTATTGGACGATCCTTCGGGTTATGGGCGCATTGTGCGCGAGCATGGTGAGATTGTTGGCATCGTTGAGCAAAAAGACAGTTCACCGCAGCAGCAGCTGATCAATGAGATCAACACTGGCATTCTGATTGCCAACGGCGCTGATTTAACGCGCTGGCTCAGTAAGCTGACCAACAACAATGCCCAGGGCGAATACTACATCACTGACATCATTGCCCTGGCGCATCAGGAAGGCCGCACCATCACCGCTGTTCATCCGGATCGCGCCAGCGAAACCGACGGCGTTAACAATCGTCTGCAACTGGCAACGCTGGAACGTGTTTATCAACGCGAACAGGCGGAAAAACTGCTGCTGGCTGGCGTAATGCTACGCGATCCGCAGCGATTCGATCTGCGTGGCGAGCTGAAGCATGGTCGCGACGTTGAGATTGATATCAATGTGGTGATCGAAGGCAACGTTACGCTGGGCGATAACGTCAAGATTGGCGCCGGTTGCGTCATTAAAAACAGTGTTATCGGCGACGGTTGTGAAATCAGCCTTTATTCCGTGATCGAAAACGCCACGCTGTCGACCGACTGTACCGTAGGTCCATTTGCGCGTCTGCGTCCGGGCGCTGAACTGGCAGAAGGTGCGCACGTCGGTAACTTTGTCGAGATGAAAAAAGCGCGCCTTGGCAAAGGCTCCAAGGCCGGGCATTTGAGCTATCTGGGCGATGCTGACATTGGCGCTAACGTTAACATTGGCGCTGGCACCATCACCTGTAACTACGATGGCGTCAATAAATCAGTGACCACCATCGGTGATGATGTGTTTGTTGGTTCTGATACTCAGCTGGTGGCGCCGGTCAACGTGGCCGCAGGGGCGACTATCGCCGCAGGAACCACGGTGATGCACGATGTTACCGCGGCCGATCTGGTTTATAACCGAAAAGAACAGCTGCAAAAATCGGGCTGGCAGCGGCCAGCGAAGAAAAAGTGATGATTTACTTGCGCCGGCCAGCGATGCCGGCGCGAAATCGATAGCGGCCTCTACAGGCGCGTTATCCTACTTATCCGCAGAAGATGGATAAGCATAATAAGCCCCACTCTCTACAAGGCTCGGGGCGCCGGTCAACCGGCATATCAGATCATAAGACAATGCAAATGGCGCGAAACGCCATGAGTCAGGAAATTAACTATGTGTGGAATTGTTGGCGCTGTAGCACAACGTGATATCGCAGAGATTTTGTTAGAAGGTCTGCGTCGTCTGGAATATCGCGGTTACGATTCGGCCGGGCTGGCCGTAGTCGACAGGCAAGGGCATATGACGCGTCTGCGTCGCCTGGGTAAGGTTCAAAAGCTGGCTGAAGCAGCCGAGCAACATCCGTTAATTGGCGGAACCGGCATTGCGCATACGCGCTGGGCCACGCACGGCGAGCCGTCAGAAGTGAATGCGCATCCCCATGTTTCCGGGGCGATCACCGTGGTGCATAACGGCATCATTGAGAATCATGAACCGCTGCGTGCGCTGCTGACTGAACGCGGCTATCAGTTTGTCTCTGAAACCGACACCGAAGTGGTGGCGCATCTGGTCAACTGGGAGCAAAAACAAGGCGGCTCGCTGCGCGAAGTGGTGCAGCGTGCGATTCCTCAACTGCGCGGCGCTTACGGCATGGTAATCATGGACAGCCGTGATCCCGCTGTGCTGGTGGCCGCCCGTTCTGGCAGCCCGCTGGTGATTGGCCGTGGCGTGGGTGAAAACTTCATCGCCTCCGATCAGCTGGCGCTGCTGCCGGTAACCCGTCGCTTTATCTATCTGGAAGAAGGCGATATCGCGGAAATTACTCGCCGTGAAGTGGCTATCGTCAACGTGCGTGGCGAAAGCGTACAGCGTGCCGAAATTGAGTCTAACGTGCAGTATGATGCCGGTGATAAAGGTCTTTATCGTCATTACATGCAGAAAGAGATTTACGAGCAGCCGATGGCGATCAAAAACACCCTGCACGGGCGTTTTAGCCATGGCGAAATCGATCTCAGTGAGCTGGGCCCGGAAGCGGCGACGCTGCTTGGCCAGATTGAGCATGTACAGATCATCGCCTGTGGCACCTCGTATAACTCAGGTATGGTGGCGCGTTACTGGTTCGAAGCATTGGCCAACGTCACCTGCGACGTCGAGATCGCCTCTGAGTTTCGTTATCGCAAATCTGCCGTGCGGAAAAACAGTCTGCTGATCACACTGTCGCAGTCTGGTGAAACCGCCGATACGCTGGCCGCGCTGCGTTTGTCAAAAGAGCTGGGCTATTTGGGTTCGCTGGCAATCTGCAACGTGGCGGGCTCATCGCTGGTACGCGAATCCGATCTGGCGCTGATGACCAAAGCGGGTACCGAGATTGGCGTAGCGTCGACCAAAGCCTTTACCACGCAGCTGACCGTACTGCTGATGCTGGTGGCAAAAGTGGGCCGTCTGCACGGCATGAGTCTGGAAAAAGAGCATGAAATCGTTCATGCGCTGCAGGCACTGCCGAGCCGCATCGAACAGATGCTGGCACAGGATAAGCTGATCGAAAGTCTGGCTGAGGGCTTCTCTGACAAGCATCATGCGCTGTTCCTTGGCCGCGGCGATCAATATCCGATCGCTATGGAAGGTGCGCTGAAGCTGAAAGAGATCTCCTACATTCACGCGGAAGCCTATGCCGCTGGCGAGCTAAAACATGGTCCGCTGGCGCTGATTGATGCCGATATGCCGGTCATCGTCGTGGCACCCAACAACGAACTGCTGGAAAAGCTGAAGTCGAACATTGAAGAAGTACGCGCTCGTGGCGGTCTGCTTTATGTGTTTGCCGATCAGGATGCGGGCTTCAGCGACAGCGAAGGAATGAAGATCATTTCGCTGCCGCATGTGGAAGAGGTGATTGCACCGATTTTCTACACCGTGCCGCTACAGCTGCTCTCCTACCACGTCGCGCTGATCAAAGGCACCGACGTCGATCAGCCGCGTAACCTTGCCAAATCCGTTACCGTTGAGTAAGCAAGCGGGCCTGCTCAGGCCCGTTTTACGCTAAGTCCGCCGTAACAGGCTTTATAAATCATCACCGGTATCGTTACAGGACCGGTGATTTTTTTTGCGTACTCTTTGCGGAACAGGCACTGACGATCAAATGTCGCCTCAGGCGGATGGCAAGATGAACGCTCAACAGGGAACAGGAGACGATGTATGTCAGTGAACGATTGTGGATTGAGCCATATAGCGTTGCAGGTAAGGGATCTGGAAAAGAGCGTGGCCTTTTATCAGCGCTATGCCGGCATGCAGGTGATTCATCAGCGCGAGCCAGGCATTGCCGAGGCGCAAAAAGTGGCCTGGCTGTCCGATCTTACCCGCCCGTTTGCGCTGGTGTTGGTGCAATCACAAAGCACGGTTGATACGCCGCTGGGGCCTTTTGGACATATTGGCGTGGCCTGCGCCAGCCGCGATGAAATTGATGCAAAAGTGCGTCTGGCTGAGCAGGAGGGCGTACTGCGGCGGGCGGCACAGCAATCTGCTGCACCGGTAGGTTATTGGGCCTTCTTCGCCGATCCGGATGGCAACACGCTGGAACTCTCTTACGGTCAGCAGATCGGTATGGACGTGATTGCCGCTCAACAGCAAGCAGGCGAATAGTTCTACAGCGTCATCGTCCGCTTTTTGCCCGGCCACGTCAGTCGATAGCTGTCATCCACCCAGCCCAGCAGCTCGTCGTCATCCATTGGGCCCTCAAGCAATAACGTGACCCAATGCTCTTTGTTCATATGCCATGCCGGATAGACGCCCGGCTGCTGTCTCAGCGATCCGGCAACGCCTGGCGCTACCTTGATATTGATCGCCTCGACCAGCGCATCACTCTCTGCGCCCAGCTTGCTGGCGGCAATTTTTATCAGCAGGGCATACCATTTTCCGCTGTCACCATGCCGAAACACCGCGTAGTCGGGCAGTTTAGCCCAGGGATAGTCGGGCGCCGTGCCGTATCGATTTTGCATATGGGCAATAAACTGTTGCCGATCCATCTTCCGCTCCTGCATAACGACCAGGGCATTAGCTCATCAACTTTTCCGTACCTGATCAAGCTGCAAATTCTTGCGCACGCCTTTATCCAGCACGCGTGATGGCGCAAAGCGGCGTAAAAAGGCCAGCTGAGCAGCGGCCTTGCCTGCCGTATAGCGTATTTTTGGCCGCCCGGTCTGTGCCACACGCACCACAACCTGCGCAACATCATCGGGCGTATCAGCAATATTCATTGCCTGGCGAATGGTTTGTGTCACGCTGGCACGCACCGTGCTGTATTCCGCCAGTGGCCGATCGGGCGCGATGGTATGGGTATCAAATGCGGTTTTCGTATAGGCAGGCTCGATCACCGATACTCTGATGCCCTGCGTACGCAGCTCATGGTCCAGCGCTTCTGAATAGCCTTCAACTGCATGTTTACTGGCGGCATACAGTGCCACATAAGGCATAGCAATCACGCCGAGAATGGAACCAATATTGATAATTCGCCCCGATCCCTGACGACGCATATGCGGTACCACAGCGCAGGTCATGCGCACAATGCCCATGAAATTGGTGTCAAAAAGCGCCCATGCCTGTTGGATGGAACTCTCTTCGGCAGCGGCAGGCGCAATACCAAAGCCGGCATTGTTGATCAGCAAATCGATGCGCCCTTCACGAGCAATGACCTCTTTGATCACCGCGTCGACCGACTGTTCATCGGTAACGTCCAGCGACAGCAGGGTAAAGGTCCCGGATGATTGACTGTCTGCACGTCGGCTGGTGCCGTAAACGCGATAGCCTGCGGCGGCAAGTTGCCTTGCACAGGCTTCACCGATGCCTGATGAGGCGCCGGTGACCAGAGCAACTGGGGTGTGTGTCATGACGCAATATCCTTTATTAAGTCTTGGGTGACGCTGCCGGAAGTGGCCATCACCGGCAGCAGCGCAGGGAGTTAGCGCACCGTTTTATAACGTTCGGCGGCTTCATGCTGTTTGAGATCGATAAACAGGCTCTGACGGGCGATATCCAGCGTTTCCCAGCGTTCAGCGTTATGCAGCGGCGGAATAGTGATGCCTTCACGACGGTCGAAGCCATGAAGTGCCGCATCGACCAGCTCGCCCACTTCCATCATCTGCGCCGCCGTCGTGATATCAATTCCGGCGCGATCCCAGATTTCGGTATAGGTGCCAGCTGGCAGCACCGCCTGCACATACACGCCTTTCGCCGTTAATTCATGGCGCATCCCCTGCGTCAGAAACAGCACAAAGGCTTTGGTGGCGCCATACACCGTCATGCCAAATTCAGGTGCCAGACCGACCACCGAGCCGATATTCACAATCGATCCACTGCCTGCCTGAGCAAATCGCGGCGCGACAGCACTGGCCAAACGCGTCAGCGCGGTGACGTTGAGCGCAATCAGCGCGTCGATGGTCGCTGGCGTCTGCGTCGTAAATTCGCCGGACTGACCGATACCGGCATTGTTAATCAGCGTGTCGATGCGCGTATCGTCACGCAGCCGCGCTTCTACCGCGAGCAGGTCGTCGGCCCGGGTCAGATCGGCCTGCATAACATCAACGCCAACGCCATATTCCTGGCATAAGCGCAGCGCCAGCGTATCCAGCCGCGCTTTATCTCGCGCCACTAGCACAAGGTCGTGGCCGCGACGAGCGAAGCGTTCGGCATAAGTTGCACCGATGCCGGAAGAGGCACCAGTAATCAGCACAGCAGAAGGCGTAGTCATATGATGTTCTCTCTGTTATCAAAAGGGGCGCCTTAAACAGGCGGCGGTAGTCAACTCACCGGCTTAATAATTACGATCATCATCTAAAGAGTCAACTTATTTTGATTATGGTCGTAATCAATAAGCACGTGCGGTTTATTGCGCGCAGACATCTGACGTAGCGCGAAGTGAAATATGCAGATCGCAAAGGCGGCAGATTTTCTGCAGAAATGACGAATAATTAAAGCGTTACGCACGGTGGGCTGGTGATGATGTCTTTGTAAGGTATCGCCAGAAGCCTCCTGCGGATGAACGAATTGTCCTGGTGCTTCTTAATGGTCTTTATTATATATAGTTGTAACTAAAATGCCGGGCTGTGCCAAAAAAATGGCAACAATTGCCTGGTTTATCAGCAGGATTCTGTTGTGTTGCAATCAGTCACGACGCCACGCCGTATCGTCCAGCGGCAACCGCGCTACGGCAGTCAGGGCGCAAGGCTTCGCAAGCTGATGCGGGTAAGGTATAGTCCGCTTCTTTGCGGAGGAACCATGCTGACTAACTCATCCACTCGTCTCAATAAATACATCAGCGAAAGCGGCATCTGTTCGCGTCGCGACGCCGATCGCTATATCGAACAGGGCAACGTTTTCATTAACGGCAAACGGGCCGCCGTGGGCGCGCAGGTGTTTGCCGGAGACGTGGTAAAAGTGAATGGTCAGCTGATTGAGCCGCGTGATGAAGAAGACCTGGTCCTGATTGCGCTGAATAAGCCGGTGGGCATTATCACCACCATGGAAGAGGGCGAACGCGACAACATCAGCGATTTCGTCAACCACAGCAAGCGTGTTTTCCCGATCGGACGACTGGATAAAGATTCGCAGGGACTGATTTTTCTTACCAATCACGGCGACCTGGTGAATAAGATCCTCCGTGCCGGTAATAACCACGAAAAAGAGTACGTGGTGACCGTCAATAAACCGATCACCGACGAGTTTATTCAGGGCATGGGCGCGGGTGTACCGATGCTCGGCACGGTGACCAAAAAATGCAAAGTGGTAAAAGAAGCGCCGATGGTGTTCCGCATTACGCTGGTGCAGGGGCTTAACCGACAAATCCGCCGTATGTGTAAGCACTTTGGCTTTGAGGTGACGCGGCTGGAACGCACGCGCATCATGAATGTTAATCTCAAAGGCCTGCCGCTGGGTGAATGGCGTGACTTAACCGACGATGAGCTGATCGAACTGTTTAAGCTAATTGAAAACTCGACCTCGGAAGAGAAGCCTGGCAAGAAGGCGCCAGCGAAACCGAAAGTAAAAAAGCCCACAGTGAGCGCGCCGAAAAGCAGTGAAAAAGCGGACGGCAATGCCGCCTCACGTAAACGCTTTACCCAGTCGGGCCGACGTAAGAAAGGGCGCTAAACCCAGCGGCGCTGTTTTTCCCGCAATCTTCTGCCCTCAGCAGCACGATCTGAACGCCGGGCGATCGTGCTGAATTCCCCGTCATAAAACTGTCATATTTCGTACATTTTACTGTCACCAAACTGTCCTATTTTCCCTCCAGCAGCAATCAACAATCTTATAAAACGACAATTTATCTGACATTGCTCCCCTGGAGGGAATATGACACTGATGCGTAGCACCGTAGCCCAAATCGTCGCAGCGACCCTTTCACTGAGCGCGGTAACGGCGTTTGCCGCCACCGATCTTACAGGCGCTGGCGGCACGTTTCCGGCGCCGGTGTATGCCAAGTGGGCAGCGGAGTACCAGCAGGCAACCGGTAGCAAGGTTAACTATCAGGGCATCGGTTCCTCTGGCGGCGTAAAACAGATCATCGCGAAAACCGTTGATTTTGGTGCCTCCGACGCGCCGATGAAAGAAGAAGACCTGCAGAAAAATGGCCTGTTCCAGTTCCCGACCGTGATTGGCGGCGTGGTGCTGGCGGTAAACCTGCCGGGCATCAAATCAGGTGAGATCGTGCTGGACGGTAAAACCACCGGCGATATCTATCTGGGCAAAATCAAAAATTGGGACGACGAAGCGATTAAAAAGCTGAACCCTGGCCTGAAGCTGCCGTCGACCAACATCAACGTTGTGCGTCGCGCTGACGGCTCCGGCACCTCTTTCGTGTTCACCAGCTATCTGGCAAAAGTGAACGAAGAGTGGAACAGCAAAATTGGCAAAGGTAACACCGTAAACTGGCCAACCGGCTTGGGCGGCAAAGGCAATGACGGCGTCGCCGCC
Source organism: Duffyella gerundensis (assembly GCF_001517405.1). Classification (NCBI taxonomy): domain Bacteria; kingdom Pseudomonadati; phylum Pseudomonadota; class Gammaproteobacteria; order Enterobacterales; family Erwiniaceae; genus Duffyella; species Duffyella gerundensis. Next base: position 3,755,797 of record NZ_LN907827.1, on the reverse strand, counting down.
TTTGTTCAGCGTCTGCCGGGTTCTATTGGCTATGTGGAATACGCTTACGCCAAGCAGAACAACCTGACTTACACCAAACTGATGGATGCTGACGGTAAAGCGGTGGCACCTACCGAAAGCAGCTTCAGCAACGCCGCGAAAGGCGCAGACTGGAGCAAAACCTTTGCTCAGGACTTGACCTTCCAGAAAGGCGCGGATGCCTGGCCAATCACCTCAACCACCTTCATTTTGGTTTACAAAGATCAGGCCAATGCGGAGAAGGGCGGAGAAGTGCTGAAGTTCTTCGACTGGGCGTACAAAAACGGCGATAAAACCGCCACCAGCCTGGATTACGCCACGCTGCCCGATTCTGTGACCGAGCAAATTCGCGCTGCATGGAAAAGCAATATCAAAGACAGCTCAGGCAAGGCGTTATATCAGTAAGCATTGGCAGGGCCGGTTCGCCGGCCCCTCCCCCCGGCGCCCGCAGTGCCGCTTCATGACATCCTGACTATTGAGACTTCTATGGCTGCAACTAAGCCGACGTTCAAAGCGCCTGGCAAGCAAGGCGATATCCTGTTCGGCGCGCTGGTAAAACTGGCTGCGCTGGTTGTGCTATTGCTGTTGGGCGGCATTATCGTCTCCCTGATCATCTCCTCCTGGCCGAGCATTCAGAAGTTTGGCTTCTCTTTCCTGTGGAATAAAACCTGGGATGCACCCAACGAGCAGTTTGGCGCGCTGGTGCCGATTTATGGCACGGTGGTCACCTCGTTGATTGCACTCATTATTGCTGTGCCGGTGAGTTTCGGCATTGCGCTGTTCCTGACGGAACTGGCTCCCGGCTGGCTGCGCCGTCCGCTGGGCACGGCGATTGAGCTGCTGGCTGCCATTCCAAGTATTGTTTACGGCATGTGGGGGCTGTTTATCTTCGCCCCGCTGTTTGCCGAATACTTTCAGACGCCGGTGGGCGACGTACTTTCCGGCATTCCGTTTATCGGCGCGCTGTTTTCCGGCCCGGCATTTGGCATCGGTATTCTCGCCGCCGGGGTGATCCTCGCCATTATGATCATTCCTTACATCGCCTCGGTGATGCGCGATGTGTTTGAACAGACGCCGGTGATGATGAAAGAGTCCGCGTACGGCATTGGCTGTACCACCTGGGAAGTGATCTGGCGCATCGTGCTGCCGTTTACCAAAAACGGCGTGATCGGCGGCATCATGCTTGGCTTAGGTCGCGCACTGGGCGAAACCATGGCGGTGACCTTTATCATCGGTAACACCTACCAGCTCGACAGTCCGTCGCTGTTCATGCCCGGCAACAGCATTACCTCGGCGCTGGCCAACGAATTCGCCGAAGCGGAATCGGGCGTGCATGTTGCCGCACTGATGGAACTGGGACTGATTCTGTTTGTTATTACCTTTATCGTGCTGGCGATCTCCAAACTGATGGTGATGCGTCTGGCTAAAAATGAAGGAGCGCGCTCATGACCGCCCTGGAATTACAGAGTCGTGCTGAGCTACAGGCATCACGCCGTAAAATGCAGGCCTGGCGCAGCACCAAGAACAAAATTGCGCTGGTGCTGTCGATGCTGACCATGGCGTTTGGTCTGTTCTGGCTGGTGTGGATCCTGTGGACCACGGTGACCAAAGGCGTGGATGGCTTCTCGCTGGCGCTGTTTACCGAAAGCACGCCGCCGCCGAATACCGCGGGCGGTGGTCTGGCAAACGCACTGGCGGGCAGTGGCCTGTTGATCCTCTGGTCAACGGTAATTGGTACGCCGCTTGGCATTATGGCGGGTATCTATCTGGCGGAATACGGTCGTAAATCCTGGCTGGCGGAGGTGATTCGTTTTATCAACGATATCCTGCTTTCGGCGCCGTCGATCGTTGTCGGCCTGTTTGTTTACACGCTGGTGGTGGCACGCATGCAGCACTTCTCCGGCTGGGCGGGCGTGATTGCGCTGGCGCTGCTGCAGATTCCTATCGTGATTCGTACCACCGAAAACATGCTCAAGCTGGTACCTGACAGCCTGCGTGAAGCGGCTTACGCGCTCGGCACGCCGAAGTGGAAGATGATTTCTGCTATCACGCTGAAAGCTTCTGTCTCGGGCATCATTACCGGCGTGCTGCTGGCTATCGCGCGTATCGCCGGGGAAACCGCTCCGCTGCTGTTTACGTCGCTGTCGAATCAGTTCTGGAGCACCGACATGATGCAGCCGCTGGCTAACCTGCCGGTCACCATCTTTAAGTTCGCCATGAGCCCGTTTGCCGAATGGCAAAGCCTGGCCTGGGCGGGCGTGTTGATTATCACGCTGTGCGTCCTGCTGCTGAACATCCTGGCGCGTGTGGTTTTCGCCAAAGGTAAACACTAATTTTTTCGCGCGGCGAAAGCGGCGCCAGTAATGAGAGAACAGCTATGAGTATGGTAAATCAGACCCCCGATAAGATTCAGGTTCGCGATTTGAACTTCTATTACGGGAAATTCCATGCCCTGAAAAACATCAATCTGGATATCGCCAAAAACCAGGTAACGGCGTTTATCGGTCCGTCCGGCTGTGGCAAATCCACGCTGCTGCGCACCTTTAATAAGATGTTTTCGCTCTATCCCGATCAGCGTGCAGAAGGCGAGATTTTGCTGGATGGCGAAAATATTCTTACCCTCAGCCAGGACATCGCCCTGCTGCGCGCGCGCGTCGGCATGGTGTTTCAGAAGCCGACGCCGTTCCCGATGTCGATTTTTGACAATATCGCTTTTGGCGTGCGCCTGTTCGAGAAGTTGTCACGCGCGGAGATGGAAGAGCGCGTACAGTGGGCGCTGACCAAGGCGGCGCTGTGGAATGAAACCAAAGACAAGCTGCATCAGAGCGGCTACAGTCTCTCCGGCGGCCAGCAGCAGCGTCTCTGTATTGCACGCGGCATCGCTATTCGTCCGGAAGTGCTGCTGCTCGACGAACCCTGCTCCGCGCTGGATCCTATCTCAACCGGCCGTATCGAAGAGCTGATCACCGAGCTGAAGCAGGATTACACCGTGGTTATCGTCACCCATAATATGCAGCAGGCGGCGCGTTGCTCTGACCACACCGCCTTTATGTATCTGGGCGAGCTGATTGAGTTCAGCGACACCGACACCCTGTTTACCAAGCCGCATCAAAAACAGACTGAAGATTACATCACTGGCCGCTACGGCTGATCCACGGAGACGTAAATGGATAGCTTAAATCTGAACAAACATATCTCCGGCCAGTTCAACGCCGAGCTGGAGCACATCCGCACCCAGGTTTTGATCATGGGCGGTATGGTGGAGCAGCAGCTCACTGACGCGATTACCGCCATGCACAATCAGGATGGTGAGCTGGCGCAGCGGGTCATTGATGGCGACCAGAAGGTCAACATGATGGAAGTGGAGATCGACGAGGCGTGCGTGCGCATTATTGCCAAGCGCCAGCCTACCGCCAGCGATTTACGTCTGGTGATGGCGATCATCAAAACCATTTCCGAGCTGGAACGCATTGGTGACGTGGCGGAGAAAATTAGCCGCACCGCGCTGGAGAAATTTGGCCAGCAGCATCAGTCGTTGCTGGTTAGCCTTGAATCGTTGGGATATCACACCGTGCAGATGCTGCATGACGTGCTGGACGCCTTTGCGCGCATGGATTTAAGCGCGGCCATCGATATCTATCGCGAAGACAAAAAGGTCGACCAGGAATATGAAGGCATCGTGCGTCAGCTGATGACCTACATGATGGAAGATCCGCGCACTATTCCCAGCGTGCTGACCGCGCTGTTTTGCGCGCGCGCCATTGAGCGCATCGGCGATCGCTGTCAGAACATCTGCGAAATTATTTTCTATTTTGTGAAAGGCCAGGACTTCCGCCATGTTGGCGGCGACCAGCTGGATAAACTGCTGGCTGGCGACGAGAGCGGTAGCAATCCTGCCTAAGCGCTAAGCGGGCAGGGGAACGCCCTGTTGCACCGCGCATGATTCCGCCTGGCATGTCGAGGCCGCCAAACTTATACTGGCGGCCTCTTCTCTTTCCGGGCAAAACAATGCGCGCTTCCTCACCGAAAAAACAGGCCACGCCAGGCAAGGCGATGCTGGCTGCCGTCAGTGGCTACGCCATGGATGGCTTTGATCTGCTGATCCTCGGCTTTATGCTGCCAGCGATCAGCGCCTCACTGCTGCTCGATCCTTCGCAGGCAGGATCGCTGGTCACCTGGACGCTGATAGGCGCTGTCATCGGCGGCATTATTTTTGGCCATCTTAGCGATCGCTATGGCCGTATTCGTATTCTCACCGTCACCATCCTGATTTTTTCCGTGTTTACCGGACTGTGCGCGCTGGCGCAGGGTTACTGGGATCTGCTGGCGTATCGCACACTGGCGGGCGTTGGCCTGGGTGGCGAGTTCGGCATCGGCATGGCGCTGATCGCTGAAGCCTGGCCTGCTGAAAAGCGTAACCGTGCCTCAGCCTGGGTTGGCATGGGCTGGCAACTGGGCGTGCTGCTGGCGGCGTTTATCACGCCGGCGCTGCTTGGCATTATCGGCTGGCGCGGGATGTTTCTGGTCGGGCTGGCCCCGGCGATTCTCTCCTTCTTTATACGGCGCAGCATGGGCGAGCCGGAAGCATTCAGCCGCCATGTGGAACCGGGCCAGGGGTTATCGTTCGGTGCCCGCCTGAAATTGCTGTTTAAGGATCGCGCCACGACCAAAGCGAGCATCGGCATCCTGATTCTCTGTTCGGTACAAAACTTTGGTTATTACGGACTCATGATCTGGATGCCAAGTTATCTCTCCAGCAATTTCGGCTTTTCTCTGACTAAATCGGGTTTATGGACCGCGGTGACGGTGGTGGGCATGACCTTTGGCATCTGGCTGTTTGGCCTGCTGGCCGATCGTTTTGCACGCTGGAAGATTTTCCTGATTTACCAGTTCGGCGCGGTGGCAATGGTGATTATCTATGCCCAGCTGCGCGATCCCACGGTGATGCTGTTTACCGGCGCGATCATGGGCATGTTCGTTAACGGTATGATTGGCGGCTACGGCGCGCTCATCTCTGACACCTATCCGGTGAAGGCCCGCGCCACGGCGCAAAACGTGTTGTTTAATCTGGGCCGCGGCGTTGGTGGTTTTGGCCCGCTGGTGATTGGCCTGCTGGCCGGGCATTTCTCCTTCACCGCCGCCATTACGTTGTTGGCATTGATTTACCTGCTTGATATCGCCGCAACGCTATTTTTGCTGCCCAGGAAGCAGGGACAGGAAGATGCGTTGGGTGCCATTGGGTAGATTGAGCAGCAGACCGGCTGCGGGCGGCTTTTTGCCTTGCAGGCGGCTTTAGGTCAAGGTCTTCAAAGTCAATGACTTAAGGTCAATGTCTTAAGGTCAATGTCTTAAGGTCAAAGACCCTTTCGTTCTGCCTGAAGGCAGCCCGGGCAGGGCAAGGTCAAAAGCCATTTCTTCCGCCTTACAGGCGGCCGAGCAGGGCCGGCAGTCGCCCCGGCCCTGCACCCGCGCTATCCGGCAAACACAACCGCCCACTTCGTGGGTGCCCTCAGCAAAAGCGTTTTCCTGACGGACCGGACGCGATTCGCTCCCCGCTCAGCGCGCCCTTTCGCCGCATCCCTGCGGCTCACCCTGGAAAACACTTTTCCCTCGGCGTTTGTGATGCCTCTTAAAGGTCAAAACCCAGGTCAAAAGCGAAAAGATAAAGACACCAATAGAATCAAAACCCAAAACCCAAAACCCAAAACCCAAAACCCAAAACCCAAAACCCAAAACCCAAAACCCAAAACCCAAAACCCAAACCTAAACCTAAACCTAAACCTAAACTTAATCCCTCCCTTTGTTCCGACCTTTTAAGCTTCAGGCACTGATCATTGAGCATTGAGCATTGAGCATTGAGCATTGGCTTTAGATTTTGGGTTGGGTTGGGTTGGGTTTTTATTTTGAATTCCTGTCTTAGTCTTTTGGGTTTTGACCTGGGTTTTGACCTGGGTTTTGACCTGGGTTTTGACCTGGGTTTTGACCTGGGTTTTGACTTGGGTTTTGACCTTGAGGAGGCATCACCACCGCTGAGGAGGTAAACATTTTAGGATGGCCCGCCATGGATGGCGGGACAAGGGAGCGCTGAGCAGACAAAAACGCCGGGAGCGTTTTTGAACAGCGCTTGCGCTGCCCCGAAGGGGTGAGCCTCAGGATGAGGCGAATACTCCGAATCGCGAGTGGTCCGTGAAGAAATGTGAACCGACGAAGGTACCCGCCTGCGGCGGGCGGTTGTGTTTGCCGGATAGCCGGGGTGCAGGGGCGGGGCGCATGCCGCCCCTGCTCGGGCGGCCCGAAGGGCAGAACGAAATGGCCGTTGACCTGGCCGTTGAAATGGCCTTTAAGCGGGCTGCCTTCAGGCAGAACGAAATGGCCCTTGACCTTAAAGACGTTGACCTTAAAGACGCTGACCTTAAAGACGCTGACCTTAAAGACGCTGACCCTAAACGCCAGCCTGCAAGGCACAACCAATAAGCGGCCTCGCTTATACGATCTCCCAGCCTCGGGCTTGCCACAATCCTGGCAGCTGCGCCATATCATCAAAGCGCGTCACCAGCGGATGATCCAGCGGCGGGTTGTGGGCATCGGCGCAGTAATAAAACACCGGAATGCCGGCGGCGATGCCCGCTTTGGCTCCCGCTTCAGAATCATCGATCAGAATGCAGTTCTCAATCGGCACCTGCATCTGCTGTGCGGCATGGTGCATGATGGCCGGATCGGGCTTCCAGCGGGCGATGTCGTAACCGCTATAGAGATGGGGGCCAAAATAGTGGCGCAAGCCGGTAAGTCCCAGCGAATGCTCCATTTTCTTTACTGTGCCGTTGGACACCACGCCCATCGGCAGGCGAATGGCAGCCAGCAGATCCGCTGCGCCGCTGATCGGTTGCAGATGCAGATCAAACAGGCGCGCCACTTCAGCCCGATAGGTGCTTTCCAGCGTTTCGGTGGAGGCCTCAATCGGATGCTGCGCGGTTACGTCGGCAATGATGTCATAGAGCTTCACGCCTTTGTATTTCTCAAACATCTCCTGCAAAGAGAGCTGGATGCCAAACTGTGCAAAGGTATTCACGTAACCCTGGGTGCAGAGCATCTCGCTGTCCACCAGCGTGCCATCGCAATCGAAAAGCAAACATTCTACCGTCATCACATCGCCTCTTTTTTCAGTCAGGGTAAACACTGTAACCTGGTGGCAAGAGAATGCGACCCGCAAACCCGCCAGGACTAAAAATCAGTGTGTCACAGCGGCAAAGCCGTTAGGATACGCGTCGAAAATCATTCCTCATCTGGGTATTGCACATGAGTAAACAGGGTTTGTTGCAGCGGGTTTTCAAGCTGCAGGAGCACGGCACCACCGTGCGTACGGAAGTGATCGCCGGTTTCACCACTTTCCTGACGATGGTTTATATCGTCTTCGTTAACCCGCAGATTCTCGGTGCCGCCGGAATGGATACCCAGGCGGTGTTTGTCACCACCTGCCTGATTGCCGCCTTTGGCAGCATCATGATGGGGCTGGTGGCCAATCTGCCGGTCGCGCTAGCCCCGGCAATGGGGCTGAACGCCTTTTTCGCTTTTGTGGTGGTTGGCGCTATGGGCTACTCATGGCAGGTTGGTATGGGCGCAATCTTCTGGGGCGCGGTGGGCCTGCTGATCCTGACGCTGTTACGCGTGCGCTACTGGATGATTGCCAATATTCCGCTTAGCCTGCGCGTTGGCATCACCGCGGGCATCGGCTTGTTTATCGCCATGATGGGGCTGAAAAATGCTGGCATCATCGTTGCCAATCCCGATACGCTGCTGACCATCGGTAATCTGACGTCGCACAGCGTGCTGCTTGGCGCACTCGGCTTCTTTATCATCGCTATTCTGGCTTCACGGAATCTGCATGCGGCGGTGCTGGTGTCGATTGTGATCACCACCGCGATTGGCCTGCTATTGGGCGATGTCACTTTTAACGGCGTGTTCTCTGCGCCGCCGCCGGTGAGTTCGGTGATTGGCCAGGCGGATCTGAAAGGTGCGCTGAACATCAGCATGGCCGGGGTGATCTTCTCGTTCATGCTGGTTAACCTGTTTGACTCCTCCGGCACGCTGATTGGCGTAACGGACAAAGCTGGCCTGACCGATGAAAAGGGCACCTTTCCCCGTATGCAGCAGGCGCTGTATGTCGACAGCATCAGCTCGGTGAGCGGCGCGTTTATCGGCACCTCTTCCGTCACCGCCTATATCGAAAGCTCATCGGGCGTGGCCATTGGCGGACGCACCGGCTTGATGGCGGTGGTCACCGGCGTACTGTTTCTGCTGGTCATTTTCCTGTCGCCGCTGGCTTCCATGGTGCCCGCTTACGCAGCGGCAGGCGCACTGATTTACGTTGGCGTATTGATGACCGGAAGCCTGGCGCGCGTTCGCTGGGACGATTTAACCGAAGCGGTACCGGCGTTTGTCACCGCGGTGATGATGCCGTTTAGCTTCTCAATTACCGAGGGCATTGCGCTGGGCTTTATTGCCTATTGCATCATGAAGGCGGGAACCGGCCGCTGGCGTGAAATCGGACCGTGCGTGCCGATTGTCTCGCTGCTGTTCGTGCTGAAGATTGCGTTTATCGATCATCACTAAGCGTAAGCGAGTGATGACAATCAGAAACCGGGGGCGTGCCTCCGGTTTTTTTATGCCTGTAACGGCCGATCCTGCGGCAGGCTGGTAAGACGCAACGTATGCGAGCCGATACTGGGCTTATTGAGCTCGAGTGTCCGCAGGGCTCGCCAGCTGCCATCGGCTTCGCGATCCCACAGGCAGAGGCGATCGGTGTTGGTGAGCAGCGCGCATGACCAGACCAGCGACGGTTCGACATCGGAAATGACCTGTACATCAGGAAAGCGGGTAGCGCGTAACCGTCCGGCGCCAGGCTGTAAACAGATGGCCGCCATTTCGCGCTCCCCTTCGCCCGCCAGCTTGACCACGCTCTGTCGCAGCGTCCAGATTTGCGTTGAAGCTTCCAGCGGATCCGGCTGCGCGTTGATCCAGGTGCGTTCGCTGGAGGAGATAAACCGCTGATGATATTCAATGGTTTGACGGCTGTGTGCGCGCACCATTTCCATATCCAGCCCAACGCGGCCGCCTTCCTCCGCCAGCAAAACGCCGATAACGTTTCCGGCATAGGCAATGCTGAAATCGGGCAGATCACGATTAGCGAATAAAGGGCGACCATACTTGCAGGTAGTTAATTCTGGCAGCGGCGTCAGGCCATAAACCTTAAGCATCAGTTCGGCCAGCAGCGCCCTTGCGGCAAGAAAGCGTTCCCGCCGGCGCGCGGGCAGACGGCTGGCGTGATCGAGCACTGCCTGCGACGTGGGTAAGGCGCAGGGCAGGGATAACGGTAGTGTGGCACGCACAAAATGACTGGCCATCTTTCACTCCGTGATAATGGTCGAATAATCATCAGATCCATTGTAAGAATTTTCTGACTATTTTCTATTAGATTAGGGCGAAACTGGGCCAGTTTCAGATTAAGGACAGCGGCGGCTGGCTGATTTACCGCAATAAAAAAGGCAGCCACCGGCTGCCTTTGGCAATGAGGCAAGAGGGTTTATTTGCCGATGCAAAAGCTGGAGAAAATCCGTCCCAGCAGATCGTCAGAACTGAATTCGCCGGTGATCTCGCTCAGACACTGCTGCGCCAGGCGTAGCTCTTCAGCCAGCAGTTCTCCGGCCCACGCGCCGAGCAGCTGCGCTTTGCCCTGTTGCAGATGGGTAGCCGCCAGCTCCAGCGCTTGTAAATGGCGTCGGCGCGCCAGGAAGCCGCCCTCCATGTTGCCAGCAAAACCCATGCTCTGTTTCAGGTGATCGCGCAGCAGATCGATGCCTTCGCCGGTGCGAGCAGAGAGCCGAATCAGCGCGCTGCCATTGGCCTCCGTCAGGCCCAGCGTTTCGCCGGTCATATCCGCTTTATTGCGTACCACGGTAATCGGCAGCGTGTCGGGCAGACGCGCAATAAAGTCAGGCCAGATTTGCGCCGCTTCGGTGGCGTCGGTGGTCGTTCCGTCAACCATAAACAACACGCGGTCAGCCTGTTCAATCTCCTGCCAGGCACGCTCAATACCAATGCGCTCTACTTCATCGCTGGCGTCGCGTAATCCCGCGGTATCGATGATATGCAGCGGCATGCCATCGATATGAATATGCTCACGCAGTACATCGCGCGTGGTACCGGCAATGTCGGTGACGATTGCCGCTTCGCGACCGGCCAGCGCATTAAGCAGGCTCGATTTACCGGCATTCGGACGACCGGCAATTACTACCTTCATGCCTTCACGCAGCAGGCTGCCCTGACGCGCTTCGCTGCGGACGTTATCCAGATCGACGATGACCTGCTGTAGCTGCGCCTCAATTTTGCCGTCGGAGAGAAAGTCGATCTCTTCGTCCGGAAAGTCGATAGCGGCCTCAACGAAAATGCGCAGGTGGGTCAGGGCTTCGACCAGATGATTCACGCGCGCCGAAAAAGCGCCCTGTAACGAGTTAAGCGCTGAGCGCGCAGCCTGCTCTGAACTGGCATCAATCAGATCGGCAATCGCTTCTGCCTGCGCCAGATCGAGTTTGTCATTCAAAAAGGCGCGTTCAGAAAACTCACCCGGTTGCGCAATGCGGATGCCGGGCAGCGCGACGATGCGTTTCAGCAGCAGATCGAGAATAACCGGGCCGCCGTGGCCCTGCAGCTCCAGCACATCTTCACCGGTGAAAGAGTGGGGACCGGGAAACCAGAGGGCAATGCCCTGATCGAGCGGCGTGCCGTCGGCATCACGGAAGGGCAGATAATCAGCGTAACGCGGCTTCGGTAGCTTGCCGAGCAGCTGCTGAGCGACCTCGGCTGCTTTCGTACCCGATACGCGCAGGATGCCCACGCCGCCGCGCCCTGGCGGTGTGGCCTGGGCAACAATGGTATCGCTGTGGCTCATGGCAACTCTCCTGATAGGGGCGCGCATAGCGGCACCCGCAAAATGAAAAAAGGGCGAGATATTATCCCGCCCTGCCTGTCCGTTTTGCGCCGCTGCGGCGTTATCGCCATCGCAGCGGCTCAGTGAATAACGGCGTTATGCTTTCTTCTTGTCGCGGCTGTGTAAGCCACGTTTTTCCAGGCCGCGATAGATCAGCTGCTGCTGGATGATGGTCACCAGGTTACTGACGATGTAGTACAGCACCAGACCTGACGGGAACCACAGGAAGAACACGGTAAAGATCACCGGCATAAAGGTCATGATCTTCTGCTGCATAGGATCGGTGACGGTGGTTGGCGACATCTTCTGAATGAAGAACATCGTCACGCCCATCAGGATCGGCAGGATGTAGTACGGGTCCTGCGCAGAAAGGTCATGGATCCACAGGGCGAACGGCGCATGGCGCAGCTCGACCGAGCCCATCAGCATGTAGTAAAGGGCAAGGAAGATTGGCATCTGAATAACCAGCGGCAGACAGCCACCCAGCGGGTTAACCTTCTCCGCCTTGTACATCGCCATCATTTCCTGGCTCATACGCTGCTTATCATCACCCATGCGCTCACGCATCGCCTGAATCTTCGGCTGCAGCATGCGCATTTTCGCCATGGAGGTGTACTGCGCTTTGGTCAGCGGGTACATGATGCCACGAACGATAAAGGTGATAACGATAATCGAGAAGCCCCAGTTACCGATAAAGCTGTGCAGGAACTTCAGCAGTTTGAACAGCGGCTGCGAGATAAACCACAACCAACCGTAATCCACCGTCAGATCGAGATGCGGCGCAACGGCAGCCATACGATCCTGAATTTCCGGGCCAACCCACAGCGTGGCGGCCAGCGATTGCTGACTGCCCGCGGCGATGGTGACCGGCGCAGACTTATAACCTACCGCAGCAATATCATTGCCGAGATTGGTGGTATAGAGCGAGTTCATGCCAGCGGTGCGCGGGACCCATGCGGTAGCAAAATATTGCTGCAGCATAGCGACCCAGCCGTTGCTGGTGGTGGTGCTCAGGTTCTCGTTATCAGCGATGGTGTCGAACTTATATTTCTCGTACTTCTCTTCGCTGGTTGAGAAAGCCGCACCGCGGAACGTGTGCAGCGCAAAGTTGTTGCTGCCCGTGTCGCGATGTTTTGGCAGCGTCATGGTCTGCTTCAACTGGCCGAACATTGAGACTTCCAGCGGCTGCTGCGTGGTGTTATTCACCTGGTAGTCAACGTTAACGGCATATTCGCCACGTTTCACTACGAAGGTTTTTGTGAACACCGCGCCGTTCTCTGCTGTAAACACCATTGGAATACGCAGTTCGCTCTGGCCATCAGCCAGCTCGAAATTATCCTGCGTGGTGGTGTACAGCGGACGCGCACCGTTGTTTGGATTGTCTGGACCGTTACGACCGGTCAGGCCACTTTGCGCCTGATAAATGAAGCCCGGCTTGGTTTCCAGCAGCTGGAATGGCTGCGTTGAACCGAGCTTATCCGGATAGGTCAGCAACTGAGCCTGCTCAACATCGCCACCGCGAGTATTAATGTGCAGGGACAGGACATCGGTCTTAACGGTGATCGTTTTGCCCTGGCCGCTGGCAGGAACACCCTGGCTTGCGGCATCACCGGCTACTGTTGTGTTTTGCGTGGTCTGGGTTTGCTGCGGCTGCGGAGCGTGGTCCGTCTGCCAGGCTTGCCAGATCATGAAAGACACGAACAGAAAAGCGATGAGAAAAAGATTGCGTTGCGAATCCATCGTTAATGTTCTCTGGTATCAAAGGTTTTTGGCGGCACAGGATCGTCGCCACCCGGGTTTAAGGGGTGGCATTTTAATACGCGTTTCATTGTCAACCAACTGCCTTTTATAACCCCAAACCTGCGTAATGCCTCAATCCCATACTGTGAACAGGTGGGATTGAACCGACAGTGGGGTCCAAGCAGCGGACTGATAACGCGTTGATAGACGCGAATCAGTGCGATCAGGAGCCGCGAGCCAGGCGACAGTGACGACGCCATAGTTTCTCCAACGCTTCCACTAGCGCACTATTATCGAGGTCGGCAATTCCCTTCTTCGCCACGATCACAAAGTCCATTGCCGGAAGCTCGTGTTGACGCAGGCGAAAGCTTTCGCGGGTCAATCGCTTGATCCGGTTACGCTCATGCGCGCGTTTGACATGCTTTTTGGCGACTGTGAGACCGATGCGGGGATGCCCCAGCGAATTAAGGCGGCCGAGTATAGTAATTTGCGGCGTGCCAGCCCGTTGTGGCTGCTGGAAGACGAAAGTGAAATGAGTGGGAGTTAACAAACGTAACTCCCTGGGAAATGCGAGCTTAACCACGAGGGTTAGCTTTATTACTTAGAAACGGTCAGACGAGAGCGGCCTTTAGCACGACGACGTGCCAGAACCTGACGACCATTTTTGGTTGCCATACGAGCACGGAAACCGTGTGAACGGTTACGCTTCAGTACGGACGGTTGAAAAGTGCGTTTCATGGCGATTTCTACCTAAACTTGAAAAATTTCACTTGGTGACGCGTTTCAGGTCAGAAAACCGACCGACGCCTCAATAATAAAGAGGCGGGATTGTAATAATTGTACAGTCCGGAGTCAATTTACTTCGCATAAAACGGCACCGCTCGGTCCCGAATCGGCCCAATCGGGCGAGTAGCGATTACGCTGGGGGGAGAATTATACGGGCTGCGCATAAAAGCGCAAGGATCGTACCGGATCTTCTGGCGATCATTTCATTTATGCCTGTGGTCAGAGCAGTGGATATCCTGGGAAAAAAATCACGGTTTTCGGTGCCCGCCTGGGTGCGTTTTGTACAAGCTGGCGTAAACTTAGCCCGGTTGAACGCCTGTGGATAAAATGGATCAAATCTGTGTAGAAAGTGAAGATCTCTGCGGCACTTTGCGTTATGATCCGCCGCTTCCGCTGACGATCCTGAAAGCGATTGTCAAAGGAACCACCGCAGATAGCGGTCGCATGCGTGTCTTCGCCTCTGCGTCAACAATGATGAATTCGTTTCAGCGCCTTTTTTCTTATCGATTTTGTTCGAGTGGAGTCCGCCGTGTCACTTACGCTTTGGCAACAGTGTCTTGCCCGTTTGCAGGATGAGCTACCTGCCACCGAATTCAGTATGTGGATAAGACCTCTGCAGGCTGAGCTCAACGGCAATACGCTGGCCCTGTACGCACCAAATCGGTTTGTACTCGACTGGGTTCGGGATAAATACCTAAATAATATCAACGGGCTGCTGAATGACTTTTGCGGCTCGGATACACCTTTATTGCGTTTTGAAGTAGGCAGCAAGCCGGTAACGCAGACGCTCACTCAGCCAACGCTGGCCAGCGCCAACGCGACCATCTCGGCACCGACGCTGGCACCGAATCGTCCGTCGCCCATTGCGCGTCCAAGCTGGGACAACGTGCCGGCACCTGCGGAGCCTTCTTACCGCTCTAACGTTAATACGCGACACAACTTTGATAACTTCGTTGAGGGTAAATCTAACCAACTGGCGCGCGCGGCGGCACGTCAGGTGGCAGATAATCCCGGCGGCGCTTATAACCCGCTTTTCCTTTATGGCGGCACCGGTCTCGGTAAAACCCACCTGCTGCATGCGGTAGGCAACGGCATCATGGCGCGTAAGCCAAATGCTAAAGTGGTTTACATGCACTCCGAGCGTTTTGTGCAGGATATGGTAAAGGCGCTGCAGAACAACGCGATTGAAGAATTCAAACGCTACTACCGTTCGGTTGATGCGTTGCTGATCGATGATATTCAGTTCTTTGCTAATAAAGAGCGCTCGCAGGAGGAGTTTTTTCACACCTTTAATGCGCTGCTCGAAGGCAATCAGCAGATCATCCTAACGTCAGATCGCTATCCAAAAGAGATTAACGGCGTGGAAGATCGCCTGAAATCGCGTTTTGGCTGGGGACTGACCGTGGCGATTGAGCCGCCAGAGCTGGAAACCCGCGTGGCGATCCTGATGAAAAAGGCGGATGAGAACGATATTCGTCTGCCTGGCGAAGTGGCGTTCTTTATTGCCAAGCGCCTGCGTTCCAACGTCCGTGAGCTGGAAGGGGCGTTGAACCGCGTGATCGCCAACGCTAACTTTACCGGCCGCGCCATTACCATCGATTTCGTGCGCGAAGCGCTGCGCGATCTACTGGCGCTGCAGGAAAAGCTGGTCACCATCGATAACATTCAAAAGACGGTGGCGGAATATTACAAAATTAAAGTGGCCGATTTGCTGTCCAAGCGCCGTTCGCGCTCGGTAGCGCGGCCGCGTCAAATGGCCATGGCCATGGCCAAAGAGTTAACCAACCACAGCCTGCCAGAAATTGGCGATGCGTTTGGTGGCCGCGATCATACGACCGTGCTGCACGCCTGCCGGAAGATCGAGCAGTTACGTGAAGAAAGTCACGATATCAAAGAAGATTTTTCCAATTTAATCAGAACCCTATCTTCCTGACGCTATGAAATTTACTGTAGAACGTGAGCAATTACTCAAACCATTGCAACAAGTTAGCGGCCCGTTAGGCGGTCGTCCTACGCTGCCTATTCTCGGTAACCTGCTGCTGCAGGTTAATGAAGGCACGCTGTTGCTGACCGGCACCGATTTGGAAATGGAGATGGTGGCGCGCGTGGCGTTAAGCCAGCCTCATGAGCCAGGCGCCACCACCGTGCCCGCACGTAAGTTCCTCGACATCTGTCGCGGGCTGCCGGAAGGCGCGGAGATCAGCGTCGTGCTGGAAGGCGAACGGATGCTGGTGCGCTCTGGCCGCAGCCGCTTCTCGCTCTCCACGCTGCCGGCCAGCGATTTCCCGAATCTTGACGACTGGCAGAGCGAGGTGGAATTTACCTTGCCGCAGGCGACGATGAAACGGTTAATCGAAGCGACCCAGTTCTCAATGGCGCATCAGGATGTTCGTTATTATCTCAACGGTATGCTGTTTGAAACCGAAGGTGAAGAGTTGCGGACGGTAGCTACTGATGGCCATCGTCTGGCGGTCTGCTCAATGCCGGTGGGTCAGGCATTGCCGAACCACTCAGTGATCGTGCCGCGCAAAGGGGTGATTGAGCTGTTGCGCCTGCTTGACGGTGGCGACACGCCGCTGCAGGTTCAGATTGGCAGCAGCAACATTCGTGCGCACGTCGGCGATTTTATCTTCACGTCCAAGCTGGTTGATGGCCGCTTCCCTGATTATCGCCGCGTATTGCCGAAAAATCCGGATAAAACGCTGGATGCCGGTTGCGATTTGCTGAAACAGGCTTTTGCCCGCGCTGCGATTCTGTCGAATGAGAAGTTCCGCGGCGTTCGCCTCTACATCAGCGAAAATCAGCTGCGTATTACGGCAAACAACCCGGAGCAGGAAGAAGCGGAAGAGATTCTCGACGTGACTTACGGCGGCAGTGAGCTGGAGATTGGCTTCAACGTCAGCTACGTGCTCGACGTGCTGAATACGCTGAAGTGCGAAAACGTGCGTCTGCTGCTCACCGATTCAGTGTCCAGCGTGCAGATTGAAGATGCAGCGAGTCAGTCGGCGGCATATGTCGTTATGCCAATGCGACTTTGAGGTGATCACAGCGGGCTAACTTACTGGCCAGTTTGACGCCGGGCAGTGCGCGCAATGCTCACGTACTTCAGTACGCTCCGCTTGCTGTGCGCTGGCCGTCGCCAAACTGACTGCGCCGCTAACGCCCTGGATTTAGGTGGTTAATGGCGAATAGTTTGTCGGAAAGGCGCGTTGTTTTATTTAGTGCCGCTTGCTGTGCACTGGCCGTCGTCAAACTGGCTGCGCCGTTAACGTCCTGGATTTAGGTGGTTAACGGCGAGTAATTTTGGAACAGATACTGTTTTTTGTCGTGCCGTTGCTGCTCCGGTTTTCTGGCGATAAACGCCGCGCGAAACGATTGAAAAAGTCGCGTTTTATCCTTGTTTAGTGCGGCTTGCGACCCCATATTCTTATCAGGCGAAGCAGTTCTCCTGTCCCGCTTTTTTTGGATTAATTCATGGCTTTAACCCGCCTGCTTATTAAAGACTTCCGCAACATTGAAAATGCCGATCTGGCGCTGGCGCCGGGATTTAACTTCCTGATTGGCGCAAATGGCAGCGGCAAAACCAGCGTGCTCGAAGCGATCTATACGCTGGGCCATGGCCGCGCGTTTCGCAGCCTGCAGGCGGGCCGGGTGATTCGCCACGAGCAGGATGCGTTCGTGTTGCATGGCCGTATTGAAGGCAACGAGCGGGAAATGTCGGTGGGCCTGTCGAAAAACCGTGCTGGTGACAGCAAGGTGCGTATCGACGGCAGCGACGGGCATAAAGTCGCCGAGCTGGCGCAAATGCTGCCGATGCAGCTGATCACGCCGGAAGGTTTCACCCTGCTGAATGGTGGGCCAAAATATCGCCGCGCCTATATCGACTGGGGCTGTTTTCACAATGCGCCGGGCTTCTTTCTTGCCTGGAGCAATCTGCGCCGCCTGATGAAACAGCGCAACGCCGCGCTGCGTCAGGTGAGTCGCTATCAGCAGATTCGCGCGTGGGATCAGGAACTGGTGCCGCTGGCGATGGAAATCAGCCGCTGGCGCGCGGAATACAGCGACGCTATCGCCGCCGATATCACCGCGACCTGCGCCCAGTTTTTACCCGAATTCCAGCTGACCTTTTCGTTCCAGCGCGGCTGGGACAAAGAGAGCGATTACGCCGAACTGCTGGAGCGTAACTTTGAGCGCGATCGTGCGCTGACCTATACCGCCAGCGGCCCGCATAAAGCGGACTTTCGCATCCGTGCCGACGGCACGCCGGTGGAAGATCTGCTGTCACGCGGCCAGCTAAAACTCCTGATGTGCGCCCTTCGTCTGGCTCAGGGTGAGTTTCTCACCCGCCAGAATGGCAGGCGCTGTCTCTATCTGATCGATGATTTTGCCTCGGAACTGGACGACAGCCGTCGCCGCCTGTTAGCGGACCGTCTGAAAGCCACTCAAGCCCAAGTTTTTGTCAGTGCCAT
Organism: Duffyella gerundensis; assembly: GCF_001517405.1. Taxonomy (NCBI): domain Bacteria; kingdom Pseudomonadati; phylum Pseudomonadota; class Gammaproteobacteria; order Enterobacterales; family Erwiniaceae; genus Duffyella; species Duffyella gerundensis. The sequence goes on along the minus strand of NZ_LN907827.1, from coordinate 3,737,800 downwards.
TGGCGCTGAACACGTCATCGATATGACTGACGAAAAGGGCAAGATGTTCCGCGTAGAACAGGGTAAAATAGCGGTTCAACCTGAAGATGAAATGAGCGAGAAACGTTGATGTCGAATTCTTATGACTCCTCCAGTATCAAAGTCCTGAAAGGGCTTGATGCGGTACGCAAACGCCCGGGCATGTACATCGGTGATACCGATGACGGCACCGGTCTGCACCATATGGTATTCGAGGTTGTGGATAACGCCATCGACGAAGCACTCGCCGGACACTGTAGTGAAATTCAGGTCACCATTCATGCTGATAATTCCGTATCGGTACAGGATGATGGTCGCGGAATTCCAACCGGTATTCACGAAGAAGAGGGTGTTTCTGCGGCGGAAGTGATCATGACCGTGCTGCATGCCGGCGGCAAGTTTGATGACAACTCCTACAAAGTTTCCGGTGGTCTGCATGGCGTGGGCGTATCGGTGGTAAATGCCCTGTCTGAGAAGCTGGAATTAACCATTCGTCGTGATGGCAAGGTTCATCACCAGGTTTACGTGCATGGCGTGCCACAGGCACCGCTGGCGGTCACCGGTGAAACTGATACCACCGGTACGCGCGTGCGTTTCTGGGCCAGCCACAACACCTTTACCAACGTGCTTGATTTTGAATATGACATTCTGGCCAAGCGCCTGCGCGAGCTGTCGTTCCTGAACTCCGGCGTGTCTATTCGCCTGGAAGATAAGCGCGACGGCAAGAGCGACCATTTCCATTACGAAGGCGGTATCAAAGCCTTTGTGGAATACCTGAACAAAAACAAAACCCCAATTCACCCGAACGCCTTCTATTTCTCTACCGAGAAAGATGGCATTGGCGTGGAAGTGGCGCTGCAGTGGAACGACGGTTTTCAGGAAAATATTTACTGCTTCACCAACAACATTCCACAGCGCGACGGCGGTACGCACCTGGCCGGTTTCCGTGCGGCGATGACCCGTACGCTGAACGCCTACATGGACAAAGAAGGCTACAGCAAGAAAGCCAAGGTCAGCGCTACCGGTGACGATGCGCGTGAAGGCTTGATTGCCGTGGTATCGGTGAAAGTGCCGGATCCAAAATTCTCCTCGCAGACCAAAGATAAGCTGGTCTCCTCCGAGGTGAAATCCGCGGTTGAGCAGCAGATGAACGAACTGCTGGCCGAATACCTGCTGGAAAACCCAGGCGATGCGAAAATCGTAGTGGGTAAAATCATTGATGCGGCGCGTGCGCGTGAAGCAGCACGTCGTGCCCGTGAAATGACCCGTCGTAAAGGCGCGCTGGATCTGGCTGGCCTGCCGGGCAAGCTGGCGGACTGTCAGGAGCGCGATCCGGCAATGTCTGAAATCTACCTGGTGGAGGGTGACTCCGCAGGCGGTTCAGCGAAGCAAGGCCGTAACCGTAAGAATCAGGCGATTCTGCCGCTGAAGGGTAAAATCCTCAACGTCGAGAAAGCGCGCTTCGATAAGATGCTCGCTTCGCAGGAAGTTGCCACGCTGATCACCGCGCTGGGCTGCGGCATTGGCCGCGATGAGTACAACCCGGACAAGCTGCGTTATCACAGCATCATCATCATGACCGATGCCGACGTCGACGGTTCGCACATCCGTACGCTGCTGTTGACCTTCTTCTATCGTCAGATGCCGGAAATCATTGAGCGCGGCCATGTTTATATCGCGCAGCCACCGCTCTACAAGGTGAAAAAAGGCAAGCAGGAGCAGTACATCAAAGATGATGAGGCGATGGATCAGTATCAAATCGCCATCGCGATGGACGGCGCCACGCTGCACACCAACGCCAGCGCACCGGCATTGAACGGCGAGCAGCTGGAAACGCTGGTTGCAGATTTCAACAGCACGAAGAAAATGATCAAACGCATGGAGCGCCGTTTCCCGGTGGCGTTGCTGAACGCGCTGATCTACCATCCGACGCTGGCCAGTCTGGAGAACGAACAGGAAGTCACCGAATGGAATACCGCGCTGGTGAACTACCTGAACGAGAAAGAGTCGCACGGCAGCACCTATATGGCGCAGATGCGTGAAAACCGTGAGCACAATACCTTTGAGCCGGTTCTGCGCGTTCGCACCCACGGTGTTGATACCGATTATGTGCTGGACAATGAATTCATCCTCGGCGGCGAATACCGCAAGATTTGCGCCCTTGGCGTGAAACTGCGCGGCCTGATCGAAGAAGATGCCTTCATTGAGCGTGGTGAGCGCCGTCAGCCGGTGACCAGCTTTGAGCAGGCGCTGGAGTGGCTGGTGAAAGAGTCGCGTCGCGGTCTGTCGGTACAGCGCTATAAAGGGCTGGGCGAGATGAACCCTGAGCAGCTGTGGGAAACCACGATGGATCCGGACAGCCGTCGCATGCTGCGCGTCACGGTGAAAGACGCCATCGCGGCCGATCAGCTGTTTACCACGCTGATGGGCGATGCGGTTGAACCGCGCCGTGCCTTCATCGAAGAGAACGCACTGAAAGCCGCTAACATCGATATCTGATTGGCTTGATGCAGTAAAAAGGCGACCCATTGTGGTCGCCTTTTTTATGGGCGGCGCGCACCTTGCGCATTGTCTGAATCCAGGGGCATGCCCAAACTCTCCAGGCAATGTGAGCTGAATCGCGCTAGCATTGAGACAAATACCGACGTTAACGAGGATGTTATGGCGATCAAGCTTATTGCAATTGATATGGACGGCACGCTGCTCAATCCGCAGCATCTTATTACTCCTGCGGTAAAAGAGGCGATTGCCCGCGCGATTGAGCAGGGCGTGCACATCGTCCTCACCACCGGCCGCCCGCTGGTGGGGATTCAGCGCTATCTGATGGAGCTGGATCTGCAACGTGAAGGCCAGTACTGCATCAGCAATAACGGCGCGCTGGTGCACCGTGCCACCGATGGTGAATGCATCGCTGAAGTCACGCTCACCTTTGATGACTATCTCTATTTTGAGCAGCTGGCGCGTGAGCTGGGTGTGCATTTCCAGGTGCTGGATAAAGCCTCGCTGTATACCGCTAACAAAGACATCAGTGAATACACCATTCATGAAGCGAGCCTGACCGGCATCCCGCTGCGCTACCGCAGCGTGGAAGAGATGGACCGCGGCTTAACCTTTCCCAAGGTAATGATGATCGATTCGCCTGCGGTACTGGATGCAGCGATTAAACGTCTGCCGCAGCAGGCCACCGCCAATTACACCATCCTGAAAAGCGCGCCGTACTACCTTGAAATCCTGAACAAACGGGTTAATAAAGGCGAAGGCGTGCGCGTGCTGGCTGAGCAGCTCAACCTGTCGCGGGATGAAGTGATGGCGATTGGCGATCAGGAGAACGATCTGGCGATGCTGGAATATGCCGGTACGGGCGTGGCGATGGGTAATGCTATCGACTCGGTTAAGGCGATCGCGCAGTTTGTTACCAAAACCAATATGGAAGATGGCGTCGCCCACGCGATTGAGAAATTCGTGCTGGCATAAATAGCGCCTTGCGCCATAACGCGGCCTGCGCTGGCACCCCTCAGCGCTTTCGCGTAAGTTGACTGGCAACGCTTTCAATTAAGGTTGCCAGATGACTGAAAAACAAATCACTTTTGCTGCACGTAATCATCAGCTTACCAACATCAACGTCTGGACCGCCGACAGCGAATGGCTGGCCTTTGACGTGCGGCCTTCCGGCGCCTCTTTTACCGGCCTGACGATTGAGCAGGTCAACGTTCGCAGCGGTGAGACGGCGGTAATCTATCAGGCGCAGGATGGCGCGCACGTTGGCGTGGTCACCGTCAGCCCCGATCTGCCGCCGCGCTATGCGTTTATTCATGGGCCGGAACACCCTGACGCGCAGTGGCAATATGACCTGCATCACCGGCGTGGCGTGATTGTGGAGAATGGCCAGGCAACCAACCTTGATGCCTGCGATATCACGCCGCCGTTTACGCCGGGCGCGCTGCGTGGCGGCTCGCACGTCCACGTTTTCAGCCCGGATGGATCGCGGCTGAGCTTTACTTATAACGATCATGTGATGCACGAGCGCGATCGGCGTGACGATCTGCGCAACGTTGGCGTCGCGCTGCCCATCGGCCCGGTTTGCCCGCTGAAAGCGCATCCGCGTGAGCATGATGGCAGCCATTTCTGCGTGCTGATCAGCCAAACGCAGGTCGCGCCACGGCCAGGTAGCGATGAGATCAATCGCGCGTATGAAGAGTGTTGGGTAGGCGATAACGGCTATAAAAAGCCGGATGGCAGCTGGCAGCGTTGGGCGATCGCCTTCATTGGCGATACGGTTTCCGCCAGTGGCGAAAAAGTCCCGGAGGTGTTTATTGTCGATTTGCCCGATGACCCAGAAGCCTGTAAACAGCCCGGCGAAGCGCCACTGGAAGGGACGGCAGAGAGATTGCCTGCGCCGCCGCGAGACATACAGCAGCGGCGATTAACGTTTACTCACGGGCTGGCGCAGCAGCCAAGGCACTGGTTGCGTGCCACGCCGGACGGCAGTCGTATCGCCTTTTTGCTGGCCGATGAACGGCAGCAGCCGCAGCTGTGGACGGTGTCGCCCAACGGCGGCGAGCCACATCAGCGCACACAGCTCAGCGGCGGCATTCAGTCGGCATTTAGCTGGCGGCCCGATGGCACGGCGGTGGCGTTTATTGCCGATAACAGCGTGATGCTGTGGCAAAGAGCGAACGGGAAAATTGATCGTTTGACGCCGCGGACGACAACGGCGCCATGCGGCGATGCGGTGGTGTTTTCACCCGATGGTAGCCAGATTGCCTACATGCGTGACGTGGCAGGCTATCGGCAAATTTTTACAGTGACGACTGACTAACCGGCATGGGCGCGGCCTGGGCAAGATTTTCCTGGGTATGCGCCAGCTTTTCGCTTTGCAGCACGCGAGCACGCGGTGAGTCGAGGCTTTTATCGTCGTCCGAACGGAAGTAATCCCACGGCAACAGCAGCGTATCCATCACCGCAGAGAAAGGCAGATCGACGATAGCCAGCGGCTTAATGGCCCAACTGGTGCCATCATCGGCAATCAAATCCGCACTGGCACGCGTGCCGGGATAGTAACCCTGGCTGGCACCGGTATGCGACATCACGCTGGAACAGCCGGTGCTGGCCAGCGTGCAGCAGGCCAGTAAACCGGCCATACGGTATTTTTTCATCATGTTCATTTTCATCATCCCTACAGTCCGTTGCTAACGGCCCGAGTGTTATCGCCTGCGGGTCGGAAACCATCCGATCACTCTGTGGTGACTGCAGCCGTTGTATGGCGAATTGTCCTCTGAGTGTATGACAATCACTGGTTTTTGGTTAAAAAAATTGCTGTTTTTCCCCTTGAAAGCCGCAGTGAAATCCCCATTTTCTTGTTACGGTCACAAAAGCGAACGCCGAAAGGGTCGCCGACCGGATGTCACGCCTGTCCTTAAAGGAGGGCGAACACCTAACACTTGCTGAATTCAGGAGTATTTCCATGCGTAACTTTGACCTTTCCCCACTGTACCGCTCCGCTATTGGTTTCGATCGCCTGATTAACCTGATCGAATCTGGCCAAAACCAGAGCAACGGTGGCTATCCTCCTTACAACGTCGAGCTGGTCGATGAGAATAAATATCGCATCACCATCGCCGTTGCTGGCTTCGCCCAGAGCGAACTGGATATCACCGCTCATGACAATCTGCTGATTGTGCGTGGTGCCCATGCTGAAGAGCAAACCGAGCGTAAATACCTCTATCAGGGCATTGCAGAGCGTAACTTCGAGCGCAAATTCCAGCTGGCTGAGCACGTTGTTGTGCGTGACGCCCGCCTCGAAAACGGTCTGCTGTACATCGACCTTGAGCGTCTGGTGCCGGAAGAGCGCAAACCGCGCCGCATTGAAATCCTCAACTAAGAAAAACGCCGCTGAAAAGCGGCGTTTTTTTATCGTCTCTTCACCGGGTTATGGCGACCGGCTTAGGCGCGCGGTTAACAGCAGTCCGCCAAAAATATTCACCAGCAGGCCTGCAATCACTACCGCTGCGCCTGCCATCTGCTGTAACGACAGCCGCTCACCCAATACCACTGCGGCGCTGATAATGCCTACCACCGGCACCAGCAACGACAGCGGCGCCACGCGCCAGGTTTCATAACGGCTGAGCAGATTTCCCCAGATGCCATAGCCAAGAATGGTGGCAACAAACGCCAGGTAGATCAGCGCCAGCACCGTGGTCAGCGAGATATGCAGCAGGCTGGTGGTGATCGCCTCGCGGCCTTCAAACAGCCATGAGCAGAGAAAAAAGGGCGCTATCGGCACCAGCGCACTCCAGGTCACCAGCGACAGCACCGGCACCGAGCGATTACGCATGATGATCTTATTGGTGATATTGCCGAATCCCCATGACAGCGCCGCCGCCAGCGTCATCATCATGGTGGTCAGCGTCACGCCCGCGGTGGTTTGTCCCTGCATGCCCGAGGTTGCCAGCAGAAAGATGCCCAGCGTCGCGATCAGCATGCCCGCCACATGATTCCAGCGCAGCTTTTCGGCCAACAGCAACGCGCCCAGGCCAATGGTGAAGAACGCCTGCGCCTGCAACACCAGCGACGCCAGACCTGCCGGCATACCGAGCTTGATGGCCAGAAACAGCAGAGCGAACTGACCAAAACTGATGGTCAGGCCATACAGCATCAACCAGCGCAGCGGCACCTGTGGTCGGCGCACAAAGAAAATGGCGGGAAAGGCAACCAGCGTGAAGCGCAGACCGGCGAGTAAAAAAGGCGGCATGCCCTGTAAACCGAGCTTGATCACCACAAAGTTCACGCCCCAGGCGACCACCACGCATAGCGCTAACAGCATATCTCTGACTGACATAAACCTCCCTGATACAGACGATCAACATGGCAAGCCGTCACGTAACGCCGGACGATGGCCAGCCGCATTCTTTTATCGATGAATCCCGGTAAAACGCCAGCGGCGCGTATTCAGGGCGAGCGCGGTAGTGACGATCATCCGGGTTAACGGATGCTCACGCCGATCGCTTTACTAAGCTCCTGCGCCAGCCAACGACACGAAAAACCCGCTGAGAGGCAGCAGGTTGGGAAACGCGCTGTGTTACAGACAATCGGCGCCAGAAGTGGCAGCCGACGTTAAATGCCTGCTGTCCGTGCTTATTCGCCGCTAAAGGCTTTATCCAGTTCCTCGGCCAGAATCTGGATACCACGCTCAATTTTTTCCGCTTCCGGCACATAGTTCATGCGCATGCATTGATGGGTGTGCGGCCAGTCATGTTCCAGGCCCGGAAAGAAGAAGTGGCCGGGCACCATCAGCACGCCGCGCGCCTTTAAGCGCTGGTAGAGCATTTCCGTGGTGATCGGCAGATCCGGGAACCATAGCCAGAGGAAAATCGCCCCTTCCGGTTTGTGTATCAGGCAGCGATCGGTCGATAAATAGCGGCGAATGACGGTGATAGTCTGCTCAACGCGCTGCTGATAAAAAGGTTTGATGACGTCTTCCGACAGCCGCAGCAGATCGCCGCGTTTAATCATTTCGCAGGCGATGGCCGGGCCAATACTGCCGGGCGCCAGGCTGATAATGCCGTTCATATTGCTGATGGCGTTAATTACCTTCTCATCGGCGATTATGATGCCGCAACGTGCGCCCGGCAGGCCGAGCTTCGACAGGCTCATGCACAAAATGATATTAGGGTTCCACAGCGGGCGAACGTCGCTGAAGATAATGCCGGGAAACGGTACGCCGTAGGCGTTATCGATCAGCAGCGGAATGTTGTGCTGTTGTGCGAGGACGTCGAGCTTAAGCAGCTCCTCATCGGTGATCACGTTGCCGGTGGGATTAGTCGGCCGCGAGACACAAATCAGGCCGGTCTCTTCGCCAATGTGCAGATGTTCAAAGTCGACGTGATATTTAAACTGGCCTTCCGGCAGCAGTTCAATATTGGGGCGAGCAGAAACAAACAGCGACTCATCAAGCCCGGCATCGGCATAGCCGAGATATTCCGGTGCCAGCGGAAACAGCACGCGCTTTTTGCTGCCGTCGGCGCAGCGACCGGCGTAAAGATTAAACAGATAGAAAAAGGCGCTCTGGCTGCCGTTGGTCAGGGCGATATTCTGCGATGAAATATCCCAGCCGAGGTGATCGCGCAGCAGGGCAGCCAGCGCATCGAGCAGCGTGGCTTTGCCGCGTGGACCGTCATAATTGCACAGGGCTTCCGCCAGCTTGCCGTCGTTGTGCATCTGCTGCAAAAGCTGCTGAAAATAGTCATCCATTGCCGGAATCTGCGCCGGATTACCGCCGCCCAGCATAATCGCACCGGGCGTGCGCAGGCCTTCACCCATATCTTCCATTAAGCGGGAAATACCGGAGTGACGCGTAAATTTTTCACCAAATTGGGAGAAGCTCATAGCAGGATCGTTTGTTAATGAGATGTAGAGGTCCACCTTAACGCCGGTGGCAAATGGGTGCAATGAGAAAGGGCAGCCAAGCGGGACGAGGCGAGCCTCGTCCGCCAGAACTTACTTCAGTACCTGAGGATTAACGCAGTTTTTCTCGACGTTGCCGCTTAACGCCGCAATCAGGTTATCCACCGCGTCGCGTGCCATGCCATAACGCGTTTCATGAGTAGCAGAGCCAATGTGCGGCAGTGCCACGACGTTAGGCAGCGTCAGCAGTTCAGAGCTGACCGGTAATGGCTCGACTTCAAACACATCCAGGCCTGCAGCGTGAATCGTGCCGTTTTTCAGGGCGGCAATCAGCGCCTGCTCATCCACCACCGGTCCACGGCCCGCGTTGATCAGGATGGCGCTCGATTTCATTTTGGCTAGCTGCGCTTCACCAATCAGATGATGGGTTTCATCGGTCAGCGGCAGGCTGATACAGAGAAAATCAGACTCTTTCAGCAGCGTATCCAGGTCGCAGTATTGTGCATCAAAGCGGGTTTCGGCCTCGCTGTGCTGCTTACGCGCATTGTAGAGGATGGGCATGTTAAAACCGAGGTGCGCCCGCTGCGCCAGCGCCAGGCCGATGCGGCCCATGCCGAGAATACCGAGCTTTTTATGGTGTACGTCAACGCCAAACCAGTCAGCACCGATGCTGCCCTGCCATTCGCCCGCTTTTACCCGTTCGGCCACTTCCACCACGCGCCGCGCGGCGGTCAGCACCAGCGCCATCATGGTATCGGCCACGGTATCGGTCAGCACGGTTGGCGTGTGCATCAGCACCACGCCGCGCTGGTTGAGCGCATCAACATCGAAATTGTCATAGCCCACCGAGACCGACGATGCCACGCGCAGTTTGGGCGCCTTTTTTAGAAACTCGCCATCTACTTTGCCGCCGGAGCCGAGGATGCCTTCCGCCTGCTGGAACGCCTCCGCATGCTGCGCAACGGTCTCCGCATTGAGGTTATTGATTTCGGTAACGGTGAAGTGCTCATCCAGACGACTGCGCAGATCGTCCGGCAGCTTTTTATAAAGAATAATCGAAGGCTTCATGCATAACTCCCTGTGAATTCTGTGAGCGAAGGCGACGGCTTGCGTCGCCCTGCACGATGTTCAGGCGTGTTTCGCGCCGTGGTTAACCGCGGGCTGTTTCTGCTCTGCCGGCTTTACGATCAGCGTAAGGACCACCGAGACCAACAGCGCTGCACCCATGAAGATATAAGACGCCGCCGGGCTGCCGGTGGCACCGTTAAGGTAACCGACCACCCATGACCCGAGGAAAGAGCCGAGCGCGCCCATGCTGTTGATTAACGCCATCGCGCCACCGGCGACGTTGCGTGGCAGCATCTCCGGAATAATGGCGAAGAACGGACCGTAAGGCGCATACATCGCCGCACCGGCGATCACCAACAGCGTATAAGAGAACCAGAAATTGTCTGAGCCAACCAGATAAGAGCCGAGGAACGCCAGTGCGCCAATCAGCAGCAGAGGCCAGACAAACAGCTTACGGTTTTGCGTTTTATCCGATGCCCATGACACCACCAGCATCGCCACGGTCGCTGCCAGATAAGGAACCGCTGACAGCCAGCCCGCTTCGACCATGCCCATTTGTGAGCCGCTGCGTAAAATCGACGGCAGCCACAATACGAAACCGTAAACGCCGATGCTCCACGCAAAGTATTGCAGACAAAGCAGAATAACGTTACGTGACTTAAAGGCTTCGCCGTAGTTGCGCACCGCTTTAATGCCTTCCTGCTCTTTCTCCAGCTGCGCCTGCAGCGCAGATTTCTCTTCGCTGCTCAGCCATTTAGCCTGTGCCGGTTTGTCCTGCACCAGGAACCACCAGGCAACCGCCCAGATTACCGCGGGAATGCCCTCAAAAATAAACATTTCGCGCCAGCCAAAGGCGTTGATCAGATAGCCGGACACCACCGACATCCACAACACGGTGACCGGATTACCGAGGATCAGGAAGGTGTTGGCCCGTGAGCGCTCTGATTTGGTAAACCAGTTGCTGATGTAGATCAGCATCGCTGGCATCACCGCCGCTTCCACGACGCCAAGTACAAAGCGAATGGCGGCCAGCATCGGAATATTGCTCACCACGCCGGTTAATGAGGCGCAAACGCCCCACAGCACCAGGCACCAGAACACCAGCTTTTTAACGCTGCGACGTTCGGCATAAATCGCGCCCGGGATCTGGCAGAAGAAGTAGCCAAGAAAAAAGAGCGCGCCCAGCAAAGAGGACATGCCTTTGGTGATGCCAAGGTCGTCATTGATACCAGCCGCAGAGGCGAAGCTAAAGTTCGCGCGATCGAGATACGCCAGGCTGTAAGTGATAAACACGATGGGCATAATATACCACCAGCGTTTAGGCGCAATTGTGTGCTTTTTCATCCAGATATCCTCTGTTGAGGTCGCTGTCGGCCTGCTTCGCCAACCCGAAAAAAGAGGGGCTAAAAGTCACCCAGTTCAGCGCGCGTCGGTAATCCTTCGCTGTCGCCAATCACCTGGATAGCCAGAGAGCCAATTTTATTGCCGCGGCGGATCGCATCCGGCAGGCTTTTGCCGTCGAGCAAGCCGCTGATCACGCCAACCGCAAAGCCGTCGCCAGCACCCACGGTGTCGACCACGTTATCAACGCGAATCGCAGCAACCTGACCTTTTTCACCCTCGGCCGTTTTGTACCAGGCGCCGTCACAGCCGGTCTTGATAATCACCGTTTTCACCCCTTTATCGAGATAGAAATCGGCAATCGCTTCCGGCTGGCTGAAGCCGGTGAGGATCTTGCCCTCTTTGTCACCCGGCAATACCCAGTCGGCATATTCCGCCAGCAGGTTCAGTTGTTTCACCATCGTCTGTTCGCTCGGCCAGAGCACCGGGCGCAGATTAGGATCAAAAGAGATGGTTTTGCCCTGTGCGCGCATGCTTTTAGCCGCATGATGCAGCAGTTCAAATGAGCTGGCGGAGAGCGCCGCCGCCACGCCGCTGAGATGCAGGTGGCGCGCAGCACCAAAGTAGTCGCGATTGAAATCGTCGGGGGAGAGGTGGCTGGCTGCCGAACCCTTGCGGAAATATTCCACGCGCGGATCGGAGCCGTCGTCGACTTTAGATTTCAGCTGAAAGCCGGTGGGATAACGGGCATCTACGGTGACTTGTTGATGATTGACCCGCTCCTGCTCAAGCTGCTGGCAGATGAATTGCCCCAGCGAATCGTCGCCAATGCGGCTCACCCAACCGACATTGAGGCCCAGGCGCGCCAGGCCAATCGCTACGTTCAGTTCAGCGCCCGCAGCGCGTTTAACAAAGCGTTCTGCCGCCGCCAGATCGCCAGGCTCCAGCGCGACAAACATCGCCATCGCTTCGCCAATGGTGACCACATCCAGCGTACCGTTCTGTAAGCTGTGCATCGTTTACGCCTCCCGCAACAGATCAACGTAGTGACGTGTTACCGCAACCAGATCGTCGCCTTCCAGCGGGAACTCGATGCCGCGTGGCACGTCGTCAGGCAATTGCTGCAACAGCGTGCGCCAGGCGTCTCCCACCTCATCCAACGCGATCGCGCGGAAGGTATCGCCCTGCGCCGTAGCCGCTTTTACATGAATATAGCGCACGGCATCGCTAAGCTGCGTTGCCGCCGCGTCAGCCGCCTCGCCGGTCCACAGCCAGTTGGCCATATCAAAGGTCATCACCACCGGCACGCCAGCTTCACTGGCCTGCTGGAAAAAACGGCTGATAATCGGCAGTCGGCCATACACAGTCTGATCGTTCTCAACCGCCAGCTGCGCCTGGTATTTCGCCAGTGTGCGTTGCAGTTCAGTGAAGTCAGCCTGTTGCGGGAAGCCGCCCAGCGCCAGCTTCAGCAGGCGCGCATTGAGTTGGTCCGCTTCGCTGAGCAGGGCATCAAGATGTGGGTTCAACTCACCCTGTTCGGTGTAAAGGGATTCAGGGGCGGAATAGAATGCCACCAGCTGGTGCTCCGCCAGCGCGGCGGTCAGGGCCGGCAGATCGCCTAACGCCTGCGGGTTCATCAGCTCGCGACGGATCTCAACACCGTCGGCGCCCGCCGCTTTGATGACTGGCAGCAACGCCTGCTGACCGCCGAGTTCAGCGACCTTCTGCGAGCCGTAAGCTGCGGTCACCACAATTACCTGTTTTTTCATTTTCATCTCCGCGTCTTCCGCGTTTGCGCGCATGACATAGCAAAAACGGTAATTGGAACCGGTTCCAAAGAAAAGCGGGGGAGTGTGAAACTATGATCCTGCTCACGATGTGCGCAGAATCAGGGAGAAAAAAATCTGAAAATGAAAAATGCGGGGAAAAGTTCGCTATGGGGAGGCGATTCAGGCGCGGCGGGAGGAGCCGCGGACAATCAGCTCGCCGGAAAACATCTTTTCTTCCGGCGGCGTCAGGTCGCCATCGATGCGGCGAATTACCTGTTCCAGCGCCGCATAGCCAATCTGCCAGGTCGGCTGTTTCAACGTGGTGATGCCGGAGCCGGCCAGTTCTGCCCACTCCAGATCGTCAAAGCCCACCAGGCCAATCTCTTCGCCCCAGGTCAGCTTTAACCGCTGTAACGCGCGCGCCACCTGCAAGGTTAATGCGCCGTTGCCGACCATCAGCGCGCAGGATTTCCCCTGATGGCGTTGATAAAAGGCGCGCAGCGCCTCGTCAATCTGCGCTGGCTGTGTCAGCGGGACTTCAATGTTTTCAGCCAGGACGCCCGGCAGCGCAGCTGCGGTATCCTGAAAGGCGCGCAGCCGTTCGCGGCGAGTATTCACCAGGCCCAGCGGTTCGCTGACAAACAGCAAATTTTTCCAGCCGTTGTCGGCCAGATGCTGTGTCGCCATCGCGGCGGCTTCCTGGTTATTCAGGCCCACCACATCACAGACAAAATCGGGGATTTTACGGTCGATCAGCACCATTGGCAGCAGCGATTGTTGCAGCTGGCTGAGCGCGGCCTCGTGCATGCCCACCGCGTTAACCACGATGCCTTCTACCTGATAGCTGCTAAGCAGCTGCAAATAATATTGCTCAAGATCGATTTCGTTATTGGTATTGCACATCAGCAGGGTAAAGCCGTGCGCCCGACAGGCGGCTTCGATGCCGGAAAGCACATCAATGGAATAAGGGTTGGTAATATCAGCGATAATCAGGCCGATGAGGCGGGTGCGGCCACGCTTCAGGCTGCGCGCCATCTGACTTGGGCGATAATCGAGTTCAGCAATCGCCTGTTCAATACGCTGTTTGAGATCCGCAGACAGCACGTTCTGCTCGCCGTTCAGGTAACGTGACACGCTGGTTTTACCCGTGTTGGCGGCGCGAGCAACGTCGCTGATCGTGGCGCGTATGGCCTTGCGGTTCATGATTTTCCTTCAGGATGACGCGAAAAGCGGAAGACTAGCACAGCTTACGAAGCGGCCGTTAGTGCTGGTTCGCCGCGGTGCGGTTGATCGCTGATTGAGGACCAGCCATAACGAAAAGGGGCCATCAGGCCCCGAACGATCAGAGAGGACTGAGGGTAATTTCAACGCGACGGTTCTGCGCTTTGCCCGCTTCGCTGCTGTTGCTGGCGATTGGGTTATCCGGGCCCATACCCTGCGTACGAATGCGGTTAGCCGCCACGTTCTGGGTAATCAGGGCGCTGGCAACACTGTCAGCACGCTGCTGTGACAGGTTCATGTTCAGTGAACGCGAACCGGTGCTGTCGGTGTAACCCAGCACGTTGATAGCGGTTTTTGGATACTCTTTCAGCACCATCGCCACGCCGGTCAGCGTGTTCGCACCCGCAGGTTTCAGGCTGCTGCTGCTGGAATCAAAGGTGACGTTGCTTGGCATGTTCAGCACGATGTTGTCACCGTTACGCGTTACGCTAACACCGGTGCCTTTCATCTTGTCGCGCAGCTTAGCTTCCTGCACATCCATGTAGTAGCCCACGCCGCCGCCGACCGCTGCGCCCGATGCCGCTCCAATCAGGGCGCCTTTGCCGCGATCTTTTTTAGATGATGACAACACGCCGATACCCGCGCCTGCCAGCGCGCCGAGGCCCGCACCGATGCCCGATTTACCCGCCTGTGATTCGCCGGTGTAGGGATTTGTCGTACAGCCAGAAAGCGCAATGGTGCCGCTCAGTAACAAGGAGAACGCGAAAATGCGCTTGTTCATCTTAAATCCCTCAAAAAATCATAAAGACCCATTTATAAGCGGTACGATTATGACGTCCAAAGATGAAGAAATGTCTGGGTAAAAGTCTTATTTTTGTAAAGAACGGCGTCACTGATGCGTTGGATGGCGAAAACAGCCGGTTAAATGATCGTTTACCAGACCGCACGCCTGCATAAAAGCGTAACAGATGGTCGGGCCAACAAAGGCAAAGCCGCGCTTTTTCAGCGCTTTCGATAAGGCTTCCGAGACCGCCGTGCTCGCCGGTACGGCCGAACCCGCAGGAAAATGGTTGATCACCGGCTGATGCTCAACGAACTGCCAGATAAACGACGAAAACGCGTCACCTTGTGCTTCCATCGCCAGCAGCGCCCGTGCATTGGTGACAATGGCGGTAAGTTTGCCGCGATGGCGGATCAGGCCGCTGTTACTCATTAACCGATCGATCGTCTGTTCATCCATCAGCGCCACCGCCTGTGGATCAAAATGGTGAAACGCCTCGCGGTACGCAGCGCGCTTTTTCAGCACCGTTATCCAGGATAAGCCCGCCTGTTGGCCTTCCAGACAGAGCATCTCAAACAGTGCCTCGCGACGCGTTTCCGGAATGCCCCATTCCCGATCGTGATAGGCGACATAAAGCGGATCTTCAGTAACCCAGCCACAGCGTTGCATGCGATCTTCCTCTTGATTCTGGCGGATTTTTCATCAGTTATCTTGACGTAACGGCCATTGCGGCGATAGTTATTAGCAGCGCGATCCGCGCCGGTTAATCATACGCGTAACTTCCTTTTTCGGCTCTTGTCTGGAGTCATTTATGCTGCAAAAAATTCAGTATCCACTTCGCCTTGTTGCTGGCGCGGTTAGCACGGCATTACTGTTAGCCTCACCGTTGCCCGGCTACGCCTGGGATCAATTCTATGTGTTTGGCGACAGCCTGAGCGATAGCGGTAACGTTGGCCGTTATACCTGGGATGGCAGCGCGCATCCGCTGTATGACGACATTCTGGCAGAGAAAATTCAGCAAAGCCTGGTGCCATCCAGTGCAGGCGGCACAAACTATGCGGCGGGCGGCGCGGTGGCCACGCCCGCGCTGGATGCGGACAACAATACGCAGCAGCAGCTACAAACCTATCTTAACGCCAACGGTGGCCGTGCCGACGGTAACGGGCTTTATGTGCACTGGGTGGGCGGCAACGATCTGGCCGCTGCCGCGTTAAATCCGCTGGCCGCCGAGCGTATTGTCAGCAGCAGCGCGGCTGCCGCCGCCAGCCAGGTGAATACGCTGCTTAACGCCGGTGCGGGGACGGTGATTGTGCCCACGGTGCCCAACATTGGCGCCACGCCTGCGCTGCTGGAGGCGATCATCTCTGTGGGTCTTGCGCCGGTCTCTGGCAACGCATTAGAGGCGGCGTTCAGCGCGCTGGCCAGTCAGGGCACGGCCAACGCTAATGAACGTAATGAAGCCGTGCGCAACGCGTTTTATGCCGCAGCGGGGTCGGCAACCGCTGTGCCGGCACTGCAACAGGCGATTGCCGATCGGCTCTATCAGGCGTGGCAAACCCTGAGCACGCAGGCGCAGGCATTGACCGACAGCTATAACCAGCAGGAAGAGCGCTATCTGGCGCAATATCGCGGCAATATCGTGCGCGTTGATATCAACGGCCTGTTTAACGAAGTGATCGCCGATCCGGCGCGTTACGGCCTGAGCAACACCGCGGGCATGGCCTGTCCGCCAGGCGTATCGGCGGCACAGTGCAGCAGCAGCGCGCCTGGATTTTCGCGCGATCAGGCTTATCTGTTCGCCGATCGGCTGCATCCCAGCCCGGCAACCCATTTGCTGATCGGTGATTATATTCAGTCGGTGCTGGATGGCCCGTTGCAGGCGACGGCGTTGAATCAGGCGACGATGGCAATGGCGCGAGATATGCAAAACACGCTGGACAGCCGTCTGCAACAGCAGCGCAGCGGTGAGCAATCAGCGGGTGCGGTGACGGTTTATGGCGGCTATGCCGGGCAGCACAGCGATGTCGAGACCGGCGCAGGCGACGGCGATGCGGTGACGCACAACCTGACGCTGGGTGTCGATTATCAGCTCACCGACAGCTGGCTGGTGGGTGTGCTGGCGTCCGGCTCCAACGACAATCAGCATCCGACGCCCGATTACGACTACCGCATGCGCGGCTGGCTGGTTTCGGCCTACAGCGCCGTTACGCTGTTTGAACAGGGTTACGTCAGTGCGGATCTGCATTTCGCCTCTGCGGATTACGATGACATCACGCGTAACATTTCACTGGGTCCGGCATCACGCAGCGAACAGGGCAGCACCGATGGCCGCCAGCTGGGCGCCCGCGTAATAACCGGCTGGGATTTTCCACTCGGACAGGCGGTGACCACCGGGCCGGTGGCAAAATATGCCGTTGATTACAGCCGGGTTGACGGTTATCAGGAGAACGGCAGCGACAGCACGGCGATGCGCTTCGGCGATCAGACCTATCATTCACAGATTGGTGCGCTGGGCTGGCGGGTTGATTCGCGGCTGGGATGGATCAATCCGTGGGCTGAAGTGAGCTATAACCATCAGTTTGGCGACAATCGCTGGCGCGCCAGCGGCGGACTGAAATCCACCGCCACGCGTTTCAGTCGTGAAAGCGCAGAGCAGGACAGCAACTGGGTCGATGTCAGCGTCGGTGCCAACCTGCCGTTGACGGAAAATGTCGCCGCGTTCGCGTCGTTTACCCAAACCGGCGGCCTCAGTACAGGCGAGCAGTTCATGTATAACCTCGGCGTCAGTGCCCGCTTTTAAGCGGTAAAGGCGCGCTATTTGCCGTTTTGGCGGTGAAAAGGGCATCAAATGGGAAGCCGATCGGAGAGCTGGAAATATAATTAGCGCGCTTTTTATTTTTTAGGAAACATTATGCGCGACAATCTAATTATTATACGCAATGAACTGCTGGTATTTCTGGCTCAGGGACTGTTTTTAACGCTGATCATGGGGCTGATTTTTATTGACGTAAGCTGGATGAGCGACGGCCTGCATGAGAACTCATTTACTGAGATTTCGCAGGAAGTCATGCTGGCGATCATCTGCGGTCTGTTTTTTGTGCAGGCGGTGAAACACCCGCGTCTGCGCGGCAGTCTGGCGCTGGTGGGCGGTTTTTATGGCTGCATGCTGATCCGCGAAATGGACTTTCTGTTTGATGAGCTGCACCACGGCAGCTGGGTCTGGTTTGCCCTTGCCCTGGCGCTGACTTCGCTGCTGGTGGCGCTGCGTCATCCGGCACGCACGCTGGCTGGGCTGGTCACGCTGCTGCGCCATCGCGCCTGGCATATGATGGCGGCGGGCCTGCTGACCACGCTGGTGTTTTCACGCCTGTTTGGCATGAACGACCTGTGGCAGCACCTGATGCCGGATAATTTTCATCATGTGGTAAAAAACATGGCGGAAGAGGGATCGGAACTGTTGGGCTACAGCCTGTGCCTGCTTTCCAGCGTGCGCTATCTGCTGTTTTTACCGCGCCGTGCTATGGTTTTCGCTACCGAATCACAGCCGATTCGCTGGCAGAACGTCGCCTGATTACCCACGATCGCCGCGCAGAATTAGGCGATCCTTACCGCTAAACTTGATAGAATATCGCTTCAGGCGCTGGCGCCTGAATGCGGTAATCGATTTGCTATGCGGGATTCCATCATGTCTGTCAAAATTCTCACTTCCACCATTATCGGCATCGACGCTTTTTGTCAGGATCCGGCGCAGGCGTTGCAGGCGACTGAACAGGGCGCCGTGGCCGTCTTCACCAATAATGCGCCACAATTCTATGCGCTCACGCCGCAACGCCTGGCGCAACTGCTGGCAGCCGAGGCGGCGATGCAGGCGCGCAACGATGTCGCGCTGGACGAGGATCTGTTTCAGGATGATGCCGCATCGCCCGTGGCCATTGCCGTGCCGGCGGGTAAATTTGCGCTCTATGATGGCTGGCAGCCCGACGCCGATTTTGTGCGGCTGGCCGCCGTCTGGGGCGTACCGCTGAGCGCACCGGTCACGCCCGCGGAGCTCGCCTCTTTTATTGCTTACTGGCAGGCAGAAGGCCGCATGTTTCACCACGTTCAATGGCAGCAGAAGCTGGCGCGCAGCCTGCAGGTTGGACGCGCCACCAACGGCGGCCAGCCACGACGCGATCTGACCCAGGTTGCAGAGCCCGATCACACCATTCCTGATGGATTCCGAGGTTAGCGATGAAAAGCCCGACCACACTGTTTACCCGTTTACAAAGGCTGGTTCCGGCGCACGTAAAGCCGAAATTCACCAGCGGCGAAGAGCTAATTAAGTGGAACCAGGAGCAGGGCCGCCAGCGTTCAGAGTCGATCGTGCGTGAAAACCGTGCGATGCGTATGCAGCGGGTGATGGGCCGCTCCGGCATTCGCGAGCTGCACATGAACTGTTCATTTGATAACTACCGGGTGGAAAACGAAGGCCAGCAGCGCGCACTGGCGCTGGCGCGTCAGTATGCCAGCGAGTTCGAAGGCAACATCGCCAGCTTTGTGTTTTCCGGCAAACCGGGCACCGGCAAAAACCACCTCGCGGCAGCCATTGGTAACGACCTGATTTTACGCGGCAAAAGCGTGCTGATTGTGACCGTAGCTGACCTGATGTCCAACATGAAGGGCACCTTCAGCGGCACCAGCGATACCACCGAAGAACGGCTGCTGCACGATCTCAGTACCGTTGATTTGCTGGTTATCGATGAGATCGGCATGCAAACGGAATCGCGTTACGAGAAGGTGATTATTAATCAGATTGTCGATCGCCGATCCAGCTCGAAACGGCCCACCGGCATGCTCTCCAATCTCGATCATGCGGGCATGAACCAGCTGCTCGGCGAGCGGGTAATGGATCGCATGCGCCTCGGCAACAGCCTGTGGGTGCGCTTCGATTGGGAAAGCTATCGCAGCCGGGTACGCGGCGACGAGTATTGAGTGAGGCTTGTGGTAAAGCATGAAAGTGGCACATGCTTTGGCACAGGGCTAATAAGCGGGGAGGTCAGCATGGAACGTACCGCAAAACTTTTCAGAAATGGCAGAAATCAGGCTGCCTAATTACCGTTAGAATTTTAATTTAACAGCGATCAGGTTTATATCCGGCGTGATGAGGCGGGTAATCTCATTCTTTCTCTTAAGCCAGCTAACCTTGATAACTGGGATGACGTGCTTAAGCTCGTGAGCAAAGCACGCGTTAACGATGCGTTTTAAGTCACTCAACTCATCGCATCACAGGCGTTGAGCCTTACTATGACCATCGTTACCCGCGATCAGGCTTTCAAAAAACTACCTGATTTGGTGCTGGAAGAGTGGATACTATAATCCGATTGTAAAAATGCCCGCGCTGTTAATACACGCGGGCATTTTTTTGGCGCAGTGTCAGCGCGCCAGCGATCGTTACCGACTATTTCTGATCGAGATCGGTGCGATTGTCCAGCGTCTGCCGGTATTCATCAAGGAACGGCTGCTCTGCCGGATCGATGCGGTCCATGCCGCTGGTGAAACGGTGCCAGTAGGGATACTGCGGTGCCGGACGCGTCGCCTGCTCAATCCGCGCCAGCTGTGCTGGGCTGAGCGTCAGGCTGGCTGCGGCCAGATCCTCCTGCAGATGCGCTTCGGTGCGGCTGCCGATAATCAGCGATGAGATACCCGGACGCGTCAGCAGCCAGGCGAGGCACACCTGCGCCGTGGTGGCATTCGCTTCTTCGGCCACCGCGCTGAGCACGTCGATAACGTCCCAGGCATGTTCCATATCGTGCACGTAGGGTTCCGGCCAGCCGTTGCCCTGACGCGAGGTTGCCGGTGTTTTCTGACCGCGACGCACGGTACCGGTCAACAAACCTTCGCCCATTGGCCCCCAAATCAGCGTACCAATATTCTGATCGATCGCCATTGGCAGCAGCTCATACTCCGCCTCACGCGATTCCGGCGTGTAGTAGATTTGCTGGCTCACCGGCTTCATCAGTTGGTTAACCTCGGCACAGCCCAGCGTTTTCATCATCTGCCAGGCGGTGTAATTAGAGGTACCGAAATAGCGAATCTTGCCGCTTTTCACCAGATCTTCCAGCGCCCGCAGCGTCTCTTCCGGCGAGGTGACGCCATCCCAGTTATGAATCTGATAAAGGTCGATATGATCGGTTTTCAACCGACGCAGGCTGTTTTCACAGGATTTGATCAGGTGAAAACGGCTGGCGCCACTGTCGTTGGGATCGTCGCTCATCGGGCTGCGCGCTTTGCTGGTAAGAATCAGTTTATCGCGATGCACGGCCAGCGCATCACTCAGCACCTCTTCCGCGCCACCGTGTGAATAGAGATCGGCGGTATCCACGGCGTTGACGCCGTGTTCGAGGGCAATATCAAGAAATCGGCGCGCCTGTTTGGCATCAACATTACCGGTCTTTTCAAAACCCGCCTTGCCGCCAAAGGGAACCGTACCCAGCGTCAGTTCAGAGATCATCAGACCTGAATGGCCCAGCTTCCTGTATTTCATTGCTTTTTCCTCTTTGGTGTCATGGGAAATCCGTGCCGCGGTTAAGGCGACACCCCAGAGAAAGCGTAGACTATTGGTTTTTTATATTACTATTCATGGAGTTATGAAATGCCTTGTTCCTGTGCAAAGCAGAAAATCACACTGTCGTGCTTTTGATCGTAATCAACGCCGCATGCCTCGTGCAGCGCAACAATGGAAAACGTTGAAAACGAGGAGGCGATATGAACAGAGAAATGATGACCCTGCCGGAGGTGGCGCGTTATATCGGCGTGGCACCGGCGACGCTGGTGCGCGTGCTGTGCAACCGTGGTTCGCTGGACGGTGTGCCGCTGCCTGAAGCGGTGGACAAGGCACCGCCAGGCCGCCGCCACTGGCTGTTTCATGAGGTCCGCCAGTTCAGGCACGCGCTGGAGCGCGCACGGCATCAGGTGTAGACAAACGCCTGGTTTTACTGCGTACGGCGCGTGGGCAACATGCGCCGTAGCGTATTGTCTTTGAACAGAAAATGATGAGCCAGCGCGGCAAGCGCATGCAGACCAATCAGCCAGTAACCCAGCGGCGCCAGCGTTTTGTGCCAGTGAATCAGCAGGGCAGCCAGCTCAGCATTTGGCTGCTCTGCTACCGGCATCGACAGGCCAAACAGCCACCAGTCGCGCCCTTTTAGGTAGCGAGAAAACAGGCCAAGCGTCGGCAGGGCAATAAACAGCAGGTAGATGCAAAGGTGTGTGAGATGCGCCACGCCGGTTTGCCAGCGCGGCGGCGGCGGCACAATCGCTGGGGTGCGATGGCGCAGACGCAGCCAGAGGCGCGCCAGCATGCAGATCAGAATCAGCGTTCCCGCACTAAAGTGGGTGACGATCAGAGTAAAACCCTGCCATGAACCGCGTTGCGCCAGCCAGCGAAATTCCATGGTGCAGTAAGCGATTATCACCAGCAGAAACGTGAGCCAGTGCAGCGTAATGTGGAGCGAGGAATAACGATCGCGCATAGCGGGTCAGGTTCTCATTAGCGAACAAGCGGAACCGCTACCTTACCCGATCGGACCATGATAATTAACCGGTAACGCCAACTCCGAAATAAAATTTTGCCCGCCGCTGCTGCTCAGCATCGCCAGAACATGGCATCTCTTTCAAACGGTAATTTCACCGTAGCGATCGCGGTACTCTTTCGGCGTGCTGGCATACACCTTTTTAAACACCGAATAGAAATATTGCAGCGAAGGGTAGCCGCACATCTGTGAAATCTCGTTGATCGATAATGAGGTCGACACCAGCAGCGAGCGTGCTTTTTCCAGTTTCTCCGCGTGAATCACCGCGTGAATGGTTTCGCCGGTTTCATCTTTAAAGCGTTTTTCAAGATTAGAGCGCGATATGCCCACCGCATCCAGCACCTGTTCCACCTTGATGCCTTTGCAGGCGTTGTAGCGAATAAAATGCATCGCCTGAATCACCGCGGGATCGCGCAGTGAGCGATAGTCGGTGGAACGCCGCTCTATGACCTTCACCGGCGGCACCAGAATGCGCTGCAACGGAAGCTGACGCCGATCCAGCAGACGATGCAGCAGCTTGGCCGCCTGATACCCCATCTGGCGCGACCCCTGTGCCACCGAAGAGAGCGCCACGCGCGATAGAAAGCGCGTCAGCTCTTCGTTGTCGATGCCGATCACGCAGAGTTTTTCCGGTACGGCGATGTTCAGGTGTTCGCAAACCTGCAGCAGATGCCGCGCGCGGGCGTCGGTGACGGCAATGATGCCGGTCTGCGGCGGCAGCGTTTGCACCCAGTCCGCCAGCCGGTTCTGCGCATGCTGCCAGTTCTCCGGCGCGGTCTCCATGCCCTGATAAACCACGCCCTGATAACGTTCTTGCGCCACCAGTTCGCGAAAGGCATATTCCCGCTCCTGCGCCCAGCGTTTGCCACTGGCAGCGGGCAAACCGTAAAACGCAAAGCGGTGAACGCCTTTCTCTTTGAGATGCAGAAACGCGCTTCTCACCAGCGCGGCGTTGTCGGTGGCGATGTAGTGAACCGGCGGATAATCCTCGTCGCGATGATAAGAGCCGCCAACGCCAACGATGGGCACATCGACGTTTTTGAGCAGCTGTTCGATCTGTTTATCGTCGTAATCGGCGATCACCCCATCGCCCAGCCACTCTTTAATGTTATCGATGCGACAGCGAAAATCCTCCTCAATAAAAATGTCCCAGTCGGTTTGCGACGCCTGCAAATATTCCCCGACGCCTTCCACAACCTGACGGTCATAAACCTTGTTGGCGTTGAACAGCAGGGTAATGCGAAAACGTTTTTCAAACATGGCTGTGTTCCACTGTTTATTCTGCTTTCTGAATAGCACAGTGCTGTGATGACCAGAAATAAATTCATCCGCCATGTGATCGCCTACACGCGCCGCTTGGTGGCGGAGTCCATCCAGACCGCCAGCAGCAAAATCGCGCCTTTGACGATGTACTGCCAAAAGGTCGGCACATCCATCATGCTCATGCCGTTATCCAGCGATGCCATGATAAACGCGCCCATCACCGCGCCCGCCACGCTGCCGATACCGCCCGCCAGGCTGGTGCCGCCGATGACGCAGGCGGCAATGGCATCCAGTTCGGCAATGTTACCGGCCGAAGGCGAACCGGCACCCAACCGCGAACTGAGAATCAGGCCAGCAATCGCCACCATCAGGCCATTGATAGCAAACACCGCCAGCTTGGTGCGGGCGACGTTGATGCCCGACAGACGCGCGGCGTCGATATTGCCGCCGATGGCGTAAATACGTCGGCCAAAGGCGGTTCGGGTAGCGACAAACAGGCCGCCGAGCAGCAGCAGCGTAAGAATCAACACCGGCGTTGGCACGCCGCGGTAGTCATTCAGCATCCAGATTGCACCCAGCACAATCACCGCCGTTAACGCCTGACGCGTCACAGTGCCGGAAGCGGCAGGCATCGCCAGCCCGACTTTTTGCCGACGCAGCCGCAGCCGCCATTGCCAGACGATAAATAGTGCCAGGCACGCCACGCCGCAGCCAAAACCAATACCGGCAGGCAGGTAGCTTTGGCCAATTTGCGACATCGCCGGGCTGGTCGGCGCCACGGTGGTGCCGTTGGTGATGCCGACCAGAATGCCGCGAAAGGCGAGCATGCCAGCCAGCGTGACGATAAACGACGGTACCTTGCGATAGGCAACCCACCAGCCATTCCACGCGCCGAGCAGCAGCCCCATCACCAGCGTGACCACGATGGTCAGCGGCAACGGCCAGCCGAGCCAGACGTCAAAAATAGCTGCCGCGCCGCCCAGCAGGCCCATCATTGAACCCACGGAGAGATCGATTTCGGCGGAGATAATCACAAACACCATGCCCACCGCCAGAATGCCGGTAATGGCGGTTTGGCGTAGCAGGTTGGAGATATTGCGCGCGCTGAGGTAGGCGCCGTCGGTGGTCCAGGTAAAGAAGGCCATAATCAGCACAATGGCCAGGATCATTACTCCCACCTGCAGATTAATGGGTACGCCAGCTTTTTTGCCTGCGGCGACCGGTGCCGCGGGCTGGGTTGAATCGGTCTTAAGCATAGTGTTCACTCCGCAGGGCCGCTTCCATAATCTTCTCCTGAGTCAGATCGCGATTAATCAGGTCAGCCTTGAGCTGGCCCTGATGCATCACCAGCACGCGATCGCTGAGACCCAGCACTTCTGGCAGTTCTGAGGAGATCACGATAATGGCGATCCCCTGCTGGGCCAGCTGGTTGATAAGCTTGTAAATTTCATATTTCGCACCGATATCGATGCCGCGGGTGGGTTCATCGAGGATCAGGATGCGTGGATTCAGCAGCAGGCATTTTGCCAGCACCGCCTTTTGTTGATTGCCACCGCTCAGGTGACCAATCGCCAGCTCTGGTGATGCCGTTTTGACCTTCAGACGCGCCATTGCCTCGCCAATGGCCTGCTGTTCCCGCGCTTCATCGACCACCGAAAACGCGCTGCTGAACTGGCCCAGCGCCGCCAGGGTAATATTTTTGCCGACGCCCATCACCGGCACGATGCCATCTTTCTTTCGATCTTCCGGCACCATGGCAATGCCCTGCGCAATGGCGTGCTGGCAATCGGTAATGCGTACCGCCTCGCCGTTGACGTAAACCTGACCTTCCCAGCGGCCGGGCCAGACGCCAAATAAACACTGAACGGTTTCGGTGCGCCCGGCGCCGACCAGCCCGGCAATGCCCAAAATCTCACCGCGCCGCAGATTGAACGAGAGGTTATCCACGCGCTTAATGGTGCGGTTGACCGGATGCCAGGCGGTAAGATTTTCTACCCGCAATATTTCCTCGCCCACTGGATGCGGTTCAACCGGATAGAGTGAGGTCAGCTCGCGCCCCACCATCATGGTGATGATGTCATCTTCGCTCATCGCGTCGGCGCGGCGGGTGCCGATATGCTGACCGTCGCGAATCACACAGATGGTGTCGGAGATCTCCTTCACCTCGTTGAGTTTGTGAGAGATATAGACGCAGGCGATGCCGTGATTGCGCAGATTGCGAATGATATCCAGCAGCACCCGCGTCTCCTGTTCGGTTAGCGAGGCAGTGGGCTCATCCAGAATCAGCAGGCGAACCTGCTTGTTCAGCGCGCGGGCAATTTCCACCAGCTGCTGTTGACCCAGACCCAGTTCACCCACGCGCGTTTCCGGTGAAACATCCAGCCGCACCTGCTCTAACAGCGTCTGGCAGCGCAGTGTCATGGTGTCGGCATCCAGCACGCCGCGTTGGGTCAATTCGCCGCCGAGAAAAATGTTCTCCATCACCGTCATCTGCCTGACCAGCGCCAGCTCCTGATGAATAATGACAATGCCTTTGCGCTCGGTATCGCGAATGGTGGTGGCACGCAGCTCTTCCCCGGCGAAAAAGATATGCCCCTGATAGCTGCCTGTTGGATACAGGCCGCACAGCACCTTCATCAGCGTCGATTTACCCGAGCCATTTTCGCCGCACAGCGACATCACTTCGCCGGGTTCAAGACTCAGCGATACGTTGTCCACCGCTTTTACCGCGCCGAACAGCTTGGTGATATTTTTCATTTCAAGCAGCCTGGCCATCATGCGTCTCCCGGCAGTTGATAGAGGTAGCCGCCGTTTGCACGGCGGTGAGCAGCATCAGAGATCGCTCTTTTTATGGAAGCCGTCAGCCACCACGGTGCTGTCGATGTTGGTTTTATCAACGGCGATCGGCTCCAGTAGCCAGGCGGGAACTTTTTTGCTGCCGTTATCGAGCGTGGCGTTGGATTTAGGCTGTTTGCCGTCGCCCAGTTCCACGGCGATCGTTGCGGCGTCGTTAGCCAGCTTGCTGATCGGCTTGTAGACGGTCATGGTTTGCGTGCCGTTATTGATGCGTTTGATGGCGGCCAGATCGGCATCCTGCCCGGAGATCGCGACTTTGCCCGCCAGGCCTTGCGCACTCAGCGCCTGAATCGCACCGCCCGCCGTCGCGTCATTGGAGGCCACCACCGCATCAATTTTGTTGCCATTGGCGGTCAGGGCGTTTTCCATTATTTTCAGCGCGTTTTCCGGCAGCCAGGCATCGACCCACTGATCGCCAACGATTTTAATTTTGCCGCTGTCGATCAGCGGTTTCAGCACTTTCATCTGGCCGTTGCGGAACAGGCGGGCGTTATTGTCCACCGGCGAGCCGCCCATCAAAAAATAGTTACCCTGCGGCACGCGCTGTACCAGACTTTGCGCCTGCATTTCGCCGACTTTTTCATTATCAAAAGAGATATAAAAATCGATATCGGCATTATTTATCATGCGGTCATAAGCCAGCACTTTAATTCCTTCACGTTTTGCTTCAGCAATAACGTTACTTAATACCTGACCGTTATAGGGAATAATCACCAGCACATCGACGCCGCGATTGATCATATTTTCGATCTGCGACATCTGCGTTTCTTCATTACCGTTGGCCGACTGGACAAATACTTTAGCGCCAAGGGATTCTGCTTTTTTCACAAAAATATCGCGGTCTTTTTGCCAGCGCTCAAGCCGCAAATCGTCGATGGCCATGCCAATTTTTACTTCTTTGGCCAGGCCTGCCTGGCTAACCAGCGCCAGTGCGGCGCAGAGGGCGAGCAACGTCGTTTTCATTTTCATTTTTATGACCTTCCAGGTTGAGGTAAGGGTAAAAACAGCCAGTGCGATAACAGGCTGATGAATTGTTATCGTTCAGTTTGCCGCCAGCAATTACAGATTTTCGTCTTGCGGTTATGTTTTTTGGTTTATTTAAAATTTTATGAGGTCGATCGGATTTTTATCTTTTTTAGCTCACCGTGTTGCGCAATTCTGTGAGGCGTTTTGCTGCGTTTTTTCCCGTTCTCGCTTTATTTTTTGCGAGCTGTCGCACAATTAATAATTATCTCAACCTCAGTGTTAAATAACGTAATTGAGCGCGCTTTATTCGCTCACCACAATAATCTCACCTGCCGCTGAGCGTTCAGCTGCTTTATGGTTAAGGAGATAAACATGCAATCCTGGTTCGATCAGCTCGATCGCGTCCGTTATGAAGGAACGCAAAGCACCAATCCGCTGGCTTTCCGCCATTACAATCCCGATGAACTCGTGCTTGGCAAACGCATGGAAGATCATCTGCGTTTTGCCGCCTGCTACTGGCATACCTTCTGCTGGAACGGTGCTGACATGTTTGGCAGCGGCGCTTTTCAGCGTCCGTGGCAGCAGCCGGGTGACGCACTGGAACAGGCAAAGCGCAAAGCGGATATCGCCTTCGAGTTTTTCCATAAGCTGAATGTGCCCTGGTACTGCTTTCACGATGTTGACGTGTCGCCGGAAGGGGATTCGCTGAAAAGCTATATCAATAATTTTGCCGCGATGACCGACGTGCTGGCGGAGAAACAGGCGCAAACCGGCGTGAAATTGCTGTGGGGCACTGCCAACTGCTTTACCCATCCGCGCTATGCCGCGGGGGCCGCCACCAATCCCGATCCGGAAATTTTTACCTGGGCGGCGACGCAGGTGTTCACGGCGATGAACGCCACCCATCGTCTTGGCGGAGAGAACTATGTTCTGTGGGGCGGTCGTGAAGGCTATGAAACGCTGCTGAACACCGATCTGCGCCAGGAGCGTGAGCAGCTGGGCCGCTTCATGCATATGGTGGTAGAGCAGAAGCATAAAATGGGCTTCCACGGCACCTTGTTGATTGAACCCAAGCCGCAGGAACCGACCAAGCACCAGTATGATTTTGATGTCGCGACGGTCTACGGCTTTCTGCAGCAATTTGGGCTGGAAAAAGAGATCAAGGTTAACGTCGAGGCGAACCACGCCACGCTGGCGGGCCACTCTTTTCACCACGAAATTGCCAGTGCCATTGCGCTGGGCATTTTTGGTTCGGTGGATGCCAACCGCGGCGATCCGCAGGTCGGCTGGGATACCGATCAGTTCCCTAACAGCGTTGAGGAAAATGCGCTGGTGCTGTATGAAATCCTCAAAGCGGGCGGCTTTACCACCGGCGGCCTGAATTTTGATGCCAAAGTCCGTCGACAGAGTATCGATAAATATGACCTGTTTTACGGCCATATTGGCGCCATGGATACCATGGCGCTGGCGCTGAAGGTGGCGGCGAACATGATCGCGGATGGCGAGCTGGACCGTCGCGTGGCGCGCCGTTACAGCGGCTGGAACGGTGAACTGGGCCAGCAAATTCTTAAAGGTGAACACTCGCTGGAGACGCTGGCGGCGTATGCTGCTGAGCAACGCCTGGATCCGCAACCACAAAGCGGGCGTCAGGAGCAGCTGGAAAACCTGGTGAATCACTATCTTTTCGTAAAATAACGGAGCCGCTACCTATGTATATCGGGATCGATTTGGGCACTTCAGGTGTGAAAGTGGTGCTGTTGGATGAACACGGCGAACTGGTCGCCAGCCAGACGCAACCGCTGAGCGTGTCACGTCCACACCCGTTATGGAGTGAACAGGATCCCGAAAGCTGGTGGCAGGCCACCGACGGCGCGATGCGCGCGCTGGCGGCGGAGCAGGATCTCAGCCAGGTGCGCGCCATCGGTCTCAGCGGCCAGATGCATGGCGCCACCTTGCTCGATCATCAATTTAACGTGCTGCGTCCGGCTATTCTGTGGAACGACGGCCGCAGCGCGGTGCAGTGTCAGCAGCTTGAGCAAAGGGTGCCCGATTCCCGCACCATCACCGGCAATCTGATGATGCCGGGTTTTACCGCGCCGAAGCTGCTCTGGGTACAACAGCATGAACCTGAGCTGTTTTCCCGCATTGGTAAGGTGCTGTTACCTAAGGATTATCTACGCTGGCGCATGAATGGCGTCTGCGCCAGCGATATGTCTGATGCGGCGGGAACGCTGTGGCTGGATATGGCAAAGCGCGACTGGAGCGACGTCATGCTGGCCGCCTGCGGCTTAACGCGTCAGCAGATGCCCGCGCTGTTTGAGGGCAACCAGCCAACCGGCACGCTGCGGCCTGACATCGCCGCCGGGTGGGGAATGGGCGACGTTCAGGTGGTGGCCGGAGGTGGCGATAACGCGGCGGGCGCGGTCGGCGTCGGCATGGTCAATGTCGGCCAGGGCATGCTGTCGCTGGGCACATCTGGCGTCTACTTCCTGGTCAGCGAGGGATTTATGGCTAACCCCGCCTCGGCGGTGCACAGCTTTTGTCACGCGCTGCCGCAGCGCTGGCATTTGATGTCGGTGATGCTCAGCGCAGCATCCTGTCTCGACTGGGCGGCCAAACTCACCGGCTGTGCTGATGTGCCGCAGTTGCTGGCGGAAGCACAGCAGGCGCAGGTGACGCTGCCGCCCATCTGGTTTCTGCCTTATCTTTCCGGCGAGCGCACGCCGCACAACGATCCCCAGGCTAAAGGCGTATTTTTTGGTATGACGCATCAGCATGGCCGTGCCGAGCTGGCGAACGCGGTGCTGGAAGGCGTGGGCTACGCGCTGGCGCAGGGCATTGATGCGGTGCACGCCAGCGGCATTGCGCCGCGCAGCATCATGCTCATCGGCGGCGGCGCGCGCAGCGCATACTGGCGGCAAATGCTGGCAGATATCAGCGGTCAGACGCTGGATTTTTGCACCGGCGGCGACGTCGGTCCGGCACTGGGCGCTGCGCGCTTAGCAAGGCTGGCGATGACGCCGCAGGGCAATATGGCCGCGCTGCTGCCGACGCTACCGCTGGAGCAGCGCCATCAGCCCGATGCCGATAAACATGCGAATTACCAGCGCAAGCGGGCGGTATTTGCCCAGCTTTATCAGCGGCTGGCACCGTTGATGCAGGAGCTGGAGGCGTGATATTGGGCGGCTCTTATCGGCCACTGACCGCACGCGCATAACGGCTCAGCCGGGCATGACGTAATGATGTCCGTTTTTGGTCTTCACGAACGGGCGAAGTGCGAGGATGATTGGTACAGGCAATCCTTACATGGAGTCCGAAAATGTCCCACAGCGCACTGCTGGTCATTGATGTACAGTCGTCATTCTTTCACCGCGATTACTGGTGCGAAGACCATTTTCCCGCTTTTAAAGAGGCCGTCTCGCAGCTGATCGCGGGCTGTGAGGCGCGCAACGTGCCGGTGATCAACGTGCTGCATGCCGACGGCGACGGTCCTTTTGACCTTGCGTCTGGCCTGGTCACGCCCATGCCGTTTCTGCACCATGTGCCTGACGTCACCTTCTATAAGCGCGTGCATAACGCGCTGACCGAATCGGGCCTGCAACACTGGCTGCAACAGCAGAACATCACGCAGCTGATTGTGTGTGGCATACGCACCGAGCAGTGTTGCGAAACCACCGCGCGCGTGGCGGCCGATCTCGGCTATCAGGTGATATTTGTCACCGAAGCTACCCTGACGTTTCCTATGACGCATAATGGCATTACCCTCAGCGTCGCCGATCTTTTTCACCGCACTGAAACCGTACTGAATGGCCGTTTTGCCACGATTCATACGGTGGAGAGCTGCTTACAGGCGTTGTCATCATCATGAGCACGCCGGTCTGGATAGTGACCCTGCCCGGCGTCATGACGCTGGATCTCACCGGGCCTGCCGAAGCGCTACAGCTGGCGCAGGGACACTTTTCCCTGCGCTATATCGGGCCGCAGGAGAGCGTGATCACCTCCACCGACATGACCATCAGCCAGATAGCACCGCTGCCGGAAACCTTGCCTGCGGGCAGTCTGTTGCTGCTGCCCGGCGCCAGCGATTCTCAGCGCTGGTTTGCTACGCCGCAGGCTCAACAGACGTCCCGCTGGTTGATGCGGCTGCAACCACAGATTCATAGCCAGGCGATCACACTGGTCTGTATCTGCTCCGGCGCGCTGCTGGCTGCCCGGGCGCGACTGCTGGAGGGATTGCAGTGCACTACTCATCACGACGTGCTGGATCGGCTGCGTCAGGCGGCACCCGGCGCGCTGGTGAAAGAGAATCGGGTGTTTGTGGAAGATCGCGGCGTCTGGACCAGCGCCGGTATTACTGCGGGTATCGATCTGGCACTGCATCTGATCAATCGTCGATGCGGCTCGCAGGTGGCGCTGGACGTGGCGCGGGAAATGGTGGTGTGGTTTCGCCGTTCAGGCGACGATCCGCAGCTGTCGCCCTGGCTGCGCTACCGTAATCATCTGCATCCGGCGATTCATCGTGCGCAGGATGCGCTGCTTCAGCAGCCGGAAGCGGGCTGGACGCTGCCGCAGCTGGCGGCAAGGGCGCACGTCAGCGAGCGTCATCTTGCCCGACTGTTTCGCCTGCATTTGGGCATCAGCGTGCGCGACTATCACGAGCAGCTGCGGCTGGCGATCGCCCGTCAGCGACTGCAACAGGGCGAGGGCGCTGAGCGTGCCGCGCAGGCGGCGGGCTTTTCCTCTTCGCGCCAGCTGCGTCGCGCCCACCAGCGCTGGGCCGACGATCAGCTAACAAAGTGACGTTTGTCGAGCTTTGCCAGGACCATCGCCAGCAGCAGGCTGCCGCCCAGCGTCACACCGAATATCCACGGAATATCAAGCAGCGGTCGTGACATATCATCCAGATGGCGGGTGCGCAGAAAGTGGATAAACAGCGCATGCAGGCCATAAATCGGCAATGAATAGCGTGAAATGGTTGCCAGCACCGGCAGCGGGCGCTGATTTAAACAGTTTTTGAACAGCACCATCAGGCTGATGGCGGCGATAAACACCAGCGGACCGCAGTAAAGATACCAGGTATCGGAGAAAGCGCCGTTGACGTGCAGCTCATGTTTGGTGCCCAGGGTAATGCCGATCACGCAGCCGATAAAGGCGAGACCGGCCAGCGCGCTGACGCCACGCTTTTGCGTTTCCATGGTGCCCACCGCGCGTCCGAGTAGGGCATAAAGCACGTAATAGAAGCTGTCGCCGCTGACGTAGAGATTCATCGGCAACCAGTGAAAGGTGCCCACCGACTTGCTGACCGTATTGGGGTTCGCCAGCACCGCCAGCACCAGGACCAACACCAGCAAAAAAGGCGCGCTGACCTGTTTTACCTGAATCAGGGGCGACAGCAGATAAATGCCAATCAGCGCAAAAAAGAACCACAGGTGATAAAACACCGGCTTTTCCAGCAGCTTCATGATCGAGCGGCCCTCGCTGATCGGCGTCAGCCAGGTGATATAAATCAGCGATACCGCGCTGTAGAACAGCAGGCAGAGCACCAGGCGCAGGAAATGGCGCCGCTGGGCGCTGCGTTCGCCGTAGAACAGAAAACCGGAAATCATAAAGAAAATGGGCACGCAGACGCGCGAGGCGGAGTTAAGCACGTTGGCCAGATCCCAGCTCTGTTCGCTGATTTTATTGCCGCCGGTAATGTACCAGGTGGTGGTGTGGATCATGATAACCATCATGCAGGCGACGGCGCGTAAATTGTCTATCCAGTTTATCTTTTGCTGCATGGCTCCCTCTTCGCCTTTTTGCGTGCGGCAAAGCGTAGCCAGACACGCGATGGACAACAAGCCTTGAGCGGCTGATTAAGAGAGATCTGTGGCCTTTTCGCCAGAGAAAAAGCGGCGGAGGTGCCGCCCGATTTCCGGCTGCATATCCGGCGGTCAAAGGGTATACTGGCGCACACTTTTTTCATCCACCCCAATCGCGTGCGAAATTAATCAACATGCAAAAGTTTGATACCAAGACCTTTCAGGGCCTGATCCTGACCTTGCAGGATTACTGGGCACGTCAGGGCTGCACCATCGTCCAGCCACTGGATATGGAAGTGGGCGCTGGCACCTCACACCCGATGACCTGCCTGCGTGCGCTTGGCCCGGAGCCGATTGCCGCCGCTTATGTGCAGCCTTCACGCCGCCCGACCGACGGTCGCTACGGCGAAAACCCGAACCGCCTGCAGCACTATTATCAGTTTCAGGTGATCATCAAGCCTTCGCCAGACAACATTCAGGAGCTGTACCTCGGCTCACTGCAGGCGTTGGGGCTGGATCCGACCATTCACGATATCCGCTTCGTGGAAGATAACTGGGAGAACCCGACGCTGGGTGCCTGGGGTCTGGGCTGGGAAGTGTGGCTGAACGGCATGGAAGTGACGCAGTTCACCTATTTCCAGCAGGTTGGCGGCCTTGAGTGCAAGCCGGTTACCGGCGAGATCACTTACGGTCTGGAGCGTCTGGCGATGTATATCCAGGGCGTGGACAGCGTATACGATCTGGTCTGGAGCGACGGTCCGCTGGGTAAAACCACCTACGGCGATGTTTTCCATCAGAACGAAGTGGAGCAGTCGACCTACAACTTCGAATATGCCGACGTGGATTTCCTTTTCACCTGTTTCGAGCAGTATGAGAAAGAAGCGCAGACCCTGCTGGCGCTGGAAAAACCGCTGCCGCTGCCAGCCTATGAACGCATTCTGAAAGCCGCGCACAGCTTTAACCTGCTGGACGCGCGCAAAGCGATCTCGGTCACCGAGCGCCAGCGCTACATTCTGCGTATTCGTACCCTGACCAAAGCCGTGGCTGAAGCCTATTACGCCTCCCGCGAGGCGCTGGGCTTCCCGATGTGCAACAACAAGAAATAAGAGGCAGCCATGACTGATAAAACTTTTCTGGTGGAGATCGGCACCGAAGAGCTGCCGCCAAAAGCGCTGCGTAATCTGGCCGAATTGTTCGCCGCGCATTTTACCGCCGAGCTGGATGCTGCGAATCTCGCCCACGGCGAGGTGACCTGGTATGCGTCGCCGCGCCGTCTGGCGCTGAAAGTGGCGCAGCTCAGTGCCGCGCAGCCAGACAGTGAAGTAGAAAAACGTGGCCCGGCGATTGCCGCTGCGTTTGATGCCAGCGGTGCGCCAACTAAAGCGGCCGAAGGCTGGGCGCGCGGTTGCGGCATTACCGTGGATCAGGCCGATCGCCTGAAAACGGACAAAGGCGAATGGCTGGTGTGGCGTGCCCATGTCAAAGGCAATGCGGCGCAGGCGCTGCTGCCAGCGATGGTGAACACCGCGCTGAGCAAGCTGCCGGTACCTAAACTGATGCGCTGGGGCGATTCCGACGTGCAGTTTGTGCGTCCGGTTCATACCGTGACGCTGCTGCTGGGTGACGAGCTGCTGGAGGCGACCGTGCTGGGTGTTGCCTCGGCGCGTACCATTCGCGGCCACCGTTTTATGGGCGAAGCGTCATTCACGCTCGACCACGCTGACCACTATCCGCAGATGCTGCTGGAACGCGGTAAAGTGCAGGCGGATTACCACGCGCGTAAAACGCAGATCAAAGCGGACGCCGAAGCGGCTGCACGTCAGATTGGTGGCACCGCCGATCTCAGCGACAGCCTGCTGGAAGAGGTAACCTCGCTGGTGGAGTGGCCGGTGGTATTAACGGCGACCTTCGAAGAGAAGTTTCTTGCCGTACCGGCCGAGGCGCTGGTCTACACCATGAAGGGCGACCAGAAATATTTCCCGGTCTACGACGCCAACGGCAAATTGCTGCCGCACTTCATTTTTGTTACCAACATCGAATCGAAAGATCCGCAGCAGATTATCTCCGGTAACGAAAAAGTGGTGCGTCCACGTCTGGCGGATGCGGAGTTCTTCTTTAATTCCGACCGCAAAAAACGTCTGGAAGATCATCTGCCGCGCCTTTCCACCGTGCTGTTCCAGAAAGAACTGGGCACGCTGCGCGACAAAACCGATCGCATTCAGGCGCTGGCGGGCTGGATTGCCGGTGAGATTGGCGCCGATGTGAATCACGCCACGCGTGCTGGCCTGCTCAGCAAGTGCGACCTGATGACCAACATGGTGTTCGAGTTTACCGATACGCAGGGCGTGATGGGCATGCACTATGCGCGTCACGACGGCGAAGCGGAAGATGTGGCGGTGGCGCTGAACGAGCAGTATCAGCCGCGTTTTGCCGGTGACGATCTGCCGTCGAATCCAGTGGCCTGCGCACTGGCGATCGCCGATAAAATGGATACCCTGGCGGGCATCTTCGGCATTGGCCAGCATCCAAAAGGCGATAAAGACCCGTTTGCGCTGCGTCGTGCCGCGCTTGGCGTGCTGCGCATTATCGTCGAGAAAAACCTGCCGCTGGATCTGCAAACCCTGACCGAAGAAGCGGTGCGCCTGTACGGCAGCAAGCTGAGCAACGGCAAGGTGGTGGATGAGGTGATCGACTTTATGCTCGGTCGTTTCCGCAGCTGGTATCAGGAAGAGGGCCACAGCGTCGACACGCTGCAGGCGGTGTTGGCGCGTCGTCCAACCCGTCCGGCTGATTTCGATGCGCGCATGAAGGCGGTCTCGCACTTCCGCACGCTGGATGCCGCTGCCGCGCTGGCCGCTGCCAACAAACGCGTCTCCAATATTCTGGCGAAGTCGACTGAAACGCTGAACGACAGCGTGCAGGCGTCCCTGCTGAAAGAGAATGAAGAGATTCAGCTGGCGACCTTTGTGACCGCGCTGAGCAGCAAGCTGCAGCCGCTGTTTGCCGAAGGGCGCTATCAGGACGCGTTAAGCGAACTGGCCCAGCTGCGTGAAGCGGTGGATAACTTCTTCGACAAAGTGATGGTGAACGCGGACGATCCGGCGGTGCGGATTAACCGCCTTACCCTGTTGGCTAAGCTGCGCGCGCTGTTCCTGCAGGTAGCGGATATTTCGCTGCTGCAGTAATTTTGCCGCAACATCAGCAGTAAAAAGGGCGACGTGAGTCGCCCTTTTTTTATGGCTTTCAGACGGTGCCGGGCGGCACGGTGCGGGCAAAGCTTTCCCGCTGGAACATCTTTTCCACCAGTTTCACCAGCGCCGGGCGATCGACGCACCAGTTCGGCGCCACGCGACGAAAGTTAAGAAAACCGATGGCGCAGGCGGTGGCGATATCTGCCAGGTTTATCTCACTGCCGTTCAGCACGTCCCCGGCGTTGGCCGCGCGCTCCAGTGCATCCAGCCCGTACTGAATCTTTTGCCGCTGGCGAACCAGCACATCCGCTGACTGCATTTCCGGCGGACGCATCTGTTCACGCACGATGACCGCCGCGGCGTCGCAGACACCGTCAGCCAGCGCTTCCAGCTGGCGCACCTGCAATGCCGTCAGCGCATCGTGCGGCAGCAGCGTGGGGGACGGATTCTGATGCTCAAGCCAGGCGGCAATGATCGGCGAGTCAAACCAGGTCGTGCCGTCGGCAACCAGCGCCGGCACTTTACCCAGCGGGTTGTACTCGGTGACCTTGCTCTCTTCATGCCACGGCGATTCGTTCACAAACTCAAAGGTAATGCCCTTTTCCAGCAGGATAACCGAAATCTTGCGCACGTAAGGGCTGGTATAACTGCCGATCAATTTCATGTTGTTCCCCCGCTAGCAGTGGTTCGCAGGCTAATCGCCTGGAAAGAGAAAAGGATTCAGGCTGCTGCGCGCAAAGCCTTCCTGCTCCATGCGCGCATCCAGCACCAGCGACGCGAGATCGTCGGCGACCGGCTCAACCGCCGGGTTTTTCTCCTGGTAAAACATCTTCAGGTAAGTGCCACAGTCGCCGCAGCTTTCCGCCTTGATCGCCGAGCGTTCCGCATCCAGCGACCAGTAGTGCAGATTGCGGGTTTGCTCGCAGTTGCTGCAGCGGGCGTGCGCCACATGCCATTCACTTTCACACAGGTTGCAGTGCAGATAGCGCAGGCCTTCCGGCTGTTCCGCCATATGGATCACGCTGGAGACCGGCACGCTGGCGCACACCGGACAGAACTGGCGCTGCTCGCCGCTCTCGACGTGGGCGTTACCCGGAATCAGGGCCGCCATTTGCGCCCAGTACACCGACAGCGCCGCCCAGATGAACGGCGATTTATCGCTGCTGACCTGAGCAAAATCGTGATTGAGCAGACTGTCGGCCATCGCTTCCAGCTCAGGTACCGACGCCTTTTCGAGATTTTCCAGCACCGCCAGCGCCTGGCCGCTCATCTCCGGCTTCAGTTCCGCAATCAGCGAGTGCAGCAGGCGCTGCCAGTGCGCATCGCGCGGCAGGGAGCGGATATCCAGCGGCGGTTTACCCAGACGATCGCTCTCCACCAGCCGGGCGTGCATGTTCATCTGCAACGGATGATCGTAGAGGATGATCTCCTGAGCCTGCGCAATCACCGCGGCAAAGCGCAGGTAATCGCCCAGCGGATTTTTTTCCGCCAGCTGGCGCAGACGGCCAGCGCGGCGGCTGTAAAGGTGCTTCAAACGTGGAAACAGCAGCGGCGGAATGGCTTCTGGGGCTGGCTTATCGCTTCGCTCCAGCGCGGACTGCGGGATGATGCGAATAGTCATCGGTTATCCTGTTAAGAAAAGGGCGGCAACAGGGCAGCGGTAACAGGCGACTGCCCAAGGGATACTTACCTGATGATAGCAGCCCATAACCGACTCTTCTGCCTGAAATTAGCGCCAGTGCGCATCGTCGTTGCGTTAAACCTGCCGTGCTGCCAGCCTGCGGATAGCGCCGCTGCGCATTGCGCGTGTGGCTAAACAGGTTCAAACTTGCCGAATAATTTCTTATGACAGGCGGCACGCTGTGCCGGGCAGGATCCCCGTGAAACAGAATGACAGGCTCTCCGTCGATAACGCCGCGGCGCATATCGGCGTTGCGCAAACGCAGGTCTGGCAGCGCGATGCGCTGGCGGAGGCTCAGACCGACTGGCTGGCGGATGAAGTACCGGTCGCGCTGGTTTACAACGGTATTTCTCATGTGGTGATGATGTCGACGCCAAAGGATTTGGAAGCCTTTGCCATCGGCTTTTCGCTGTCGGAAGGGATTATCGACGCGCCCGGCGACATTTACGGCATGGACGTGGTGCCTGGCTGTAACGGCATCGAAGTGCAGATTGAGCTTTCCAGCCGACGTTTTATGGCATTAAAAGCCCAGCGGCGTGCCATGGCGGGCCGCACCGGCTGTGGCGTGTGCGGCGTGGAACAGCTGAATGACATTGGCAAGCCGATCGCGCCGCTACCGTTTACCCAGACGTTCGATCTCGCACGGCTGGATGAGGCGTTGCACCAGCTGAAAACCTTTCAGCCGGTGGGACAGCTCACCGGTTGTACGCACGCCGCCGCTTGGATGGATCCGCAAGGTGAACTGGTCGGCGGCTGTGAAGATGTGGGACGCCATGTCGCGCTGGATAAGCTGCTGGGATACCGCAGCCAGCAAGGCTGGACGCAGGGCGCGGTGCTGGTGTCCAGCCGCGCCAGTTACGAGATGGTACAGAAATCGGCGATGTGCGGCGTGGAGATTTTATTCGCCGTTTCCGCCGCTACCCGGCTGGCGGTCGAGGTCGCAGAGCGCAGCAATCTGACGCTGGTCGGTTTCAGCAAGCCTGGCCGCGCGACCGTGTATTCGCATCCGCAACGCTTACGCTAACACGACCTCAGGCAGCGCCTGCGTTAAGGCAGCCAGCGCGGCGCCGTGCTCTTTTGCCGCGGCGCTATCGGTGATCAGCAGCGTTACCGCCGTGGGCGCCGCATACTGCATGCGGCTGATGACGCCGAGCTTGCTGCGATCGGCCAGCAGAATCAGCTGGCTGGCCTGCTCAGTCATGGCGCGTGCAATGGCCGCTTCATGCGGATAAAAACTGGTGGCACCGGCGTTTGCCTCAATACCCACCGGCGACAGCAGCGCCACATCGGCGCGAAAGCGGTGGATCTCGCCGACGGTAATGTCGCCGCGTGTCTGCTGGGCGCCCGCCATCATCGATCCTCCCAGTAAAATCACCTCGTTACTGAGCGTGTCGCGCTCCTCGCCCTGACTTAATGCCAGCGCCGCCTGCAGGCTGTTGGTAATAATGGTCAGGCCGCTCATGGTGCGCAGTGCCTCTGCCAACAGCGTGGTGGTGCTGCCCGCATCCAGAAACACCGTTTGCCCGGAATGCAGCCGCTGCACGGCGGCCTGCGCAATTGCGCGCTTTTCTCGCGCCATGACCGCGCTGCGCACGCGCAACGGCGGCTCGGCGGCACCTTCCAGCGCGACCAGCCCGCCGTGTACGCGACGGGCGACGCCCTGCGCCTCCAGCTCAATTATGTCGCGGCGAGCGGTTTCCCGCGACACACCTAACTCGGTGATAATGCGTTCAGTGCTGACCTGATGCAACGTGGTCAACAGCGCGCGAATACGATGTAAGCGGGTTTCCTGCAGCATGATGTTCCCGATCGGCAAGAGATAAATGAACAGGCTTAGTCTACCTGAGTCAGCGACGCTATGTTTTGTGTAATTTATTGCATTTGTGTATTTTGTTGCATTTGTCCGAAAAATAGCCATGATAAAAGGGTCGATGTTTATCCTGCCTCTGGGCGATCACGCTTTTCGCAACGGGAGTTACCATGGCCACACGCTCCACCATTATGGATACCAACAGTTTTCGGGCAGAAGATGCCGCCGCGCTGGATGCGGATGTGCGCGCGCTGACCGATAAGCGCAGCAAAGTGCTTGGCGAATCCTATCGCCTGTTTTACCGAAAGCCGGTTCATCTGGTGCGCGGCAAAGGCCAGTATTTATGGGACGCTGCCGGTGATAAATATCTCGATGTTTACAACAATGTGGCCAGCATTGGCCACTGTCATCCAGCGGTGATCGAGGCGGTGCATCAGCAGATGATGCAGCTCAATACGCACACCCGTTATCTGCATGAGGGCATTCTGGATTACTCGGAGGCGCTGCTGGCCACCCTGCCATCGGCGATCGATCGGGCCATGTATATGTGTACCGGCTCTGAAGCGAATGACCTGGCGATCCGCGTGGCACGAGCGTACAGCGGCGGCACCGGCATTATCGTCAGCCAGGAAGCGTATCACGGCACCAGCGATCTGACGTCGGGTGCCTCGCCAGCACTCGGCAGCGGACAACCGCTGGCGGCGACCACACGCCTGGTGCCACCGCCGGATGCGTATCGTGTCAACGCGCCCGACCTCGGCAACTGGTTCGCCGATCAGATTCAGCAGCAGATTGATGACATGGCAGCGCACGGCATTAAGTTTGCCGGTTTCCTGGCAGATTCGATTTTCTCCTCCGACGGCGTGCTGCCAAATCCGCCGGGTTTCCTGCAACAAGCGGTTGAGGTGGTGCATCGCAACGGCGGTATTTTTATCGCCGACGAAGTGCAGCCAGGTTTTGCCCGCACCGGCGACACCTTCTGGGGATTCGCCCGTCACGGCGTGATACCCGATATCGTTACCACCGGCAAACCGATGGGCAACGGCATTCCGGTCTCTGGCCTGCTGGCAAAAAGCGACGTGCTGGCCGCCTTTAGCGACGACATTCCCTATTTCAACACCTTTGGCGGTAATCCGGTGGCGATGGCGGCTGCGCAGGCGGTGCTAACGGTGATTAAAGAAGAGAATTTGCAGGAGCACAGCCGCGTCGTTGGCGCGCAGCTGCTGGCTGAGCTGCGCACGCTGATGGACAAATATGCCTGTGTTGGCGATGTGCGCGGTGCTGGGCTGTTTATCGGGTTTGAGCTGGTGACCGACAGGGAGAGTAAAACGCCGGACAAGACGCTGGCGCTGAACCTGATTGAAAAGCTGCGCGAAAACCGCGTGCTGACGTCGGTGGCGGGGCCGTATGGCAATGTGCTGAAACTGCGTCCGCCAATGGCGTTTCAGGTGCAGGATATTGACTGGCTGGTGGGTGCGCTGGATCGTTCGCTGGCAGCATTAACACAGGGGCGTTAGCGGGCGATTTTTGTGCCGCTTATGCAGTCGCGTCAAACCCTTAGCATTAATGGGGCATTGATTGACCTTTTCCCGATCAATTATTTAACTATAATGATTCGACTGCTTACGCGGTGCTCACCTGATGACAAGCACCGTCCAAACCCTCAATGGAGACGATGAACATGAGTTATTCACTGCCATCCCTGCCTTATGCATATGATGCACTGGAACCGCACTTCGACAAGCAGACGATGGAAATCCATCACACCAAACACCACCAGACCTACGTTAACAACGCTAACGCAGCGCTGGAAGGTACCGAATTCGCTGACCTGCCGGTTGACGAACTGATCACCAAACTGGATCAGGTTCCGGCTGACAAGAAAACCGTACTGCGTAACAACGCGGGCGGCCACTCTAACCACAGCTTCTTCTGGAAAGGCCTGAAAATCGGCACCACCCTGCAGGGCGATCTGAAAGCCGCCATCGAAAAAGATTTCGGCAGCGTGGAAAAATTCCAGGAAGAGTTTGAGAAAGCCGCAGCAACCCGTTTCGGTTCAGGCTGGGCGTGGCTGGTTAAGAAAGGCGACAAGCTGGCGGTGGTGTCCACTGCAAACCAGGACAGCCCGCTGATGGGCGAAGCGATCTCTGGCGCGTCAGGCTTCCCGATTATTGGCCTGGACGTGTGGGAACACGCTTACTACCTGAAATATCAGAACAAGCGCCCGGATTACATCAAGGCGTTCTGGAACGTAGTAAACTGGGACGAAGCAGCAGCACGTTTCGCTTCCGCTAAGTAATTTCTCCCGCTTACGCGTGTGAATAAACCGGTGGCTTTGCCGCCGGTTTTTTTATGGCTGCAGCGGGCACAATGTCGATTCACTGCGGTCATTTATCGCTTGTTGAGCTGGCGTTTAATTAAAACCGCTGGATAAGACATTTCGCCCAAAGGGCATTAACCCTTCGTTTATAGTGACGGCAATAAAATAGGTCATCAATCCTGTTCTACAGAAGATGCCATTATGTCACTTATTACGACACACGCTGCTGCTGAAACCTCAACCTCATTATTTAAACAGCTGATGCTGGGTAACATCGTCCCGGATAAGCTGTGGCTTTGTCGTCGTTTTCGCGCCAAATTTTTGCTGCGCTCGCTGGTTTTTCCCGTTACCACGGTAAAGTACATGCGCCAGTTTTCGGCCTTACCCGATATGGCGCAGGCACTGTCAATTCAGGGATTACTACCGGCTAAACCACACCGTCCCTACCTCTACGCCGGGCTTAGCGTGGCCGGGCGCGCTGCCGCCATCACCGATCATTATCGTTTTTTGAGCCAGATGAAGGATGGCCTGTTACAACAGCAGCTGCAAAGCGCCACGGCCACGGTGATGGCTCAGCTGTTTGGACGGCAGGAAGAGTCGATCACGCTGCAGTGTGCGCCGGGACGCTTCGATCGCGAAGGCGAAGTCACACTGGAACTGTTATTTAATCAGGCGGTTATTGCATCGCTCTCTTTTTCGCTAATTAATAAATCCGGCGTGAAAACATTATTAATTGGCGGATTACAGGGACCGCGTAAACATATTTCCAGCGAGGTAATTAAAGAGGCGACTAAAGCGTGCCACGGCTTATTTCCCAAGCGCGTATTAACCGAGGCGTTGTTTATTATCAGTGAGCGCTGCGGCATGGCGCAAATTATGGCGGTGAGCGAAGAGACCCATGTTTTCCGTAGCCTGCGTTATCGCCACAGTAAAAGTGATTACTTTCATGCCAGCTACAGTGAGTTCTGGCTGTCTATTGGCGGTGAGCGCCAGGCCGATGGTCTTTACCGGCTGCCTGCGCGGCTGGAGCGCAAAACGCTGGACGCGATCGCCAGCAAAAAGCGCGCTGAGTATCGCCGTCGTTATCAGCTGCTGGATGAGCTGCAACAGCAGGTGCGTGCAGGTCGGCAGCACCTGCTGTAATCGCGGTTAACCGGCGCGTTGCGGCCGCTGCGCCTCCAGCCACGGCTGTAACGCATCGGCGATAAACGGGCGAGAGAAATAGTAGCCCTGCGCCTGATCGCAGCCATAGTGCAACAACAGCTGCGCGGTTTCTTCGTCTTCCACCCCTTCCGCCAGCACCTGATAATCCAGCGCCTTTAGCATGCTGATAATGCTGCGGGCGATGATGCGCGAGCCGCTGTCGTTGAGCAGGCCGCTAATTAACTGGCGGTCGAGCTTGATGATATCCAGCGGCATCTGGCGTAAATAGCTAATGTTACTGTAACCGGAACCAAAATCATCGAGCGAGAGGCAGAAGCCGCGCAGCTTGAGCATGTCCATACCGTGCAGTGCCGCCTTGCTGTCGTTGATTT
Source organism: Duffyella gerundensis (assembly GCF_001517405.1). Lineage (NCBI taxonomy): Bacteria > Pseudomonadati > Pseudomonadota > Gammaproteobacteria > Enterobacterales > Erwiniaceae > Duffyella > Duffyella gerundensis. The sequence goes on along the minus strand of NZ_LN907827.1, from coordinate 3,694,205 downwards.
TCTCGGTTTCCAGGCATTCAATTCCGAGCATGCTGGTCGGCAAGCCTGCCTGCAGGATGCGCTCTTCGAGACGATCGGCGAAATCCGGCTGCGACAGATCGCTGGCGCAGATGTTAATCGACACCGGCAGGAAAATGCTCTGGTCATGCCACGTTTTCAACTGCTGTAACGCCTGCTCAATCACCCAGTTGGTGATCTCGCCAATCAGGCTGGTCTGCTCCGCCAGCGGCAGAAACATCGCCGGTGGAATGTCCCCTTTTTGCGGATGACGCCAGCGAATCAGCGCTTCAAGACCAATAATAGCGCTGTTTCGCAGATCGACCTTTGGCTGATAAACCAGATAGAGACCGGAGCCGCCACGCAGCGCCAGCGCCAGTTCGTTCAGCAGGCGAAAGTCGTTGCTGTGCTGCTGGTCAATCTGGCCATCGTAACCCTGCCACGGTACGCCCAGCGCCACGGCGTTATGCAGCGCGCTCACCGCCCGGCGGTAAACTTCCTGCGTGCTGATGGTGCCCGGCAGAAAATGGGTTTCGCCAACGAACATCTGTAGATCGACCAGAATATCGCTGGTGAGCTGCGCGCGCTGGCCGCGGATCCGTTCGGCGATAGTAGTGGCGGTTAACGGATGCGCATCGTCGAGCAGCAGCGCAAAGCGGCCGGTGGCGTTGGCATAAATATTCTCAACGCCAGGCAGCAGTTGATGCAGCATCAGGGTAAGATCCTGCAGCAGGTTATCGACCACCGCCGCGCCAAGCGAACGGGTCATCTCCCAGGCGCGGGGCACATCCAGGCAGTCGATCAGAATCAGACGGTGTGCGTTGCTGGTGTTGCTGGCGAGCTGTTCGATATCGCGCAGCAGCGCCTGACAGTTTGGCAGGCTGGTGATGGCATCGGTAAACCCGGCGCTGTGCCAGGTTTCCAGATAGTGTGTAGCCATACGCGCCAGCTTTTGCAGCGTCTCCGCTTGTTCGCTGGAGAAGTCATGCGGCTGGCTGTCGGTTACGCAGAGCGTGCCGAGTACGTCGCCGCTAAGGGTTTTCAGCGGTGCGCCAGCATAAAAACGGATAAAAGGCGCGCCCAGTGTCAGACGATGGCTGCTGAAACGCGGATCCAGCGTAGTATCCGGCACCACCACTACACAATCGCTGTCCACCGCATAACGGCAAAATGAATCCTGTCGCGGGGTCGTGTTTAACTCAAAGCAGCAGCTCGCTTTTATATACTGGTGTTCGTCATCCAGCACTGAAATAAAACTGCCGGGAATATTAAGTGCCCGCCCGGTTAACTCCACAAAAGATTGCAGAAACGCATCGCGGGTCAGATCGGCCTTTTTTAATACGTCCTGCGTTAAATTACGCGCTTTGTGATTATTGTTAACGGTGATAAGCATAATTGTTGACTCTTATATTCTCCGACAAAGCGAAGCTTTTCCTGTTATTTGAAGTAGTTGCAGATTTTGCGTTTTTGCAGGAGTGCATTGTCTGCCACGACTGGGCTCAGCGCAGTGTGGCTGGAGAGGCCAGCATACGCTGTGGCAACGCTTTTGACCATCTGCATTTAAACGGCTCACGATAAAATAAATAACGTTTACGCAGTGAATAAATAGATTTTAAACGGAAGGGTTGGGCGCAGGTAAATAAACGTCAGCGATTTTTTGTTGCAACATAATAACCGTGCAGCACGATTTTCATATTTGACTTAACGATCTGCTCGTTAATAGCATTAACCTTATTTTCATTACGAACTTTTATTTAAATCAAATTTTGTTATGCCGATAAAAGCGGCGCGATAAAATCGTACATTAAGTAAGGCTGATGATATTAACGGCTGGAGTAGCAGGGCAAAGATAACAGCGGCGGTAATGAACCTGTGCGGCGGGCGCACAGGTTTACCCGAAATGCGGACTCAGAACGCCTTTTTAGCGTAGCCGGTCATTTCGGTCAGGCCCATCTCACGTCCCAGCGCGGTCATCGGATGAACCACGATCAGGCCACGGGCCGTTTTCTTCAGCGTGCCCATATCGGCCTGCTCTTTTTTGGTGATGGCACGGCTGAACGGCATCTGCTGCAGCTTCTGTGCTTCTTTGCTCAGCTTCTGCACGCGAACGCCTTTGAGGCGTTCAATTTCAGCCAGCAGCTTATCTTTCTCTCTCAGCAGCTCGCCCAGCTTTTCGGCATCGCCCGCGTCGAGCAGCGGCTGCTCTTTATGGTTCAGGGCGTCGAGCTGGTCGCTCAGACGTTTGATTTCAGCTTTTTCCTGCTCTTTCATGTTGACCACTCATTCGTTGACTGCGGCAAAGGATACACGAAAAGCGGCCGCGATGCGCATCAGCGACCCGCTTCTTTCTACATGCCCTTAGCTGCCAGGTTTTTTGAACGTCTGCTTCAGGCTGATGCGTGAAATGAGCTCGGTCAGCGACAGCACCATGGTGGAGCGTACTACCTGCTGATAACGCTGCTGCTGCATTGCGCGCAGCATCTCGTCATCGCCCGAGAGGGCAGGGGCCTGCGGCCAGGCAGCCACGCAGTGCAGTTCGCCAAAGGGTCCGAGGATCTCATCATCCACAAAGCGATAGTCGCTGTGATCGTGATTCAGCTCCTCACGCAGCGCCATCAGCAGTTCGCAATCTTCATATTCGCCACGGCTGATAATGCCCAGGCCGTAAATCAGTTTCAGGCGCACCGACAGCTCGCCAAGCGGGCCATCGCCCAGCAGCAGCGGTTCGACGGCATATTTTACCGCGTAATCATCCTTGCGAAAAACCTGAAGCACCAGCCCGTTGACGGCTTCACTGAGCAGATCCACCGCCGCGATCAGGAAGCTTCGCACCGAGCGACCGGCGTTCAGGCGTTCAAGCACCTGGTTTTCAAAAGCTTGCTTCTCTTCCATTGTGGCCTGCGTATCTGTCGTGACGCTGATGGGCACGGTGTCACCGTGCCCTTGCTGCCGTGCGGTAAAAAGTCTCTGCATCAGGCGGTAGCGTTATACGCCTTTACCGCTGCGCTGACCACTTCACTTTGCGCATCGAGGCCGGAAATCTGTGCCAGCGTGGCCTGCACGCCCTGTTTTTCCAGCAGCGTGGCCAGTTCCTGCGCCTGCGGATCCTGATCGCTACGATAGTGCAGGGCGGCGGCAATACCTTTGACCAGATTGTCGTGCGGCAGCTGATATTCCAGTGTGCCGAGCGTCGGCTTGATCAGGCGATCGCCCGCGCTGAGCTTACGCAGCGGCTGACGGCCCACGCGCTCAACGTCATCTTTCAGGTAAGGATTTTCAAAGCGGCTAAGGATTTTCTGAATGTAGGCAGCATGCTTCTCTGCATCAAAGCCGTAGCGCTTGATCAGCACCGCGCCGCTCTCTTCCATTGCGCCCTGAACCACCGCGCGAATCTGACCATCCAGAATGGCATCACGAATGGTTTGATGACCCGCCTGCTGACCCAAATAGGCGGTGATCGCGTGGCCGGTGTTAAGAGTGAACAGCTTGCGCTCAACAAAGGCCATCAGGTTATCGGTCAGCTCCATGCCGGCAATCGCCGGTGGCTCGCCAACGAACTGGGTTTTATCGACGATCCACTCGCTGAAGGTTTCCACCGTGACTTCCAGCGGATCGCTGCTGTCCGCTGCGGACGGCGGCACGATGCGATCCACGGCGGAATCCACAAAGCCAATGTTCGCCTCCAGCCAGCTGTGATACTGCTCTGGCAGCGCCTTCAGCACATGCTGTTTCAGCTGACTGGTGCCGCGCACCATATTTTCGCAGGCGATGATATTCAGCGGGCGTGCGTTGCCTTCTTCGTGGCGTTTAATCAGGCCTTTGGCCACGCTGGCGGCAATGCGCTCAAGGATTTGCGGGCCTACCGCGGTGGTCAGCAGATCCACCTCGGCGATTAAATCGATGATCTCATCGCTGGTGCTGTTCACCGCGCTGACGTTACGTACCGTCTCCACCTTCGCCTGCTCGCCGACAACATGTACCGGATATTCATGGCGGGCGTTAAGCGCATCAAGCACCGCCTGATTCACGTCGGCAAACACCAGCTCAACGCCGGCATCCGCCAGTAACTTGCCAATAAAACCGCGGCCAATGTTACCGGCACCAAAATGCAAAGCTTTCATAATTTTCTCGACCCTTCTAATGACAATGGGGCGGGCACACCCGACCCGAAATGGGGCCGGGCATACCAGCCCCAGGGAAAATTCAGTGCGATCAGGCTTTCGTGGTGCTGCCCGAGAGCAGATCCAACACTTCCTGCACGCTGGTGGTTGAGGCAAGTCGCTCAATCACGCTGTCATCGTCAAGCGCATTGGTCAGGCTGGTAATGACCTGAATGTGCTCGTTATTACGGGCGGCAATGCCAATAACCAGACGGGCAATGTCATCTTCATCTTCGCCGAAACGCACGCCCTGCGGATACTGACAGAACACCACGCCGGTTTTTAGCACGCGATCTTTGGCTTCCACGGTGCCGTGCGGCACGGCAATGGATTCGCCAAGATAGGTTGGCGTCAGTTTTTCACGCTCCAGCATCGCCTCAACGTATTCCGGCTGCACGTAGCCGCCTTTCACCAGCTGTTCGCCAGCAAAGCGAATTGCCTGCTCTTTATGCGTAGCGGAAAGGCCGAGGAAGACGTTGTTTTCGCCCAGCTTAAACAGGTGTGCGTTGCTGGTATCGTAACTGTCGCTCAGCGCGCTGTTAACCTTTTCGCGATGCCCGGCGCTGCGGCTTGCATCAACCAGACGCTGCGTCAGGTTGTTGTAAAGGTTGCTGTCGAGGAAGTTATTCAGCGAAATGTGCTGGGCCTGGGGTGCCTGACGCATTGCACGCTCGGTGAGATCGCGATGGGTAATCACGATATCCACGTCGCCGGGCAGGGCGTTGATGGCGGTGTTCGTGACCGAAATCAGCGTCAGTCCTGCGTCCTGCACTTTCTTACGCAGCACGCCCGCACCCATGGCGCTGGAACCCATGCCCGCGTCACAGGCCACGATGATTTTACGCACGTGGCTCAGGTCGCCATTCATCGCATCAGCCGATGCAGGCACAGCGGCGGTGCCGGCCTGGCCTTTGGACTGCGCTTTCATGTCATGCATACGCTGCGTTGCTGCTTCGATATCGTCTTCGTCTTTCACCTTGCTGGTTTTGAGCAGAATGGCAGAAACCACGAAGGAGACCGCAAAGGCGGCGGCAATCGCTGCAATATTGGCGAAGTAGGCGCCTTTTGGCGTCATCGCCAGCACCGCCAGGATAGAACCCGGTGAGGCAGGAGAAACCAGACCACCGTTCAGCAGCGTCAGCGTAAACACGCCGGTCATGCCGCCAAGAATTACCGCCAGCAGCAGACGTGGACTCATCAGCACATAAGGGAAGTAAATTTCGTGGATACCTCCGAGGAAGTGGATGATTGCCGCGCCGCCAGCAGACTGTTTCGCGCTGCCACGACCAAAGAACATGTAGGCCATCAGCACGCCCATACCCGGGCCCGGGTTCGCTTCGATCAGGAAGAAGATCGATTTGCCCGCTTCGCTCGCCTGCTGAATGCCCAGCGGTGAGAAAATACCGTGGTTGATGGCGTTGTTCAGAAACAGGATTTTTGCCGGTTCGACAAAGATTGAGGTCAATGGCAGCAGGTTATTCTGCACCATCAGGTTAACGCCAGCCGCCAGAACGTGCGACAGGCCTTCAACCAGCGGACCAATGGCGAGAAACGCCAGGATAGCCATCAGCATGCCGATAATGCCGGCGGAGAAGTTGTTGACCAACATCTCAAAGCCGCTTTTGATTTTGCCGTCGATAACGCGGTCAAAGCTCTTAATCGCCCAGCCGCCCAGCGGGCCTGCAATCATCGAACCGAGGAACATTGGCATGTCGGCGCCGACGATCACGCCCATGGTGGTAATGGCACCCACCACACCGCCACGGTCGCCACCGACCAGACGACCACCGGTGAAGCCGATCAGCAGCGGCAGCAGGTAGGTGATCATCGGACCCACCAGCTTCGCCAGCGTTTCGTTTGGAATCCAGCCGGTTGGAATAAACAGCGCGGTGATGATGCCCCATGCGATAAACGCACCGATATTTGGCATCACCATATTACTCAGAAAGCGACCAAAGCTTTGTACTTTGACCTTCACTGATGAGGACATAGAACTCACCCCTTAATTGGTACGCGCTGACCAGTCAGGGAGCGCGCTATTTTTGTTGAGACATGACGGCAAAGAGCCGTTCAGCTGTATGCAGGCGGACTCTAGCACGCCAAATTGTTACTGCGTAGTGAGGTGGCTATGTGTGATCCAGATCACTCAGTTAGACGGGGGATGGGGGTATTTTTAGTGACTTGGATCACAAAAAAGAGGCGACTGTCTAATGTTTTGTCTGTAAATTAATCAGTGAATGACCTTTTATGTGATCTTTATCACACCATCAAAAGCAGCACTTGTTGCATAAATGTGATATTGATCACAATCTTTTTTTGGTCAAAAATGCGGCAGATCACACTTCTTTTGTGGAAGAGACGTAAAGCAACATAGGATGAAAGTTCGGACCAGAGAAAACAGGGGATGACGAACGTCATCCCCGAAAGGCATTACTGCCAGGTACCCTGCACGGCGGCTTGCGCCTGCGGCAGCGCCTGAGCTTTGGCCGCCAGGTTGCTCATTAAGGTGTTGTACTGCGTGGCCTGATCCTGCGTCGGGAACTGCACGCCATTGTTATCAAAGGAAACGCGCGTACCCTGCTGCTGCAGGAAATCACCGGTTTGTACTGCCTGCTGGCTCAAATCCTGCAGCGAAGGCAGCAGAGGAATCAGCGCATTAGCGGGCTGAGTCACCACTTTGTTATAGACGTTGTTGTAAACCGTTTTGAGATCGTCTGGCTGCTTCAGTGCGGCTTTGCTGCTGTCTGCCTGCATTTTGGCGCTTTGAATCTGCTGGGTCAGCACGTTCAGCGAACCGCTTGCCTGACGCAGCGCATCACGACGGGTCAGATAATCCTGCGGTACACGGATTGCCGCCAGCTCATCAACAACCGGCTTCATGCCGTTATCAACGGCCTTATTCACTTCCTGAGCAAAACCATAAATGATGGCGTAATCACCTGCATAAGGGCCAAAACGCTGTTTTTGGTCTTCGCTCAGACCAGGCAGATGTTCACCGCTGCGCATCACGGTATTTTGTAGAAAATCGATAAAGGCTTTCCGTTGATCGCCTTCTTTATCGCCGCAACCCACCAGTTGTAGGGCGAAAAAAAGTACGGCCAACGGCATAAAAAAACGGGTCCAGACGCGGGAAATTCCTGACGTCATAGCTGCAACTCCTGTCAGTGAAAGGGAATTTTACTGCTTTTGATTAGTGGTACTAAAGCATAGAGGGACGGGAGAGGTTTGTGCAAGCGGAGTCGGTGCGCGGTGGGCAGCCTTTTTGTCTTGCAGACGGGCTTTTCAGGTCAAGGTCTTTAAGGTCAACGTCTTTAAGGTCAACGGCCATTTCGTTCTGCCTGAAGGCAGCCCGAGCAGAGCCGGCAGTCGCCCCGGCCCTGCACCCGCGCTATCCGGCAAACACAATCGCCCACTTCGTGGGTACCCTCAGCAAAAGCGTTTTCCTGACGGACCATGCGCGATGCGCTCCCGGCTCAGCGCGCCCTCTCGCCGCATCCCTGCGGCTCACCCTGGAAAACGCTTTTCCCTCGGCGTTTGTGATGCCTCTTAAAGGTCAAAACCCAGGTCAAGGTCAACGGCGATTTCGTACAGGCTAAAGCCTGCCCGAGCAGGGCCGGCAGTCGCCCCGGCCCTGCACCCGCGCTATCCGGCAAACACAATCGCCCACTTCGTGGGTACCCTCAGCAAAAGCGTTTTCCTGACGGACCATGCGCGACGCGCTCCCGGCGCGGCGCTTATTCTCGCCGCATCCCTGCGGCTCGCCCTGGAATACGCTTTTCCCTCGGCGTTTGTGATGCCTCTTAAAGGTCAAAACCCAGGTCAAAACCAAACAAACTAAAAGCAAAGTCTTAAATAAAACCCAAACCCAAACCTTAATCCCTCTCTTTGTTCCGACCTTTTAAGCTTCAGGCATTGAGCATTGGCTTTAGATTTTGGGTTGGGTTTTTATTTTGGATTCCTGTCTAAGTGTTTTGGGTTTTGACCTGGGTTTTGACCTTGAGGAGGCATCACCACCGCTGAGGAGGTAAACATTTTAGGATGTCCCGCCATGGATGGCGGGACAAGGGAGCGTTGAGCTTGGAGCGAATCGCGAGCGGTCCGTGAAGAAATGTGAACCGACGAAGGTACCCGCCTGCGGCGGGCGGTTGTGTTTGCCGGATAGCCGGGGTGCAGGGGCGGGGCGACTGCCGCCCCTGCTCGGGCTGCCCGAAGGGCAGAACGAAATGGCCGTTGACCTGGCCTTTAAGCGGGCTGCCTGCAAGGCAGAACGAAATGGCCGTTGACCTTAAAGACATTGACCTTAAAGACATTGACCCTAAAAGCCCGCCTGCAAGGCAAAACGCCCCCTTTAGTACACCAGTGCCTGCCCATCTTTGCGACTCTCGGTAGCCGCAATATAAAATCCCTGCGGATCGCGCACTATCGCCTGTGCGCCGCCGAAATTGTACGACTGCAACGGATCTTCCAGCACAATGTTATGGCCCATTGCGCGCAGGGCAGCGATCGTATTGCGATCCAGTGAAGGCTCGACGATCACTTCGCGACCGGCCACGACGCGCCAGCGTGGCGCATCGATCGCCGCCTGCGGATTCTGTTTGTGCAGCATGATGCGCAGCGCCAGTTGTAGATGACCCTGCGCCTGCATCGGCCCGCCCATTACACCGAATGACATTAATGGCTGACCGGCTGCGTCGAGAGCAAAGGCGGGAATAATGGTATGGAAAGCGCGCTTGCCGCCAGCCACCACGTTGGGATGCCCCTGATCCAGTGCGAAGCCTGCGCCGCGGTTTTGCATGCTGATACCGGTGCCTGGAATCACCACGCCAGAGCCAAATCCCATGTAGTTGGACTGAATAAACGACACCATCATGCCGCTGGCATCCGCGGTGGCCAGATACACGGTGCCACTTTGCGTCGGAGCGCCAAAGGTAAAATCGCCCGCCCGATCGGGATTGATCAGCGCCGCACGGCTTTTAAGGTACTCATCGCTGAGCAGATGCGCTGCCGGAAACTCCAGATGATCTTCATCGGCGACGTAACGTTGGAGATCGACCAGCGCCAGCTTCATCGCCTCGATGGAGAGGTGCAGCCAGGGTACGGAATCGGGCGTATAGCGGCCAATATCCCACTGCTCAAGAATGCCCAGCGCAATCAGCGTGGCGATGCCCTGACCGTTGGGCGGCAACTCATGCACCGAGCCACCGGCAAAAGGCCGTGACAGCATGTCGACCCAGTCGGCGCGATGGTTTTTCAAGTCTTCCAATGTCAGCGCGGCGTTGTGTTCACGGGCGAAGGCGGCGATTTTTTCCGCCAGCTCACCCCGATAAAACGCCTCGCCGTTGGTGGCGGCAATTTTTTCCAGCGTGGCAGCCTGATCGGGATTACGGAACAGCTCGCCAATCGCCGGTGGACGACCCTGCGGCGCAAAGCAGGCGCTGAAGCCCGGCTGATCCTTCAGCTTCTGATAGCCGCGCTGCCAGAGCTGGCCAATCAGCGGCGAGACCGGAAAACCGTTGCGCGCATACTCAACGGCGGGCTGCACCAGCGTGGTCAGCGGCAGCGTGCCAAACTTTTCCGCCAATGCGACCCACGCCGATACCGCGCCGGGCACGGTGACCGCATCCCAACCCAGCTCGGGCATGGCGTCGAGATGGGCAAAGGTTTGATGCTGCCAGGCCGCCGGAGCACGGCCTGATGCGTTGAGTGCATGCAGCTTTTTGCCATCCCAGACGATAGCAAACGCGTCGCTGCCGATGCCGTTGCCGGTGGGTTCCACAACGGTCAGCGCCATGGCGGTCGCCACCGCGGCATCTACCGCATTGCCGCCCTGTTGTAGCATGCGTATGCCCGCCTGCGCCGCCAGCGGCTGTGAGGTCGCTACGGCGTTATGCCCCATCATTGGCGCGCGCCAGGAGGCGTAAGCCGACAGATAATCCAGTTCTCCACTCATCGCGGTTCCTTAATAGTCAGTCATTGCGCGGATCAAGCGCATCACGTAATCCGTCGCCCAGCAGGTTGAAGCCCTGCACGGCAAGAAAAATGGCGACGCCCGGAAAAATCGACATCCACGGCGCCTGTTCAAGATAGCCTTTGGCGGTGTTCAGCATGGCGCCCCAGGAGGGGTTTGGCGGCTGCTGACCAAGACCGAGAAAAGAGAGGCTCGCTTCGGTAATGATGGCAGAGGCGATGGCCAGCGTGGCCTGCACCAGAATCGGCGACATCACGTTAGGCAGCACGTAACGCAGCACAATCCAGCGGTCCGGCAGCCCGATGGCCCGTGCACCCTCAATATATTCTTCATTGCGAATAGCGATCACCTGACCGCGGGTCAGACGGGCAAAAATCGGCATCGCCGACAGGCCGATAGCGATCATCGCGTTGCCAAGGCTGGGTCCGAGAAACGCGCCCAGCGCGATGGCGAGAATCAAAAAAGGACAGGCAAGCAGCGCTTCAATAAAGCGTGAAATCACGCCGTCCCAGATTCCCTGCCAGTAGCCAGCAATCAGCCCAAGCGGCACGCCGATCAAGATAGCGATCAGCACAGAGACGCAACCGGCCATCAGCGAGGTGCGCGCTCCCCAAATCAGCCGCGATAACATGTCGCGTCCCAGCTCATCGGTGCCTAACCAGTAGAGTTCCGAAGGCGGCTTGCGCACCGCCAGAAAGTTAGCTTTGATCGGATCAAAAGGCGCGAGCCAGGGCGCCAGCAGCGCCAGCGCGACAAACAGCAGCACGATAATGGCACCGGCCATCGCGCTTTTGTTGTGCAGAAATTTTTTCAGCACCCGATTTTCCGCTTTTCGCAGCGGCGCGGCCTCACCGGCGGTTAAGACTTCGCTCATTGTCAGCCTCGCATTTTCGGGTTAATCAACACATAGAGCACGTCGGCCAGCAGATTAAGCAGCAAAAAGCCGATCGCCACCACCAGCACCACGCCCTGCACCACGGCATAATCGCGGTTGAATACCGCATCAACGATCATCTTGCCGAAGCCGGGCAGGGTAAAAACCTGCTCGGTCAACACCGCTCCCCCCAGCAGCTCGCCGAACAGCAGCGTAGTCAGCGTGATCACCGGCACCAGCGCGTTGCGAAAGGCATGCTTGAAAATCACCCGTTTTGGCAGCAAGCCTTTGGCGCGTGCGGTGCGGATATAGTCAGCCTGCAACACGCCAATCATCGCGGCGCGTGTGTGGCGCATCAGAGTGGCGGCCAGTCCGGTACCCAGCACCAGCGCTGGCAGCAGCAGGGTGGTCAGGTTTTGTCGCACGCCTTCACTGAGCGGCACGTAGCCAGAGGCGGGCAGCCATTGCAGATGCACCGAAAACAGCAGAATAAGCAGAATGCCGAGCCAAAAATGCGGCACTGAAATACCGGACAGCGCCACAAAGTTGGTGGTGTGATCGACCCAGCTGTCTTTGCGCACCGCCGCGACAATACCCATTGAAATACCCACCAGCAGCGCGACCAGCATCGCCAGCAGCGACAGTTCCAGCGTCACCGGCAGCTTGCTGGCGATCAGCGCGGTCACCGGCTCTTTGGTGCGCAGCGAGATGCCTAAATCTCCCTGCAACGCGTTACCGATCCAGTGCAGATACTGTAGCGGAATCGGATCGTTCAGATGATATTCCGCCCGCAGTTGGGCAATCACCGCCGGATCGCGCTCTTCGCCCGCCATCGCCAGCACCGGATCGCCCGGCAGGAGCTTTTGCAGAGCGAAGACCATCATGCTAACCAGCAGCAGTGTAGGAATCGCCAGCAGCAGACGTTTACCGATCAATTCAAGCATCAATGCACCTCATCATCAGGGAGCCAGAGTGACACCGGCAAGGCGAACCAGACCATCTGGCCAGGCCTTGAAGCCCTGCAGCTTTTTGCTCATGCCGAAGATGCGTGGCTCAAAATAGAGATACGCGATCGGCATGTCGGTTTGCAGCTGATTCACCACGTCGTTGTAGCGCGTCTGGCGGGCCGCAGTGTCGTTGGTGCGGCGGGCTTCGCTGAGCCAGCTGTCTACCTGCGCATTGCTGTAGTGCCCGTCATTGAGCGTACCCTTGCTGTTAATAAAGGCGTAGATGCTGCCGTCAGGATCGGGACGACCTGACCAACCCGACAGGCTGAGCTGAAAATCGCCACGCTGCTGGCGATCGAGCAGGCTGGCGAATTCGCTCATCTCCAGATTGACGTTGAATCCCGCCTCGCTGGCCATTGCCTGAATCACCTGGCCGACCTGCTGCGCGGTGGGATTATTGGTGACCAGCAGCGTAACGTTGAGTGGCGTTTTCACCCCTGCGGCCTGCAACAGCGCTTTGGCTTTTTCAACGTTGCGCGGTGCCACCGGCAGTTTGACATGGTACGGGCTGACCGGAGAGAAGGCCTGATTGGCCGGGGTATATAAGCCTTCAAACACCACCTGATTCAGCGCATCGCGATCGATAGCCAGTGAGAATGCCTGACGAACGCGCGCATCTTTCAGCGGGCTGTTGGCGTCCACTTTGCCGTTGGCGATGTTAAAGGTAATGCCCTGATACCCCAGGCCGGTGACTTTTGCCATGCTCAGACGCGCATCGCCCTGCAGGGTTTTGACATCGCTGGCGGCGATGCCCTCGGTGAGATCGAGATCGCCGGCGCGCAGGTTGGCGAGGCGTACCGAGGCGTCAGGAATTGGCAGGAAAATCACCTTGTCGAAATGATAGGCCGCCTTGTTCCAGTAGCCTTCATAGCGCTTCAGCACGATACGATCCTGCTGTACGCGGCTGTCGAACTGATAGGGGCCGGAACAGACCGGATGGGTGACAAAATCTGCTTTGCCCGCCGCCTGCGGTGCCAGCATGGCGCCAGCACGATCGGTCAGCTGGCTGAGCAGCGCAGCATCGGGGGTTTTCAGGTGAATCTTCACCTGCAACGGGCCGCTGACCTCAACGCTTTCCACCGACGAAAGCTCGCTTTTACGCAGCGAGCCAGGCAGCGTCAGCGCGCGTTCGAGGTTGAACTTCACCGCGCTGGCATCGAACTTCTCGCCGTCGTGAAAGGTGACGCCTTCGCGCAGATTCATGGTCAGGGTTTTCCCCTCATCGCTCCATGCCCAGCTGGTGGCCAGGCCGGGAACCACCTGCAACTTCTCATCGATATCAACCAAACGATCGCACATCGCGGCAAACACAAAGCGTCCGTAATAGGTGCGCGCCAGATGGGGATCGAGCATATCGGGATCGGCACCGAGACCAATGCGGATCACGCTTTCCGCCTGCGTCTGGGCACTGGCACCAAGCAACATCAGGCCGCTGAGGGCGGTTAACAGAGAATGGCGAAGCTTCATCAGGTTATTTCTCCACAGAGTTAAGGGTAACGGCCCGCTCAAACAGGGCGCGGCGACGCAAAAAATTGGCGGAAGGCGGCGCCAGCGTAATGACGCTGCGGTCGCGGTTAATCTCCTGCCAGCGATGGCAAGCCACCTGGCGCCCGCCCGGTAAAATCTGGTTGATTGGCTCCAGCCGACGACACTCGTCGGTCGCCCACGGACAGCGAGTATGAAAACGGCAGCCGGAAGGCGGTGCGGCGGGATTGGGCAGATCGCCCTGCAGCATCGGCACCGTACGGCTGGCACCGGGCTGCAATTGCGGCGCTGAGGCGATCAGTGCCTGGGTATAAGGGTGCAGCGGCGCATCAAAAATCTCTTCGACGCTGGCCAGCTCGACAATTTGCCCGAGATACATCACCGCCACGCGATCGCTCATGTGGCGAATCACCGCCAGACCGTGCGCCACGATGATTAACGTCAGGCCAAACTGCTGTTTTAGCCCTTCAAGCAGATTGACCACCTGCGCCTGCACCGAGACGTCCAGCGCCGATACCGGCTCATCGCCGAGCAGCAGTTTGGGGCCGGAGGCGAGCGCCCGGGCAATGCCGATGCGCTGCCGCTGGCCGCCGGAAAACTCATGCGGATAGCGCTGCGCCCAGGCGGCGGGCAGGCCAACGGTACGGAGTAATTCATGCACTCGCTCACGCCGCGCCTCGCGAGAGAGCGATTCATGCAGCCAGAGGGGTTCACCAACAATCGACTCCACGTTCATGCGTGGATTGAGTGAGGCAAAGGGATCCTGAAAGATGATTTGCAGTTCGCGCCGCAGCTGGTTGAGACGGGCGCCGCTGGCCTGGGTGATCGCCTCGCCCTGATAAAAAACGTCGCCCTGACTGGCGGTGAGCAGGCGCAACAGCAGGCGGCCCAGCGTCGATTTGCCGGAGCCAGATTCTCCGACTATCGCCAGCGTTTCGCCTGCCCGCACCTGCAATGAAATACGATCCACCGCCGTAACCTGGCTGGTGCGGTGAAACAGCCGCGGCGGGCCGGAAAAGGTTTTGCTCAGATCGCGACATTCCAGAATAGGGATGCTCATGCACGCTCCTCCAGCGACAGATGATGTTCCAGCGGCGCGCGAAAACAGGCGACCTGATGCGCCACGCCAATATCCTGCAGCGGCGGTCGCGCCTGATGACAACGCATTTCCGCAAACGGGCAGCGGGTGGCAAAACGGCAGCCCGCAGGCATCTGTTCCGGTAACGGCACGCTGCCCGGAATGGTGGCCAGATCGCCGTGGCGCGCGCCGTTGCCGGGAATCGAGGCCATCAGGCCGATGGTGTACGGATGCTGGGGATCGTTGAAAATGGCTGCGACATCGCCGGTTTCCACCACCTGCCCGGCGTACATCACCGCCACGCGCTGTGCCACTTCGGCGACCACGCCGAGATCGTGCGTAATCATCAGCACCGCGGTGCCGGTTTCAGCTTTCAACCGGTTTAATAACGCCAGGATCTGCGCCTGAATGGTGACGTCGAGTGCGGTAGTTGGCTCATCAGCAATCAGCAGCTGCGGGCGGTTAATCAGCGCCATGGCGATCATAATGCGCTGGCGCATGCCACCGGAAAGCTGATGCGGATAGGCTTTCAGCCGCATCTCTGCTGCCGGTATCTGCACCTTGTGCAGGATCTCCAGCGCCGCGGCCATCGCCTCACGACGACTGACCTGGCGATGACGCATCACCGCCTCGCTGAGCTGATCGCCAAGAGTGAACGCCGGATTGAGCGAGGTCATCGGCTCCTGAAAAATCATCGCCAGCTGGTTGCCGCGCAGATCGGCGTAACGTCGCGGGCTAATGTGGCGGAGATCCTCGCCAGCAAAGCGCATTTCACCCTCAAGAATGGTGGCGCTGGCCGGGAGCAAACCCATCAGCGCCAGAGACGTGATGCTTTTGCCGCAGCCCGATTCGCCAACCAGCGCCAGGGTTTCGCCGGCCTGCACGCTAAGCGAAATGTTGTCGAGCACGGTAACCGGTGAGCCACGAAACTGTACGCGTAGCTGGTTGATGGTCAGCACCGGGGCAGCGTGCGGGGAAAGCGTCATGTCAGATCCTCCTGCTGATGAATGGCTTCCATCAGCGCCTGCTGCAACGCCAGTAAATGCTCGCGCATCGCCGCGGCGGCGGCGGCCGGTTCACGACGAGCGATATGCGTCACCAGCTGATGATGATGATTGTCGTAGTTGTCGAGACGCGCTGGCGTGCGGGCGCGGATACGCAAATGCTGCCAGCCCGGATCGCGACGCACGGCATCAATGGCGTCAAACAGGCTGAGCATCAGTCGGTTACCTGCTGCTTCGGCAATGGCGCGGTGAAAGGCGCTGTCCCACAGCTCATGCTGATCGCCATCGCTAAGGCTGATGTCATGCATGCGCTCTTTCAGGCGTTGCAGCAGGGCAATTTGCTCACGTGTGGCGCGCAGTGCCGCCAGTCGCGCCAGGCCCGGTTCCAGCTGCAGGCGCGCTTCCATCACTTCCAGCAGGTTCGACTGCTGCGGCAAACCCTGCAAAATCAGCGGCTGAACCGGGGCAGCGGGGCCGACAAAGGTGCCCTTGCCCTGTTTGCGCCAGATGCGACCCTCTTCTTCCAGTACGTCCAGCGCCCGACGCAGCGCCCTACGGCCGACACAAAAGCGTTCGGTAAGCTCGCGTTCGCCTGGCAGCGCCACTTCTGGCGTCTTTTCATGTTGCAGGATCAGCTGACGTAGCTTTTCCAGCGCAGAGCTGGAACTTACAGCAGAATCACCCAGAATTGGTTCGCTCACTTTTTCACCTTTGCCCGCCAATCCGACGGCACGCATCACAGAGTTGATGAGGATAAGAGAGGCAATATCCGAACCAATCTGGAAGTGGTTCAGGAAAATAGCGGAGAAATTTTCGTTAAGGATTGATTAACAAGGCTTTTTAATTTATCGCGTCACCATCGGTAATTTTTCCGCAGCAAAATGCGAGAAAAAGGTGCCTTTTTCTGGTGCAGGCTGCTGCAAAAAGAGGCAGAGAACTGATGCGATTCAGCGCTAGCTCTTTGATGTAAATGGGAATATTTTCAGGCATGGAAATTGCTAGCTGTTCTGTCGGGTGAAGGGGGGTTGGCAGGCCAGAAAGCAGGATCAAAAAATAGTCAAAAAAGCTCAGGCAAAAAATAATTCTTCATCTAATAATTAGGATCCCGGTTTGTTGTTGTGATGCTCCTCTCTTTTTTACGGGCTCCACCATTCCGGCTTTTGGGCCTGGCCCTCAGGCCCCCACCTCTGTCTCTTTCGCGTGGTACATAGTGAGTTTTAAGGAGTTCTCTATGGAGTTTAAAGACCCAATGGGTGAACTGCTCAGCAGCCTTGAGCAGATAGTTTTATCGCGTGACACAATCAAAGTGGCTCCTGCTCTCCAGGCCCAGCCTGAAATCGTGCCTGAACCACAGCGTTTGCGTGAACTGACCGGCATGAAAATTGACGAGTTTGCTCGTGTGATGGGCGTTACGGTTTCCTCAGTGAAGAAGTGGGAAACCAGCCAGTCGAAGCCTTCGGCTACCGCACGCAAACTGATGCAGCTGTTGCATGCCAACCCGCGCCTCGGCCAGCAGTTGCTGGAATAAAGCAAAGTAACCCGCCGCTGGCGGGTTATTGTTTTGTGGCGCACGCCAACTCAGCCCCGTGAATTAACGATACTTTCCTTCCTGTTTTGCAAACCAACTCTCCGGCACGTTATAAGGCGGCTCTCTGAGCTGGGCAATGCCACGTTCAATTATCGTTGACGCCTGCTGCCACAGCGTTTCATCGCCCGCTTTCAGCAGGTCGATCTGCACGCGCTTTTCCACCAGATAAATCCGCGCAAAATGCGGGTCGAACTGCACGATGGCACGCGTATTGTCGATGATGTCCGCCAGCTTGATGGTCTGCGCCTGTGGCGATGCCTCCGCGGTATGCCGGAAATGCGCCACCTTACGCGCCGCGCGATTTTTCGCTTTTGGCTGTGTGGTGTCGGTTAACATGCCCACCAGCCGGGCAACCTCCGCGCCAAAGAAATTTTCAATGTCGGCCAGCGTACTGCCGGTATCTTCCACCGTGTCGTGCAGCCACGCGGCGGCCAGTTGATGCTCATTATCCGTGACGCTGCGCACCAGCTCGACCACGGCAGCAGGATGCACAATATAAGGTTCATCGGTATATTTCCGCCGCTGACCCGCTTCAGCATGCACGGTAGTGGCGTATTGCCGCGCCTGCTCTTCCAGAGAATCTTTCATTATTACCCTTCCCGGTAAAAAATAGTTTGCAATTATGTAGTGCGCTATCTATATTTTCTTTCATGACGACATCTCAAGATGACAAAAAAGAACAAGGCGCGCCACTGCTGCTCGATCAGCAGCTCTGTTTCGCGATTTACAGCGCGAATCTGGCGATGCATAAAGTGTACCGTCAGCTGCTACTGCCGCTGGAGATCACCTATCCGCAATATCTGGTGATGCTGGTGCTGTGGCAACAGGATGATATTACGGTGTCGGAAATTGGCGAACGGCTGTTTCTGGATTCCGCCACGCTGACGCCATTGCTGAAAAGACTGGAAGCGGCCGGACTGTTGAATCGCCAGCGTTCGCGTCGCGATGAGCGGCAGGTGGTTGTCACGTTAACCGCCAAAGGCCAGGCGCTGAAAACAGAGGCGCAGGCGATTCCGCAGGCGGTGCAGTGCGCATCCTCCTGTGATATCGACACCATCAGCACGCTGAAGGCGCAGCTTGATATGTTGCGCGATAACTTAAATCGATAACGCTGCCAGCGTGGCCGCGTCATCATCTTCCTTAATCATGTAAATCGCTCGCGATTGAATCGCGTATAAAAGAGGATTCACCATGTCATTAGAAAAAGTTGTTTATACCGCAGAAGCAAAAGCCACCGGCGGCCGTGACGGACGCGCGACCTCCTCTGACGGCGTGCTGGACGTGAAGCTGGGCGTGCCAAAAGAGATGGGCGGCGCGGGCGGCGAAGCCACTAACCCGGAACAGCTGTTTGCTGCGGGTTATTCTGCGTGTTTCCTCGGTGCCATGAAGTTTGTTGCTGGCCGCGACAAAATCACCCTGCCGAAAGAGGCGTTTATTGAAGGCAAAGTGGGTATTGGCCCAATCACAACCGGTTTCGGTATTGAAGTTGAGCTGGATATTCACCTGCCGGGCATGGACGAAGCGGAAGCGAAAAAGCTGGTTGATGCAGCGCATATCGTTTGCCCTTACTCTAACGCCACCCGTGGCAACATCGATGTGACCCTCAATATCAAAAATTGATGATCGCGCGGGCCGGTTCGCCGGTCCGCTACCGTTTTATCGTTACGTTTAAATACACTCTTTGCACCCCGCTTTATCCGCCTTTGCCTACGCTTAACGCACACATCTCTTTCTCTTTCCGGAGTTTTTTATGATGCATCCTTTCCGTGCGCTGGTACTCGGCTCGCTGTTCGCCACCTTTGGTGCTGCCGCCGTGCCTGCCGATCAGGTGATTAAGCCGACTCGCGGCACCATTGACCAGTTCAACGGCCATACGTTGCAGCTGACCACTCGCCAGGGCGAAAAGCTCAGCGTCGACGTGACCGATAAAACGCGCGTTAACAGCGTCAGCAAAGCGCAGATGAGCGACATCAAACCCGACAGCTTTATCGGCACCGCCGCGGTACCACAGCCTAACGGCACGCTGCGCGCGCTGGAAGTTCACGTTTTTGCACCCTCGCTGCGCGGCAGCGGTGAAGGCTTCAACCCGTTTGAATCCGCCGATGGCAAGGTCAATACCATGACCAACGGCACCGTAGGTAAACTGGTAAACAGCCAGGGCCGTACTCTGACGGTCAAATATGGTGATAAAGCCAAAACCGTTAACGTGCCGGACGATGTGCCCGTGGTATTGATTGAGCCAGGTAACACCTCGCTACTCAAGCCAGGCACTAAAGTGGTGCTGTTTGGTCAGAAAGGCGACGATGGCAAGCTGGTTGCGCGTGGCATTTCTGCCGGTAAAGATGGCTTAACACCGCCAATGTAAAGAGTGCGCCTGTGAAGAGAGATCGCCAACATAGCTGGCCTGTTCGCCTGTGCCACTGGCTCAACGTGCTGGTGATGGTGCTTATGGTCATGAGCGGGTGGGGCATTTATAACGCCTCGCCACTGTTTGATTTTTCCTTTCCAGCCTGGCTGACTCTCGGCGGCTGGCTGGGTGGGCACATCGCCTGGCATCTTGCGGTAATGTGGCTGCTGGCAGGCAACGCGCTGCTCTACCTGATCTGGGGTGTGAGCAGTGGGCATTTCCGGCGCGATTTCTTCTCCTTTACGCCGCGCCAGCTGGTTATTGATGGCTGGCAGGCGCTGCGCGGCAAATTACACCATACGCCAGGCCGTTATAATGCGGTGCAAAAGCTGATGTATGTCGGCGTGCTGGTGGTGGGATTTCTGCTGGTGCTGTCAGGGCTGGCGATCTGGAAGCCGGTGCAGCTCAGCGGGCTGGTGGCGCTGATGGGCGGCTTTGACATCGCCCGTTACGTGCACTTTTACTGTATGGCCGCCGTGCTGCTGTTTGCGCTCATTCACGCAATCATGGTGCTGCTGGTCCCCAAAACGCTGGTGGCGATGATCACCGGTGGGCGAAAAGAGGAACATCAGGATGGCTGACAATCGGCCGCTGGAGCCCGATCAGCGTAAACAGCTGATCAATTTACAGCGCCGCATGCTGTTGCGCGGCGGCCTGACGCTGGGTGCGGTTTCTATGCTTACCGGCTGTAATCTGCAGGATGGCGACAGCGTAGATCGCGCCCTGTGGGCGATGTCACGCTGGAACGATCGCGTGCAGGCGTGGCTGTTCAGCGGTGACAAGCTGGCGCAAACCTATCGCCCCGATCAGATTACCCGGCCTTTTCGCTTCAACGCTTTTTATCCGGAATACAACGTGCCGGAGATTGACGTGCCTAACTATCGGCTGGAAGTCAGCGGCAAAGTAGCGAAACCCGCTTCCTGGACGCTGGAACAGCTGCAACGTCTGCCGCAGGACGATCAGATCACTCGCCTGATTTGCATTGAGGGCTGGAGCGCCATTGGCCACTGGCGCGGGGTGCCGCTGCGCACGCTGTTGCAGCAGGTGGGTGCCGATACCCATGCGCGCTATGTCGGCTTCAAATGCGACGACCGCTATTACTCCAGTCTGGATATGGCCACTGCGCTACATCCGCAGACTATTCTGGCCCTGGAATTTGATGGTAAACCGTTACCGCCCGATTACGGCTATCCGCTGCGACTGCGTGTGCCGACTAAGCTCGGCTTTAAAAATGCCAAGCACATCGCGGCGATTTTTGTCACCGATCAGAATCCCGGCGGTTACTGGGAAGATCAGGGCTATAACTGGTTCAGCGGCATCTAGTATAAAAATCACACAATTTACTCGCGACGATAACTATAATTCGCTGCGCGGCTGGCGTAATTATGTTCTACTGTGCCCTCTCAACGGCTGCGCTTCGCTTGTTAAGTCGTTCAGAATCCTCCTGTAACATGATTAACCTCGTTTAAACCACGGTTTGTGCGAACTCCGCCACCCTGACAGGGTCTGATAAGCGTTTACACGCTATGCGGCCACGTTGGGGAAAGAAGGTCAGATGAATTATATAAAAACGTTAACACAGCAAAAGCTGTCTCTTTTGCTGTCACTTTATATCGGTATTCTGTTGAATTTACCGATCTTTTACCGCCGATTTGATCCCTTTATTAGTAAATCAAACGCCACAGATTGGTTTTCCGCTGTGGCTGAAATCCTTGCCAGCGTCCTGTTACCTTTCTTCCTGATGCGCCTGTTGTCGCTGGGCGGCAAGCTGGTATGGCGCATACTGGCAACGGTTGTGGTACTGATTTCCGTTGCTGCCGCCTATTACATGGCCTTTTTCAACGTGGTCATTGGCTACGGGATTGTCGCATCGGTGATGACCACCGACGTCGATCTGTCGAAAGAAGTGATCGGCTTTCACTTTGTGCTGTGGATGGTGCTGGTCAGCGCGCTACCGCTGATGATGATTTGGATGAACAACCTGCGCGAAACGCTGTTTGAACAGCTGAAAACGCCGGGCAAACGTCTGAAGCCGCTGGTGATTTTGGCGCTGTCGGTTGCGCTGGTCTGGTTGCCGATTCGCTTCTTCGATAAGCTGCAAAAGACCAACGAAGAGATCACCAATATCGATCTGCCGAGCTACGGCGGCATCGTGGCGCACTCGTACCTGCCTTCTAACTGGCTGGCTGCGGTGGGCCTGTTTACCTGGACGCGCGTTCACGAGACGCTGGATGACCAGGAACTGCTCGATCCGGCGAAGAAATTCACCTATGTCGCGCCGCCAGGCATCGACGACACCTACGTGGTGTTTGTGATTGGTGAAACCACGCGCTGGGATCACATGGGTATTCTCGGCTATGACCGCGATACCACGCCGAAGCTGTCGAAAGAGAAGAACCTGGTAGCGTTCCGCGGCCAGTCATGCGATACCGCAACCAAGCTCTCGCTGCGTTGCATGTTTGTACGCGAAAACGGCACCATGGATAACCCGGGCCGCACGCTGAAAGAGCAGAACGTGTTTGCAGTGATGCGCGAGCTGGGCTTTACCTCCGAGCTGTTCGCCATGCAGAGTGAAGTCTGGTTCTACGATAATGCCAACGCCAATAACTTCTCTTTCCGTGAGCAGATTGGTTCAGAGAAGCGTAATCAGGGCAAAGCCGTTGACGATATGCTGTTGATTCCTGAGCTACAGGCATCCTTGCAGCGCTATCCGAAAGGCAAGCATCTGGTGGTCCTGCATACCAAAGGCTCGCACTATCTCTATTCGCAGCGCTATCCGCGTGACTTTGCGCGCTATAAGCCGGAATGTATGGGCGTGGATGATACCTGCAGCAAAGCGCAGTTGATCAATGCCTTTGATAACTCGGTGCTCTATACCGATACCGTGCTCGATAGCGTGTTTGATCAGCTGCGCGATAAGAAAGCCATTGTGTTCTATGCCTCCGATCACGGTGAATCGATCAGTGAAAACATGCACCTGCACGGTACGCCGCGTGAAATGGCACCGCCAGAGCAGTTTCGCGTGCCGATGATTGTTTGGGCATCTGACAAGTATCTGGAAGATAGCCATAACAAGAGCGCGTTCGAACGGTTACAGGCGCAGCAGCGCGTGGGTGCTACGCACCGTCACGTTGAGTTGTTTGATACCATTCTTGGCTGCCTGGGCTATACCTCACCGGATGGTGGCATTAAAGCTGCCAACAACTGGTGTCAGGCACCTGCCAGCGCACATAGCGGTAGCTAATGACTCTGCTGCCAATCGCCGCCGAAGCAGCAACAGCACGCTTTCCAGGCGATTGGCAGGCAAAGTATAAAAAGTCATTGACGCTCAAATAGCGGCGCAGTAACATGCGCCCGCATCGGCGAGTAGCGCAGCTTGGTAGCGCAACTGGTTTGGGACCAGTGGGTCGGAGGTTCGAATCCTCTCTCGCCGACCATATTTAAGAATAAGAAGCCCGCTTGAAAAAGCGGGCTTTTTTTCGTCTGGAATTTGAGTGGGGGTTGGTCTGGCCTGATGTAGGCGGCCGGCCTTTTAAAGTCAACGTCTTAAGGTCAACGTCTTAAGGTCAAAAGCTCTTTCGTACAGGCTAAAGCCTGCCCGAGCAGGGCCGGCAGTCGCCCCGGCCCTGCACCCACGCTATCCGGCAAACATAACCGCCCGCCAAAGGCGGGTGCCCTCAGCAAAATCCTTTTCCTGACGGACCAGGCGCGATTCGCTCCCGGCTCAACGCACCTTCTCGCCGCATCCCTGCGGCTCGCCCTGGAAAACGCTTTTGCCTCGGCGGTGGTGATGCCTCCTCAAGGTCAAAACCCAGGTCAAAACCACAACGACAAAAATCAAAAGCCAAAGCCAAAGCCAAAGCCACAACCAGAACCAGAACCAGAACCAGAACCAGAACCAGAACCAGAACCAGAACCAGAACCAGAACCAGAACCAGAACCAGAACCAGAACTCAAGCCAGAGCCAGAAAGGGCGAGAGCTGGAAAACAAGGTGGGGGAAATTGAGTGCAGATTGGGATCTTCGCTCAGGTGAGGCCAGGTAAAAAAAGGGAATGAAAAGGGATGAAAGGGGGGCGTAATGACAATCGCTTAAGAGCGGTTGCGGATTGGGTCATGCCGGAATGGCAAAAGGGTTGGTCGAGAGAGGCTGGTCGTTTTTGATGTAAATAAATAAGACAAGAAAACAACCATATAGCGCGATAATTTGCCGAAAATAGTGCTTATTACCAGAGGATTTTATTTTGTACCGACGTAAAGTCATTATTGATATCGCGCCGATGAACTATAAGAAAATCCTTTTTGCGCTCTTTAGTGTATTCCGTTAGGGGAACAGCAATACGCCATATTTAACCCTGCCAACCATCGCTGTTATTTTTGAGACGGTTTTTATTGCCTTGATGCTCCGCAGGCCTTGTCGGCTCTTCCTCGAACGCTTAATTCGCAGCGCATCCAACTTATGATCTTCCTCTCTGATTTGACTGTTTCTTATGCGAAAAGCGCAGCATATTTAGCTGAATGTTGTGCAAAACAGAGACGAAATCGGTCATAACATCGTCGTTTAGCCTTAATTTGAAATTGTTTTTTAGCAATGATAACCACTAGCTTATTGCTGGTTTGACCAGATTAATGGCTGCTTTAATGGCAACTTATTGAATTAATTTACTGGCAAATCATCTTTTCGCTTTTTTTTATGTTTGTTTGCACTTTCTCACACTCTGTGTAAATACCGTTGCGCCGTATTGACGTTAGTTGCAACTGTTGACAAATTGATGCGTCAATAAGGGTGCGAAAGCGGATTTATCTGACGGATTCGATTGCGTCAGTTTTTCATCACGTCAACCTCACATCCTCTCCTTGCACCGGCCGCATAAAAAAATCAGAGGTCGGGCAAATGCAACACGCACACAACAACACATCACACATTGGAGCATAAGCATGAGTAAATCCCTGGCTCAATCCAGGATGCTGAAGGTCGGTCTGAGCATGATTGCGATGACCGTAGCCGCAGGCGTTCAGGCTAAAACCCTGGTTTATTGTTCTGAAGGTTCACCTGAAGGCTTCAACCCACAACTGTTTACCTCCGGCACCACCTATGATGCCAGCTCACGTCAGATCTATAACCGTTTGGTGGAGTTCACGGTGGGTACTACCGAACTGCATCCGGCGCTGGCGGAAAAGTGGGATATTAGTGACGATGGCAAAACCTATACCTTCCACCTGCGTAAAGGTGTGAAATGGCAAACCACCAAAGATTTTAAACCGACGCGCGATTTTAATGCCGATGACGTCGTGTTTACCTTTGAGCGCCAGCTCGACAAAAACAACAAATATCACGGTGTTTCTGGCGGCAGCTACGAATATTTCGAAGGCATGGATATGCCGAAGCTGATCAGCAAAATCGAGAAGGTCGATGAAAATACCGTGCGCTTCGTGCTGACGCGTCCGGAAGCGCCTTTCCTGGCTGACCTCGGTATGGACTTCGCATCCCTGCTGTCAAAAGAGTACGCCGACAACATGCTGAAAGCCGGCACGCCGGAAAAAGTTGACCTGAATCCGGTCGGCACCGGGCCGTTCCAGCTGCTGCAGTACCAGAAAGATTCGCGCATCCTGTACAAAGCCAACGCCGACTACTGGGGCACCAAGCCAAAAATCGATCGTCTGGTGTTCTCTATTACACCTGATGCTTCCGTGCGTTACGCCAAGCTGCAAAAAGGCGAATGTCACGTGATGCCATATCCGAACCCGGCTGACATCGCGCGCATGAAGCTGGATAAAAACATCAATTTGTATGAGCAGGCGGGCCTGAACGTCGGTTACCTCTCTTATAACGTTGAGAAAAAGCCGCTGGATAATCTGAAGGTGCGCCAGGCGTTGACCATGGCGGTCAACAAAAAAGCGATCATTGAAGCGGTTTATCAGGGCGCCGGTCAGCCAGCGAAAAACCTGATTCCACCCACTATGTGGGGCTACAACGACGCGGTGCAGGATTATGCTTACGATCCTGAAAAGGCGAAGGCACTGTTGAAAGAAGCGGGCATGGCGGACGGTTTCACTATCGATCTGTGGGCAATGCCGGTACAGCGTCCTTACAACCCGAACGCGCGTCGTATGGCTGAGATGATTCAGTCTGACTGGGCGAAAGTTGGCGTGAAGGCGAAAATCGTGACCTACGAATGGGGCGAATACCTCAAGCGTGCGAAAGCGGGCGAGCATCAGACCGTTATGATGGGCTGGACCGGCGACAACGGTGACCCGGATAACTTCCTGGCAACGCTGTTCAGCTGTTCAGCCGCGAAAGATGGCTCGAACTACTCGCGCTGGTGTGACAAATCGTTTGAAGATCAGATTCAGCCAGCACGCGCCACCGCCGATCAGGCGAAGCGCATCGAGTTTTATAAGCAGGCTCAGGTTGTAATGCATGACCAGGTCCCGGCGCTGATGATCGCGCACTCAACGGTATACGAACCGGTCAGCAAGAAAGTCTCCGGCTATAAAGTAGATCCGCTTGGCGGCCACTACTTTGCTCAGGTAGACATTAAGGAATAATCCTGCTGCTTCCGGGGCGGCGCGAGTTGCCCCGGTTTTATCCCCTGTTTTACTGGAAACGGTAGAGACGCAGCCCATCTGCGTCGCGGTCGGGGCTACCCGATCGTCAGATGTAAGCAATAACTAACCTTGCGGCTACGGCTGCCTGGTCACGAGAGAAACGGATTATGTTGCAGTTCATACTCCGACGTTTGGGCCTTGTTATCCCAACGTTTATCGGTATCACATTACTCACTTTTGCATTTGTTCATTTAATCCCAGGCGATCCGGTATTGATCATGGCGGGTGAGCGCGGGATATCTCCCGAGCGTCACGCGCAACTGATGGCCCAACTGGGACTCGACCAACCACTATGGAAACAATATTTCAGCTATATCAACGGGGTGCTGCATGGCGACCTGGGGATTTCGCTGAAGAGTCGCATCCCGGTATGGGATGAATTTGTGCCTCGCTTCCAGGCGACGCTGGAACTCGGCTTCTGCGCGATGATTTTCGCCGTGGCCGTGGGTATTCCGGTGGGCGTACTGGCCGCGGTTAAACGCGGTTCTGTCTTCGATCACACCGCAGTAGGCATCTCACTGACCGGCTACTCCATGCCGATTTTCTGGTGGGGCATCATGCTGATCATGCTGGTTTCGGTGCAACTCAACCTGACGCCGGTTTCCGGCCGCGTGGGCGACACCGTTTTCCTTGATGATACGCAACCGCTTACCGGCTTTATGCTGATCGACACGCTGATTTGGGGGGAGCCAGGCGACTTCCATGACGCGGTCATGCACATGATTCTGCCGGCGATCGTGCTGGGCACCATCCCGCTGGCGGTGATTGTGCGCATGACGCGCTCATCGATGCTGGAAGTGCTGGGCGAGGATTACATCCGCACCGCGCGCGCCAAAGGGCTGTCGCGTATGCGCGTCATCATTGTGCATGCGCTGCGTAACGCGATGTTGCCGGTGGTCACGGTGATTGGTTTGCAGGTCGGCACGCTGCTGGCAGGCGCCATTCTGACCGAAACCATCTTCTCCTGGCCGGGCCTTGGCCGCTGGCTGATTGAAGCACTGCAACGCCGCGATTACCCGGTAGTGCAGGGCGGCGTGTTGCTGGTCGCGGTGTTGATTATCGTGGTTAACCTGTTGGTTGATCTGTTGTACGGCGTGGTCAATCCGCGCATTCGCCACAAGAAATAAGGGGGCATCATGTCAATTGTTGATCCAGCCAGCGTCACCGCTGCACCCAAGCCGATGACCCCAATTCAGGAATTCTGGCACTACTTTAAGCGTAATAAAGGCGCGGTCATTGGCCTGGTTTACGTGGTTCTGATGCTGTTAATCGCTATTTTTGCCAACGTGCTGGCACCGCATGCGCCCGCGGAACAGTTCCGTGATGCGCTGCTGCATCCGCCGGTCTGGCAGGAAGGCGGCAGCTGGAAGTTTATTCTCGGCACCGACGATGTCGGTCGCGACGTATTAACGCGTCTGATGTACGGCGCGCGGTTGTCGCTGCTGGTGGGCTGTCTGGTGGTGGTGCTGTCGCTGGTGTTTGGCGTGATCTTCGGCCTGTTGGCGGGTTACGTTGGCGGTGCGCTTGATGCAGCCATCATGCGTCTGGTCGATATCATGCTGGCGCTGCCAAGCCTGTTGCTGGCGCTGGTGCTGGTGGCAATTTTTGGTCCGTCGATCGTTAACGCCTCTATCGCGCTGACTTTCGTGGCGCTGCCGCACTACATTCGTCTGACGCGTGCTGCGGTGCTGGTGGAGATTAACCGCGACTACGTTACCGCGTCGAACGTCGCCGGTGCCGGTCCGATCCGCCAGATGTTCATCAATATCTTACCTAACTGTCTGGCACCGCTGATCGTGCAGGCGTCGTTGGGTTTCTCCAACGCCATTCTCGATATGGCGGCGTTGGGCTTTCTCGGAATGGGCGCGCAACCGCCAACGCCGGAGTGGGGCACCATGCTCTCCGACGTACTGCAGTATGCGCAAAGTGCCTGGTGGGTGGTGACGTTTCCTGGCGTCATTATTCTGCTTACCGTACTGGCATTTAACCTGATGGGCGACGGCTTGCGTGATGCCCTCGACCCGAAACTCAAGCAGTAAGAGGCTCCGAGATGGCACTATTACATGTAGATCAACTATCGGTGCATTTCGGCGACGAAAAGGCACCTTTCAAGGCGGTTGACCGCATCAGCTACGAGGTTGAACAGGGCCAGGTCGTCGGCATTGTCGGTGAATCGGGTTCAGGTAAATCGGTTAGCTCGCTGGCGATCATGGGATTAATCGATTATCCCGGTAAGGTAAAAGCAGAGAAGCTGGCGTTTAATCAGCGCGATCTGATGAAAATCTCCGAGAAAGAGCGCCGCCAGCTGGTGGGTTCGGAAGTGGCGATGATTTTCCAGGATCCGATGACCAGCCTGAATCCCTGCTACACCGTGGGTTATCAGATTATGGAAGCGATCAAGGTGCATCAGGGCGGCAATCGCCGTACCCGTCGCCAGCGCGCCATCGATCTGCTGAACCAGGTTGGCATTCCTGATGCGGAATCGCGTCTTGATGTTTATCCGCACCAGCTTTCCGGCGGCATGAGCCAGCGCGTGATGATTGCCATGGCGATCGCCTGTCGGCCAAAACTGCTGATTGCCGATGAGCCAACCACCGCGCTGGATGTGACCATTCAGGCGCAGATCATCGAGCTGCTGCTGGAGCTGCAAAAGCAGGAGAACATGGCGCTGATCCTGATTACTCACGATCTGGCGCTGGTGGCCGAAGCGGCACAGCACATTATTGTGATGTACGCCGGGCAGGTGGTGGAAACCGGCAAGGCAGTGGATATCTTCCGTGCGCCGCGCCATCCTTATACGCAGGCGCTGCTGCGGGCACTGCCGGAGTTTGCGGTCGATAAAGCGCGTCTGGCGTCGTTGCCAGGCGTGGTGCCGGGCAAATACGATCGGCCAAACGGCTGCCTGCTGAATCCGCGCTGCCCGTATGCCACCGATCGCTGCCGGGCGGAAGAGCCGCCATTACGTGATATTCCGGGGCGTCAGTCCAAATGTCACTATCCGCTGGATGATGCCGGGAGACCAACTTATGAAGCATGAAACCACTGAGCAACATTATCTGTTGCAGGCGATCGATCTGAAAAAACACTACCCGGTGAAAAAAGGGTGGTTTGGTGAAGAGCGGCTGGTGAAGGCGCTGGATGGCGTTTCGTTTAATCTTGAGCGCGGCAAGACGCTGGCGGTAGTGGGCGAATCGGGCTGTGGTAAATCGACGCTGGGTCGTCTGCTGACCATGATTGAAACGCCGACCGAAGGGCAGCTTTACTGGCACGGCCAGGATCTGCTCAAGCACGATCCGCAGGCGCAGAAATTGCGTCGGCAGAAAATTCAAATCGTGTTTCAGAACCCGTACGGCTCGCTGAACCCGCGCAAAAAAATTAGCCAGATTCTGGAAGAGCCGCTGGTGATCAACACCAGCCTGAGCAAGGCAGAGCGCAAAGAGAAAACGCTGGCGATGATGGCGAAGGTCGGCCTGAAAACCGAACATTACGATCGCTATCCGCATATGTTTTCCGGCGGCCAGCGTCAGCGTATCGCGATTGCCCGCGGCCTGATGCTCGATCCCGATGTGCTGATTGCCGATGAACCGGTCTCCGCACTGGATGTATCAGTGCGCGCTCAGGTGCTGAACCTGATGATGGATCTGCAGCAGGAGCTGGGCTTGTCTTACGTGTTCATCTCGCACGATCTGTCGGTGGTTGAGCACATTGCAGATGAGGTGATGGTGATGTATCTCGGTCGCTGCGTGGAGCGCGGCACCAAAGAAGCGATTTTCAGCAACCCGCGCCATCCTTATACGCAGGCGCTGTTATCAGCCACGCCGCGCCTCAATCCAGATGATCGCCGTGAGCGTATCAAACTCACCGGCGAGCTGCCGAGCCCGTTGAATCCGCCGCCGGGCTGTGCGTTTAACGCCCGCTGCGTACGCCGCTTTGGTCCCTGCACCCAGTTGCAGCCGCAGCTGAAACAATATGGCGACCAGCAAATCGCCTGTTTCGCTGTTGATCAGGATGAACAGCAGCAGGCAGGCTAAACAAGAAAACGGGTCACTGGCTGGCCCGTTTTTCTTTCTTTTTATATGGACGAGTCTGTACAACAGAACGCTTATTTTACTTAAGATCGACTTATTAATATCATTGCCAGATTCCCCCAATTGCCGCTTTTTCACCCGTTTATGCCGCGAAATGCCCAAGACTTCATTCTCGTTCTTCTGAATAACTTATAAGATTAATCTCACGGTTTGCACAGAATGTGCTATATTCGCCGAAAATTCCCTCTCCCTTACTGGCCAGACGTATTTGCATGAAAAATTACGATGATTTGCAGCGTTTTAAGGAAAAGACGCAGACGCAGGATATCAACTTCAGGGATATGTCAGGCCAGTCATTAGAAAACGACCAGCAGCGCTGGGCGATTATTCAACAGCTGTCTGAAGAGAAAAATCACGATGACGTGCTGGAAACCGGTCAGCGCATCGATCGTGCTCAGCCACAGCCGGTGAAAAGCGACGCCTTTACGGCGCCGGTGGTGGCGCAGCTGTTAAGCGCGCGCACCGTCAGCACCGGCAGCCTGCTGCTCGACAGCGTGGCGGCCAGTCCAAAACCAGTGACACCGCTGCCGTCGCTGCGTGCCCAGGCGGCGGTGCAGACTACGCCCGCAACCGGTTCGCTGCTGCAGCAGATTTCAGCCACCGCGGTGCCTTCGCGGCCCGCTGCACCTGCGCCGGTGGCTCAGCCAGCACCCGCTGCGGCACTGCCGCCTGTTGGCATGCCGACGCCGCCGCCTGCTGCGCCTGGCCGTTTTGGGGGATTATTCCGTACGCGTCCCGCTGAGCCGGTGATGCTGTCGAAAGAGACGCTACTCAAACCGTTACTGGAGAAGATCGCCCTATGCCGTTAGTTTGTGTTTGCTCACCGAAAGGTGGCGTTGGTAAAACCACGATGGCGGCTAATCTCGCCTGGGCGCTGGCGCGCTCCGGCAGCAAAGTACTGGCAATCGATTTTGACGTACAAAATGCGCTGCGCCTGCACTTCGGCGTTCCCTTATCTGACGGGCGCGGCTTTGTGGCGCGATCCGCTGAAAATCCGGACTGGAGCCAGGCGGTGCTGACCACCGGCGGCAACGTCTTCGTCTTGCCCTACGGCGACGTAACGGAAGAGGAGCGGGTGCGCTTCGAAGATCATCTCACGCAGGATGCGCATTTTTTACCGCGCGGCCTGAGCACGTTGCTGAATTATCCCGGCCTGGTGATTGTGGCTGACTTTCCGCCCGGCCCGAATCCGGCGCTGAAAGCGGTGGCCGAATTAGCCGATTTACATCTGGTGGTGATGTTAGCGGATACCGCCTCGGTATCACTGTTACCGCATATTGAAAATAACCGAATGATCGGCAAAGCGTTAAATAATAAAGCGGGACACTATTTCGTCCTGAACCAGAGTGATACACGTCGCAATATAAGTCGGGACGTAACGGCTTTTATGCAGCAGCGCCTCGACGATAAATTATTGGGCGTGGTGCACCGCGACGAGAGCGTGGCAGAAGCCAATGCTTCACAGCAGTCCATTTTTGATTTTAGTCCGGTTTCAGCGGCGGCTTTTGATATTGAGCTGATCGCAAGGCGTGTCGCTTCGCTATTGGACATCCAGGTTGGCAACGGAGAATTGCACGGTTCGCTGCGCTCGCGGTAAGCCGGAAAGCGGGCCGCTGTGCGGCCTGCGGATAACATTATCGCCAGCGAGCGAAATAATAATAAACATTTAGCGTTGCCAGGATCCTCATGAAAAAAATTTGGTTCTACCTGCTGCTATTGGTATTAGCGCCAATTGCGGCGGTGATCATCATTACGCCCATGGACAGCCAAAAGCAGTATATTTTTGGTTTAATCAGTATTGGTCTGCTCTTTTTATTGGGCTTCAGCAAAAGCCAAAAAGTCAGCGTGGTGATGGTATTTCTGTCGGCATTAATGTCGACGCGTTATATCTGGTGGCGCACCACCGAAACCCTGCATTTTAATTCGGAGATAGAGGCGCTGTTCGGCATCGCGCTCTATATTGCCGAGCTTTACGTGTGGGTGATTTTAATTCTTGGCTTCCTGCAAACTACCTGGCCGCTGAAGCGTACCATTGAGCCGTTGCCGGATGATATTAGCCTCTGGCCGACGGTCGATATCTATATTCCGAGCTATAACGAAAGCCTCGACGTAGTGCGCGATACCGTGCTGGCAGCGCAGTGCATCGATTATCCGCGCGATAAGGTGAAAATCTATCTGCTTGATGATGGCAAGCGTCGTGAGTTTGCGGTATTTGCCGCCGACGTTGGCGTCGGCTACATCACGCGCGACGATAACCGTCACGCCAAAGCGGGCAACCTCAATCATGCGATGAAAATCACTAAAGGCGAGCTGATCTGCATTTTTGACTGCGACCACGTTGCCACGCGCACCTTTTTGCAGGCCACCGTGGGGCCCTTCCTGAAGGATCCCAAACTGGCGCTGCTGCAAACACCGCACTACTTCTATTCACCCGACCCCTTTGAACGCAACCTGCGTGCGGCGCGCTCAATTCCTAACGAAGGTGCGCTGTTCTACGGCCCGGTACAGCAGGGCAACGACAACTGGAATGCCACCTTCTTCTGCGGCTCCTGTGCGGTGATCCGCCGTGCTGCGCTGGAAGAGATTGGCGGTTTTGCTGTGGAAACCGTGACTGAAGATGCGCACACCGCGTTGAAAATGCAGCGCCTTGGTTGGGGCTCGGCTTTTCTGGCGATCCCACTGGCGGCGGGTCTGGCAACCGAACGTCTCGGCCTGCACGTGGTGCAGCGTACCCGCTGGGCGCGCGGCATGACGCAAATTTTCCGCGTCGATAATCCGCTGTTTGGTCGCGGCCTGAAGTGGCAACAGCGTCTCTGTTATCTCAACGCCATGCTGCATTTCCAGTTTGGTATTCCGCGCGTGATCTTCCTGACCGCACCGCTGGCTTACCTGCTGTTTAACCTGAATATTATTCACTCTTCTGCATCGCTGATTTTCGCCTACGTGCTGCCGCATCTGGTGATGTCGCTGTACGTTAACTCACGCATGAACGGCCGTTTCCGTTACACCTTCTGGGGTGAAATCTATGAAACGGTGATGGCATTTCACCTGGTTATTCCGACGTTGCTGACGCTGATTTCACCCAAGCATGGCAAGTTCAACGTGACCGACAAGGGTGGCCTGCTCGATCAGGGTTTCTTTGACTTCAACATCGTCCGTCCGCATGTCATCACCGCGCTGCTGCTGACCGCGGGCATTACCGCGGGCGTGGTGCGCGCGGTGGCGCATGACTATTTTGGCGTCGATCCCTGGGTTATCGCGCTGAACGTTGGCTGGGCGATTTTCAGCCTGGTGATTCTGATGGCGGCGATTGCCGTGGCACGCGAAACCAAGCAGGTACGTAAAACCATCCGTATCGAGGTCGAAATTCCGGCCATTATTCATTACGCCAGCGGCATCTCGTCACGCACGGTGACCTCCGATTTGTCGATGGGCGGCGCGCAAATCATCGCGCCCGATCAACGTCATCTGCATGATGAAATTGAAGAAATTGATATTCTTCTGCAATCGGGTGCCATCACTATTCCGGTTAGCATCATCTCCAGCGACGACGACGTGATTCGCCTAAAGTTCGGCCAGATGCCGCTGTCGCGCCGCCGTGAACTGGTACGCGTGGTGTTGGCGCGCGCCGACGCCTGGATTCAGCCGCAATATAAGCCGGACAGCCCGCTGCGCTCGCTGTTAACCATTATTCGTACCGTGTTTGAACTCTTCTGGCTGACCTGGAAAGGGCGACGGGACAAACGTAAAACCGTTGCCGGTCAGGCGCAGGAGGATCAGGGAGCATGAAACCACGTCTGATAAAAAGTCTGCTGGTGACCTCGCTGGCGGGCAGTCTGCTGCTGAGCCACGCATGGGCGGAGAACACCGCCGTCACGCAGGACAGCGAGGCGCTGTCGCAGGTGCCGCCGCCGCCGGGCGTAGGTGCGGAAGAGCAGCAACTGCGCGCCGCCGTGGCCGCCGATCCTTATGCGCCGAACGCGGCCGCTGCGGCGCAAACCGCGCCAGACACCGCGAATGACGGTTCAGCCAGCGCGCCCGCTGTGACGCAGCCGTCCCCGACTGAGAGCGATCCTGCTGCCAGCAATCCGGCTACTGAAGCAACCAATGCCTCGCAGCCACCGGCGATGCAGACGGAGGCCAGCGCTGCGCCGCTGACTGACGACGCGCCGCAGGTGGAGCAACAGCCCGCTGCCGAGGCGTCGTCGTCCAGCGTTGATGCCGCCGCCGAAGCAACGCCAGCCATCCCCGATAGCGTCGCGGTGGAGCCGGTGCAACCGGCAATTGAAACGCCGCCTGTGGCACCCGCTATGCTGTTTCAGCCGACCAGCAGCGAAATCAGCGTGGCGCAGATGGGCCAGCCGCGTGGTATCACGCTGACCGGCGGCCAGTTGCAGTCAGGCATTGTCTTTACGCTGCCCGCCGATCAGGTCATCACCAACGCCCGGCTGATGCTGTCACTGCGCGTCTCTACCGCGCTGGCTGCCCGCAACACCTCGCTGCAATTGATGCTTAATGGCCAGCCGTTGGGTACGCTGCCGCTGGGCGCTGCCGACAGCGACGTCAGTGATTATCAACTCGATATTCCGGCGGCGATGGTGGTGTCCAGCAATAATCTCAGCTTCAAAATCAACGATGCCGATAAGCTGCTGTGCGAGCGCGACAGCGCCACGCAGAACCGCGTCACCATTATGCCGACCACGCGTCTGTTGCTGGAAGGGCAACAGCTCAACACCGGCACCCGCCTGCGTAATTTTCCGCGGCCGTTTATCGATCCGATGCAGATGACCGAAGCCAGCGTGCCGATGGTGTTTCCAGCGGCAGCCGATCCGGCGCAGGTCAGCGCGGCGGCGATGGTCGCTTCCTGGCTGGGCATTCAGGCGGATTATCGCGGCGCCCGTTTTCCGGTATTGCGCGATCGCCTGCCGGAGAAAAATGGCATTGTGTTTGCGCATCCCGGCGACAAAATTGGCGTGCTCACCGTGCCTGCGGGCAACGTAGCCAGGCTGATGATGATCGACAACCCCAACAACCCGATTTACAAGCTGATGCTGGTGATCGGCAGTGATGATGAGCAGCTGCGTCAGGCGGCGTATCGTCTGGTCAGCCAGCCGCTGACCACCGATGCCGCGTCGCTGACCGTGGTGACCGCCAATGTGCCGCAGCGTCAGGCGTATGATGCGCCGCGCTGGATCAACACCACGCGACCGGTGCGCCTCAGTGAACTGCTGCGCACCGATCAGAGTATGACCACTAACGGATTGTGGCACGATGCGCTGCGCGTGAACTTCCGCGCTGCGCCCGATCTCTTTCTGTGGGACGGTGACGCCATTCCGGTGCAGCTCAACTATCGCTTTCCGGCGGAAACCTGGATTGACGAAAATAACTCGTATCTTAATGTCATGCTCAACGGCACGTTCCTGCGCAACCTGTCGGTTAACAAACTCGGGCTACTGGAAGATGCCTGGCGCCGCCTGGGCGGTGACGCGCGACAGGAAGCGTATCGTCTGGAGCTGGATCCCTATCTGATTTACGGCGATAACCAGCTGGCGCTGTACTTCAATATTGCGCCTAAAGCGGACGCGCCGTGCGGCGTGCTGCTGAATAACAATATCAAGAGCCGCATTGAGGAAGATTCGTTTATCGACCTGAGCCATACGCGACACTTCGCGATGTTGCCTAACCTGGCCTATTTCGTCGGCGCATCCTTCCCGTTCTCCCAGCTGGCGGACTATTCCCAGACCACGCTGCTGCTGCCGGAGAAACCCAGCGACAGCGAAATCAGCACGCTGCTCGATCTGGCCAGCCGTTCCGGTAACGCCACCGGCGTGGCGCTGTATCAGAACCATGTGCTGTTTGGCATTCCACAGGGCGGCACCTCGCTGACGCGCCTGAAAAATAGCGATGTGCTGGCGGTCTCTACCGTGCAGCAAAGCGCCTTTACCCGCGCCATGCTGGCTAAAAGCGATTATGACGCCAGCGGCACCACGCTGGGCGTCAAGGCGCCGGGCGTGCTGGATAAGATGCGCAGCTGGCTCACCGGCGACTGGTCGCGGCAGCAGCTCGATGCCGATCGCTATTTTTCTTCCAACGAAGCCTGGCGCGGCTTTGTCAGCTACGCCTCGCCGTGGAACGCCGGTCGGCTGGTGGTGATGTCTATCGCTACCAACGATGCGCAACTGCTGCGTTTGCACAGCGATCTTAACGCACCGGGGATTAACGCCGGGATTCGTGGCGATACCGCGATCATCACCGATGAAAACGGCATTCGCAGCTTCCGCGTTGGCCCCCAGTCGCCGCGCGGCGAAATGCCCTGGTACATGATGGTGTTCTGGTATGCCAACCAGCACAGCGTGCTGTTAGCGCTGAGCGCGTTGCTGTTGGCAGCGATTGCCGGTAGCGCCACCTGGGTTATGTTGAAACATCATGCGCGTCGTCGTTTGCCATCGCAAAACGACAACCAGCAGACCGGTAAGAAGTAAGGAAAACCTAATTATGAAAATCACTTTCCTCAATGCCGGTATCAAACAGGCGCTGCTGTTCGGCGGTGCGCTGGCGCTGGCGCAACCGGTGCTGGCAGCTGACAGCAGCAATCCGGCGCTGCAGGCGCTGTTTGATCAGGCATCTTACTGGCATCAAAAAGCCCATGACGACCTGGCGATGCAGTCGCTGCAAAAAGTGCTGATGGTGGAGCCGGGCAATACGCAGGCGCTCTATTTACTGTCGCTGTATGCGCAACAGGGCGGTGATAACACCGCCGCTGCCCAGTGGCGCTCGCGCCTGAAAGCGGTATCGCCAAACGATCCTCATCTCAGCGAGCTGGATAATGCCCGCCAGATGCAGTCGATTCCCCAGGCGCAGCTCAGCCTGGCGCGTCAGCAGGCGCGCAGCGGCAATATTGCGGCCGCGCTGCAAACCTGGCGCAATACCTTCACCGGCAATGAACCACCGGCCAGCGTGGCGGCAGAATATTATTTGACCATGGCGGGCGATCGCACCTTGCTGCCACAGGCGGTGGAAGCATTAAGGCAGTTTGCCAGTCAGCATCCGCAGGACACCGGCGCGAAGCTGGCTCTGGGCAAGGCGTTGACCTATCAGGAGTCGACCCGACGTGAAGGATTACCGCTGCTCGGCGAACTGGCGAGCGGTAATCAGGATGCCGATCGTTCGCTGCGTCAGGCGCTGCTCTGGTTAGGACCGCAGCCGGGTGACGCCGCGATCTATCAAACCTGGCAGCAGCGTCACCCGCAGGATAATGCGGTGATGGAGCACTATCGTAAAAATGTCGGCGGCGCTGAAAAAGGTCAGGGTTTTACCGCTCTGAACAGCGGCGACGTCGCGGGCGCACAGAAGTCATTTTCTACCGTGCTGCAGGCCAACCCGGAAGATGCGGATGCGTTAGCCGGTATGGGCTATGTGGCGCAGCGCGGCGGCAACTATTCACAAGCGGCAGATTATCTGGAGCGCTCGGCGAAGCTGGGCGGCACAGAAGGTGAGTCACGTCAGCAGCAGGCGGGCGATGCGCGTTTTTATGCGCAGCTGGCGGCGGCGCAACAGGCGCTGAAAAACGGCGACAGCGCGCAGGCGCTGACCCTGAGCGAACCGCTGGCGCAGGTCAGCGGAGAGAAAGGGCTGGCGGCGAAGCTGTTCCGCGCTGATGTGCAGCGTCGTAGCGGTGCATTTGCGGACGCGGAGCAGACCTATCGCGCGGTATTACAGAGCGACAGTGACAACCGCAATGCCAAAGAGGGGCTGTTCTATGTGCTGCGCCAGCAGAACCGTGGCGAGGAGGCGAACAGCCTGCTGGCTTCGCTGCCCGATAGCGTACGACAAAGCCTGACGCCGCGGGGCAACAATCCCAGCAGCGATCCGCTGCGTCAGCAGGCCAAAAAAGCGCTGGCCGCCGGTAATCCAACGCAGGCGATCGCCCTGTTGCAGCAGGGCATTGCTCGCTTTCCTGCCGACGGCTGGCTGCGTCTTGATCTGGCACGCATTTATCGCCAGCAGGGCGATAGCGCTATGGCGGCCAGCGTGATGCAGCCTGCGTTGCGTGACAACGCCAGCGTTAACGAGCGGTACGCCGCAGCGATTAACGCCAGCGAAAGTGGCGCCTGGCAGCAGGCAAGCACGCTGCTGTCACGCATTCCTGCTGCCAGCCGCACCGGCGAGATGCGGGCGCTGGCAGAACGGGTGAATTTTAACCTGCAGATGAGCACCGCCGATCGTTATCTGGCGCAGGGCGACAACGCCGCGGCGGCGAATACGCTGAAAGCGCTGGCGATGTCACCTCCGGCTAATCCAGTCGATGCCGGTAATCTGGCCGATCGGCTGGCGAAGGCGGGCGATCTCACTTCTGCCGTCGCGGTGGTACATAACAACATGCAGCGCGGCGTGAAGGGCAATGCCGGTGATTATGCGGCACAGATGGCGGTGCTGAATCAGGCCGGTTTAAGTAGCGAGGCGCAATCTTTCCTCAGCAGCCCGGAACTGCAGGCAAACAGTACGCCGTCTCAGCTGGCGAGTTTGCGTAACGGCTATGTGATCAACGAAGCCGACCGCCTGCGCGAGCAGAAACAGTATGCCGCGGCCTACGATAAGCTGGTGGGTGCGCTGCAGCACGATCCGCAGAACCCGGAGCTGATGTTCGCCATGGCACGCCTCTATCAGGCGGGCAAAATGAATAAAGAAGCGGGCGTGGTCTACGACTATCTGATGACGCGCGATACGCCTAATCAGGATGCCCGCGTAGGCGCTATCGACGTGGCGCTGGCTAATCACGATCTGGATAAAGTGGCCCGCCTGCGCAATGGCCTGCGCGCGACGCAGACGCCGGATCGCCTGCTGCTGCTGGCTCGGGTGGAAGAGGCGCAGGGCAATCACAGTCAGGCGCTGGCCTACTTGCGCAGCGCACGCGGTCAGCTGATTGGCCTGCAGGGTACACAGAATGGCGCAACGCCGACCATCGGTGGCCTGGCGCTGAGCGACAATCCGTTTATCAACCGCAGCACGCCAGTAGCGAAGGCTTCGCCGTCGAGCTACGGCAGCGTATTGCCGTGGCAGCAGACACCGCTGGCCACCGGCGGTGAAGGTGAAGCAGTAGTGGATAACAGCGCCGTGGCGCAGCAGGGCCGCACGCTGCACCAAATTGACAGCATGATGGAAGAACTGCAAACGCGCACCGGTAGCTGGGCGCAGGCGGGCGTGCAGGTGCGCGGCCGCGATGGCGAATCGGGCCTCAGCAAGCTC
Organism: Duffyella gerundensis; assembly: GCF_001517405.1. Lineage (NCBI taxonomy): Bacteria > Pseudomonadati > Pseudomonadota > Gammaproteobacteria > Enterobacterales > Erwiniaceae > Duffyella > Duffyella gerundensis. The sequence continues at coordinate 3,654,696 of NZ_LN907827.1, read as the reverse complement.
ACTGAAGCGAAAGCGCCGCTGACCTGGTCAAGCGTGCCGTTTGGCGACTCACGCGCCGAATTTACCGTTACGCCAGTGACGCTGAATGCTGGTAGCGCAGCGGGCAACGCCTGGCAGCGCTTTGGCACCAATGCCCTGACGCAGTCGCAGGTAGTGGCCAACGGCAGCGCTACGCTGAATGACGTGCCCGCGGCCACCACCGAATCGCAGCAGGCATCCGGCGTTGAAGTGGCGGTGGCACTGAAGAGCGACAATTATAAAATTGATCTCGGTTCCACGCCGCTTGGTCAGGATCTCAATACGCTGGTGGGTGGCATTCAGTGGTCGCCGAAGCTAACCGACTTCCTGACGCTGGTGCTCACCGGTGAGCGGCGCTCAATGACCGATAGCCTGCTTTCTTACGTGGGAGCCACCGACAAAACCAGCGGTAAATCCTGGGGGCGGGTCACCAAAAATGGTGCCAGCGCGTTGCTCAGCTATGATAACGGCGATGCGGGCTATTATCTCGGCGCCGGTGCGTACAGCTATCTCGGCGAGAACGTTGCCAGCAACAACAGCCTCAACGGCAGCGCCGGGGTCTATCTGCGTCCGTTCCACGCCAGCGATCGCGAGCTGAAAACCGGCATTAATCTCAGCTGGATGGATTTCTCGAAGAACCTCAGCTATTACAGCTACGGTCAGGGCGGATACTTCAGCCCGCAGGATTACATCAGCGTTTCACTGCCGGTGGAATATTCCCGTACCTATGATGATTTGAAGATGAACGTCGGCGGCGCGGTGGGCTATCAATCCTATTCCCAGGATCGCAGCGCATTGTTCCCGAATAATCCCGATCTGCAGTCGGCAATGGACAATGCCGTGGCCAATGGCTTTGCCAAAGAGGCGTACTACTCCGGCGGCAGTAAAAACGGCATCGGCTATAACCTGCACGCCGGTGCGGATTATAAAATATCGAAAGATGTTACCGTCGGCGGTCAGCTCGGCTATGACACCTTTGGTGATTACAACGAAAGTACCGCGAATCTGTGGTTCCGCTATATGTTCGGAGATAAATGATGGCACAGGATTATGGCGCACGGCCGCAACCGGGTTGGTTTGATCTGCTGAACCTGATGATTAGCGGCATGATCGACAATGCCGGAGAAGCGGAAAGCCAGGCCTTTTTACACAATATTGGCGAGCAGCTGGCGGGACGTTATCCCTTGCCTGCCGCGCGCACCGTGCAGGATCTGGAAACCCAGATTAACCTGGTGCTGGCGCGCTTTAACTGGGGATTCGCTGACCTGCAGCCGCAGGAAGGCGCAATGCTGATTCAGCATCTCGGCCTGCCCGGCAGCGATGGCACTCAGGAACAGGCGCAGTTTCAGGCGGCGCTGAGCGCCGTGCTCTGTGGGCTTTATGGGCGCTGGCTGCGTGAGCAGGGTGGCAGCGCAACCGTTCCTGTGATCTGCGAGAGCACCGCACAGGATTCAACACTGACTTTTCGCTATCAATAAGGTTGTTACGTCATGCAGAAATGGATCCGGCATAAGTGGGTAGCGTTAATGATGATCATGCTCTGTAGCGCGCAGGCCGCGGCCAGCGAAGGCTGGGAGACCTATAAAAGCCGCTTTTTGCAGGCGGATGGTCGCATTATCGATACGGCTAACAAGAACGTCAGCCACACCGAAGGTCAGGGCTATGCGATGCTGCTGGCGGTACATTATAGCGATCGCGCCACCTTCGATAAGCTCTGGCAGTGGACCAATACCACGCTGCGCGACAAGCAGAACGGGCTGTTTATCTGGCGCTATAACCCTGCCGCAGCGAATCCCACGGGAGATAAAAACAACGCTTCCGACGGCGATATTCTGGTGGCGTGGGCGCTGCAACGGGCGGCGGAAAAATGGCAGAACCCGGCATATCAGCAGCAGTCTGATGCGATTCAGAAAGCGATTATTGCTCATGATGTGATTCGCTACGCGGGCCGTACGGTCATGCTGCCGGGCGCGCAGGGATTCAATAAAACCAGCTATGTGGTGCTGAATCCATCTTACTTCCTGTTTCCGGCGTTTCAGGCGTTTGCTAAGCGCAGCCATTTACAAGTGTGGACCACGCTGATTAACGACAGCTTTGCGATGCTCAGCGATATGCGTTTTGGCACCAGTGGGCTGCCGCTGGATTGGGTGGCGATGAACGCCGATGGTTCAATGGCCCCGGCTACCGGCTGGCCGCCGCGCTTCAGCTACGATGCGATTCGTGTGCCGCTTTATATCGCCTGGTATGATGCGCAAAGCCTGCGTCTGGTGCCGTTCCAGGCGTTCTGGCAACACTATCCGCGTCAGGCGACACCCGCGTGGATCGATGTGCTCAGCAACACGCCAGCGGGCTATAACATGAACGGTGGTCTGCTGGCGGTGCGTGATTTAACTATGGGTGAAACAACCTATATTAACGATCGGTTGCCTGCTGACAGCGATTACTACTCAGCCAGTTTGCAGCTGTTGACCAATATGGCGTATGAAGAGAGCCGGTAACCGCGGTGATATTCCGCCTTACGAGCTGGCAGGCGTAAAGGCTCAGGACGCGCGCCTTTGACGGTAGCGTGCCCTGGAACCTGTTTTACCGCTGATAGCGCTAATGCTTCATTAAGATAGTCACCCGACCTTTCTCCCGCCTGCGAGGCGGGAGAAAGGGGATTAGTTGGGATAGGGCACCCAGTCACCACCGTTAAGGCGAATCCAGGGTTTGCCCTGATACATGATGACCACCGCGTTATCGTTTTCTGATACGACCGGCGTTTGGGGCAGATTTTGCGTTAACACGGACATGTTGATGTTAGGCGCGTTGAATACCTGACCGTCAACCACGCGGGAGACTAACTCGGAAATCGCCAGCAGGCTGGTGGGCGTCTCAACGGCCAGCGCCTGTTCCTGATGCGGCGCTTTCATGCCGACAAACTTAATGCCCACGGGCACATGCGTAATATCGGGGCTGGGAATATCGCGCAGGCCTGACATCTGCATTTTGTCGCCTTTCAGGGCGGCGCCGTGTTCCGGCACCACCAGCACCATCACCCGCCGACCCGATTTTTCGAGATTGTTCAGGAACGTATCCAGCTGATCGAACAGCACCTGCGCCCGCGGTGTCCACGGCGCGGTCTGCGTTGAGCCGCGCTCACGGGTACCGTCATGCAGCGGAATCAAATTATAAAAAGTCGCCGTGCGCGGCTCGCTGCTTTTCAGACGATCGTCCAACCAGCGTTGCATCAATTGCCCATCATTGAAGACCGGTGAGCCATCAAATGAGGTCAATTCCGGAGAGATACCCGCCTGTGACATCAGTGGTGCCTGGATATCACCAAAATCACGTAGTTCCTGCAAATAGTTACCAAACACGCCGGTGTGATCCATCATCAACTGCTCTTTGAAACCGAGTTTTGCCAGGTTATCAAACAGATAACAGCTCTCCTGCGTGGGTTTATAGAGATCGCTGTGCGACGTCTGACCGCAGCTGGCGCGCAGCAGACGGATTCCCGCAGGGCCACTGTAACCGGTGGCACCATTGAAATTGTTAAGCAGAATGTCAAAGTGCTTCCACAGCGGATGCGAACGCAGCTGAGCGTAATCTATATCCGACCACGCCAGCGAGCAGACGTTGATCACCAGAATATCAAACGGTTGCGAATCAGCAGGCAATGTCGTTGGAAAGTGCGTATTGCGCTGTCGTTCATGCTCATAAAAACGGTTCAGCCAGGCGGTCAGGTTGGCGCTGGTGGGCGGTGCAGTATCATCCAGCGCGGTAGGTACCGCACCCGCCGGCGTGCTGGTTTTTAATACCACGGGTGGCGTTGTGCTGCTGCCTGGCAGCAGCGAAAAGGCCGGGCCCGCCAGATTGACAATGTTTAACCAGAGTAGCAGCAGCGAAACCAGCACGGTAATGCGGATCCATTGCGAGACAAACAGATAGATCACCAGCATGACGAACATGGCGCCGACCATCTGCCAATTGATAAAGCGGTTAAGCAGATCGAGCAGGTAGTTTGGCGAGAAGCCAGCCAGCTGATTGCCCTGACTGAGCAAGCTTTCCCAGCCCGGCAGCCAGGTATCGTGCCATAACAGCGCAAAACCTATGGGCAGGGAGATCAGCTGGCGCAGACGATGCAGCCGCAAGCTGGGCAACGGAAAAATCAGCCAGGCGAGAAACACCAGGTTGGTTAGCGCATGGAAATTAAGATAACCAAACCAGAGCAGCGCAAATTTCAGGAGAAAATAGAAATTCCAGCCGCCTAAACCGCGCCAGTGAGACCATCGGGAAGGCGAGTGTGCGTCAGGCGCGTTCACATCATTCATTAATCATCTTCATCCATTTTGGTGGTTTTTCGCTGCCAGGTTCCCTCATATTTCAACGCGCGCGGCGCTAACAATCGCCAGGAAATGTTGCGCCAGCCAGCAGGCAGCCAGCGGGCATAGAGCGGTCGAAAAACTAAAAGGAGTAGCAGCAGTACGATAAGGATTTGTACGGCGTCCATCAGGCTCATTCGCTTTCAACCTCATTCTGCAACAGCGTGACGGGCTGGGGATGAATACGTGGCTGCTGGCTGACCGGCTGTTTGATAACCGGTGCCAGTGTCGGTAGCGGCAGGTCATGCCACGCTCCGGGCGCATCGTTCATCTGACTGATTTCTGTAAGAATTTGAGCATCCTCGAACCACACCAGCCGGTTGGAAAATATCTCATCGTGCGGCAGGCGAAAGATTGAACGCAGCGCTGTATCCAGATCGCTGTAGCGACAAGATGAGAGGAAGAGACAGATGCGTTGACCCGTCAGGGTTGCCAAATCGCCATAGCGACGCGGCTTGCATAAGGCGATCAGCTGTTCTGCTTTCATGCCAGGCACCGGACGCAGCGCCACCAAAAGTCCTTTGCCGTTCTCAGGCAAGACGGTGTTACTGACCAGTCGCCTCACCGCATCGCAGAAGGCGTCGAGTGACAGGTAGCCGCGCTCCTGCAGCGGCTGCATCGCGTTTTTCAGCAGGGTCAGATCACCGGGAATATGGCGACTCCAGATCTGCCCCTGAATGCCTTCCAGCGCGCTCAGAAAACGTGACAAACTGGCGCCGTGCGGCACAATGACGTTGACGCCACAGGCCAGCAGCAGACGCTCATCGCTGTAACGCAGGCTGGTTTGCATTTCGCGCAGCACAATTTTCAATCCACTGCCGCGGGTCAAACGCAGGCCATGAATATACTCTGCCAGCTCGTTGATTTGCTCATTGCGTGCAAGGCTAAAAATAACGGTGGCCGTGCTGGCTTGCTGCGCGCGAGAAAATACCTGTGCGTTACTTTCATATAATAACCACTGCTTTGATAAAGGTGGTGCCCCTTCCAGAACCTGCTGCTCGGCAATATAATTATTCTCATCGTTTAACGATAAAGGCTGATTTTTCTCACTTTGTGGTAGCGCGGTAAAACGCTCCTGCGTTAGCGTGAGACGAACCGCGCGGTCAGCGATTAAAACATTATTATAATTCCACCAGCTAATACGGTACTGCCAGCTATCCTGTTGATGATCGATATGTGCGGCCCCATCCAGCTGTCGGAAGCAATGCTGTAAATGATTGCGTAAGTGACTAATTTCAAAACCGGTGGTGAGGATTAATAGCGTTATTTTTTGCGTTATTAACCGTCGTCTGGTTTTTTTCAGCCAGTCAGATATTTCCTGTCCGGATAATGTGTTCCAGTGAGATACATCACAGTAAAATACCATCAACCCACTTTTGCTGTTGTGAATGCGCATCAGGTCATCACTAAGTTGCAGCAGGCTTTTTCGGTTTTTTTTAAGCGAATACATGGGGATGCGATCTGGGCCTTCCGCTGGCACCGGCTGAAGTAGCCGTTGTGGTTTTTCAGCTGAGCTGATCAACGTTAATGCCTGCTGGCTGGCAATAACCTGACGAATAAAGGTGCGGCCATCTTCTTCACGCGTGGCGGTAACCCAGTAACAACCGGGCGTATCCATCATGATAAATTCGCTCTGAACCTGTTTAAGACCGAGTGACCAGGGTTTTTTCATATTTTTTTCACGAATCGATTGATCCAGGCTAGTTTATTATAGACAGTCACATCCTGGTAAATGTTATTTTTACTTATGGCACAGGCAACCTGTGTCACTATGCTCGGTTTCTTCCCTGAATGAAAATAATAGAAAAAGTGCTGGAAAGAAACGCAATGGGTGAAAGGTAATGAAAAAAGAAAATACACTTACGGTGGTTGCCGGTTCGGGTGAGGCACAGGATGATATCAGTACGCTAAGCAAGGCATTTTCTCTGCACGCTTTTCATTATGTTGATATAGCACGTCATGAGCGGTTGAAAAAAATGAACGAACGCTGGCCTTTGCTGGCGGAATTAACACAGCTTCATTCTGAGAATAATCACTGATGTCGATTATTGCCCTACAAGGGTTACGCGGTGGCACCGGCGCAACAGCGATAACGGCGGCATTGAGTTGGGCGCTGCATGCGCTGGGCGAAAGCGTGCTCGCCGTCGATCTGTCACCGGTGAATCAGCTGCGCATTCATTTCAATATGCCGGTTCAGCATACACGCGGCTGGGCCTTATCCGCGGCCGTCGATGAGAACTGGCGGCAGGGCGCAATGCGCTATCATCCCGGCCTCGATTTTGTGCCCTTTGGTCTGCTGAATGATAAACAACATCAACGTTATCTGCTCAATAAGTCAGCATGGCAGCAACCAATGATTGATGACATGGTGGCCCTGAAGGCACGCTACCGCTGGATATTGTTCGATGTACCGGCAGAAGCGGATGCGACCTTTGCGCCGCTACTGGCGCAGTGCGATTGTCAGTTGCGTATTTTCACCGCCGACGCTAACTGCCATCTGCGATTGCATCAGTCAAATTTTGCCGATAACTCCCGGTTTCTGATTAATCATTTCAACGCAGGCAGCTTGCTACAACAGGATTTGCACCAACTGTGGATCGACTCGCTGCGCAATTTGATCCCGTTGATCCTGCATCGCGATGAGGCGATGGCCGAAGCCTTGCTCAACAAACAGCCGGTTGGCGAGTATCGTCCTGGGTCGTTAATCGCTGAGGAAGTGGTGACGCTGGCAAACTGGCTGCTGCTGCATGTACAGGAAAAAGTGGCATGAATCCGCTGCGCTGGCTGCTGGTTCCGCCTGCCTGGCAGGCGCTTAAAAAGCGTTATGACCTGGCGCAGATGCACGGTGCTTCGTCACTGGCGTCGTGGCTGCACTGCCTGTGGTGCGCACTTGGCTGGGCGTTGCTGCGCTTTGAATCGCCTGGCTGGCAGCAGATTATTGCCCGACGTCGCCAGCTATGGCCGCATATTTCTCCCGAGCGCCCGCAGCCACTCGATCTGTTGCGCTATCTGGTACAAAGCCTGTGGTTGATCATTACGCTGCCGCAGGACAGCAGTCCGCGTAGCCAACGCCTGCGCGTGAATGCCTTTCAACCGCTGTTTCGCTGGCGACAGCGTTTTTATCTCTGGCTCGATACACTGCCACAACGGGTGGAATCGCAGGGCACGCATGCACGCGTTGAGCGGCGACTGCGGCAATTGTCGCCCTTGACGCGCCGCCTGTTATTTTTAACCGCATCGCTGTTGGCCGGTCTGCTGGCGCTGCTCTGTATCTCCCAGCCTTTCGATCTGCTGACACAGTTTATTTTTGTGCTGCTGTTGTGGAGTATGGCGATGGTGGTAAAGCGGGTTCCTGGCCGCCTGCCTACGTTGATGCTGATCGTGCTCTCGTTAACCGTTTCATGCCGCTATCTGTGGTGGCGCTATACCTCAACGCTGAACTGGGACGACCCGCTAAGCCTTACCTTTGGCCTGTTACTGATTGCGGCAGAAACCTACGCCTGGGTAGTGCTGGTTCTGGGCTATTTTCAAACCATCTGGCCGCTTAATCGTCAGCCGGTTAGCATGCCCGGCCCACCTGAAAGCTGGCCGACCGTGGATCTACTGATACCCACTTACAATGAGCCGATGAGCGTGGTTAAGCCGACCATTTACGCCGCGTTGGGCATCGACTGGCCACGCGACAAACTTAACATCTGGCTGCTGGACGACGGCAACCGGCCAGCGTTTCGCGAGTTTGCTGAAGCTGTCGGCATCGGTTATGTGGCACGTGCTACCCACGAACACGCTAAGGCGGGCAACATTAATAATGCACTGCGCCACCATTGTCGCAGTGACTATGTCTCTATTTTTGACTGCGACCATGTGCCAACGCGATCGTTTCTGCAGATGACCATGGGCTGGTTCATGAAGGACAAAAAGCTGGCGATGCTGCAAACACCGCATCACTTCTTTTCGCCCGATCCCTTTGAACGTAACCTGGGCCGTTTCCGCCGGACACCCAATGAAGGCTCGCTGTTTTATGGGCTGGTGCAGGATGGTAACGATACCTGGGATGCCACGTTTTTTTGCGGCTCCTGTGCGCTACTGCGCCGTGACGCGTTGGATGAGATTGGCGGCATCGCCGTAGAAACGGTTACCGAAGATGCACATACCTCTCTGCGCCTGCACCGCAAAGGACATACCTCCGCCTATATCCGCATTCCCCAGGCTGCAGGATTGGCAACGGAAAGCTTGTCAGCGCACATCGGCCAGCGTATTCGCTGGGCTCGCGGCATGGTGCAAATTTTTCGGCTCGATAACCCGCTGTTTGGCAAAGGGCTGAAGTTGGTGCAGCGCCTCTGTTACGCCAATGCCATGCTGCATTTCCTTTCGGGCATTCCGCGATTGATCTTCCTGCTGTCGCCGCTGGCCTTCCTGCTGTTCCATGCCTATATCATCTACGCACCGGCGCTGGCGATCGCTATCTATGTACTGCCACACATGCTGCATACCAGCTTAACCAACTCGCGTATTCAGGGGCGCTGGCGTCACTCTTTCTGGAGTGAAGTCTATGAAACCGTGCTCGCCTGGTATATCGCCCGTCCCACCACGGTCGCGCTGTTTAATCCGCACAAAGGGAAGTTCAATGTCACCGCTAAAGGCGGCCTGGTAGAGGAGCAACATCTCGATTGGGTTATCACTAAACCCTATATTTTTCTGGTGCTGATTAACCTGGCGGGTGTGCTGTTCGCCTTCTGGCGGATGAAATACGGTCCGGCAAATGAGGTACTAACCGTTTGGGTTAGCCTGGTCTGGGTGCTCTATAACATGGTGATTCTGGGCGGAGCCGTCGCCGTTTCCGTTGAGGCCAGGCAGATTCGTGAGGCGCATCGCGTTGAGATTGCGATGCCAGCGGCGTTGGGTCGCAGCGATGGGCATATGGTGCCCTGTACGCTGCGTGATTACTCCGATGGGGGTGTTGGCGTTGAGCTACGAGAGGCGAACAGCCTGCGTGAAGGGGAAAAAGTGACGCTGCTGCTACGCCGGGGTCAGCAGGAGTTCACGTTTCCCTGTTATGTGCAGCGCGTCTTCGGACATCGTGCGGGTATCCGGCTGCATGAACTGACCACCGAACAGCATATCGATTTTATTCAATGTACTTTTGCCCGTGCGGATACCTGGGCGCTATGGCAGGACGGGTTCCCGGAAGATCGTCCGGTACAAAGCCTCGCCGATATCATGGTGCTTGGGTTCAAAGGCTATGTGCGGCTGGCCGAATATGGGCCTGTGCCGCTGCGCAAATTATTTCGTGCCCTGACGCAGCTGGTGCGTTGGCTGGCTTCTTTTATGCCGCACGGTACCGGCAGGACGCCTGCGGGTCGCGTCGTGACAGAACAATCCTGATAGTGATGAAACCTGATGAATAAACGATTAAGCGCAGTGTTAGCCGTGATGTTAGGCATGACCAACCCGCTGTGGGCCGCGCCGCAAAGCACGTTGCCGACAGCCGATCTCGCGGATAGCGGAACGGCACCGGTGCACGATGTTGTGCGCGCTTTTACGCAGATTGCACCACCACCTGGCAGCATGACGCTTAGCGGCACGCGTCCGGATGGACAGATTGAGTTCGGCGTGCGCAGTGATGAACTGGTTACGCAGGCACGGCTAACGCTACATTACCGGCCTTCACCCGCGCTGACGCCCACGCTGTCCCAGCTGAAGATCTACCTTAACGATGAGCTGGTTAATCTGGTTACCGTGACCCCTGACCAGTCTGGCCAGGAAAATACGCTGGATCTTGAGCTTGATCCGCGCTTCATCAGTGACTTTAACCGTCTGCGTTTCGAGCTAGTAGGGCATTACACCTCTGTCTGTGAAAACCCGGCCAACAGCACCATCTGGCTCGATATCAGTAAGGCGAGCCAGCTTCATCTGACGCTGCAAAAACTGGCGCTGAAAAACGATCTTTCGCATTTCCCTGAGCCCTTTCTTGACCCGCGTGATACGCAAAAGTTGAGCCTGCCAATGGTGTTTGCCAGTCAACCCGCTATCGGTCAGCAGCGCGCTGCTGCCGTGCTTGCCTCCTGGTTTGGTGTAAAGGCACAGTGGCGCGGTCAGTCATTCCCGGTGCTGTATAACCAGTTGCCGGCCGGGCAGCATGCCATTGTCTTTGCCACTAACGCACAGCGGCCCGATTTTCTGCGCGATCTGCCGTCGGTGGATAAACCCACCGTGCGTATGGTGAGCCAGCCGGGCAATCCCTGGCAAAAAATGTTGCTGATTCTGGGACGTGATGACAATGACCTGAGCACCGCCGTAGCGGGCCTGGTTCAGGGTAACCTGCTGCTGCGTGGCGACAGTGCCATCATTGAAAGCGTAGACCTGCTGGCACCCCGCCAGGCTTATGACGCCCCTAACTGGGTGCATACCGATCGTCCCACTACCTTTGCTGAGCTGACGCAGTATGAAAACCAGTTGCAGTCAGAGGGCATGCAACCTGCGCCTGTTACGCTGACGCTAAACCTGCCGCCGGATCTGTTTCTGGTTCGCGCACGCGGTATCACGATGGACGTTGGCTGGCGTTACACCTCGCCGCTGCAAAATGAAGGCTCGCGGCTTGCCGTCCACCTGAATAACCAGTTTATGCAGGATTATCCGCTGAGTGCGAAAACGGATGACAGCAAGCAACTGCTGCATATCCCACTGATTCAGGGCTTGCAGGACAGTAATCGACAACTGACGATTCCGGCGCTGCGGCTGGGTGCAGTAAACCAGCTGCGCTTTAATTTCGACTATGCCAATACTTTTAGCGGCGGTACCGCCGATGGTCACTGCCAGACCGTCACGCCAGTCACGAATCACGTGGTGATCGATCCCAATTCCACTATCGATTTTTCCGGTTACCGTCACTACATCGAAATGCCATCGCTGCGCTCTTTTGCCAACGCGGGCTTCCCGTTTAGCCGCTTTGCGGATTTATCACAGACGCAAATATTGGTCAGCGCTAAACCCTCGCCTGAGCAGATGAGCACGCTGTTGACCGTGATGGGCAATACCGGCGCTCAGACGGGCTATCCGGCGCTGCGCGTTGAACTCACCGATGATGGCAGCAAGGTAAAAAATAGCGCTCATGACTTGCTGGTTATTGGTACGCTGCCACCGGGCCTGCGCGACGACCGCCAGATTAACGTGCTAATTGATGCAACCCGTACGGCGTTGAATACGCCTAAACGTCAGTCGTTGCTTGATGATGTCAGTGTCTCTGCGGACGAGCGTAGCGTCGGTGGTCATACCGTGATTTCAGCGCAGGGCCCAATGGCCGCGGTAATCGGCTTTCAGTCACCTTTTGATGCGCAGCGAAGCGTGGTAGCACTGATGGCAGATAGCCCACAGGCCTGGCAAATGCTGGATAATGCGCTGCAGGATCCCGGTAAGCGCAACGCAATTTATGGTTCCGCCTCCATCATTCGTGAATCGGGCGTAAACAGCTTGCGCGTTGGCGATACCTGGTATGTCGGTTATCTGCCCTGGTGGGAGCGGGTATGGCATGCGCTGGCGACCCATCCGCTGCTGCTGGGCGCGTTTGCCGTGCTGGTGGTGGTGATTTTTGCTCTGCTGATGTGGCGAGTGATGCGTATGGTAACGCGTCGCCGACTTGGCGAAGACGATCACGATGACTAAGTGCGTGATTAACTGGTCCGGTGCGGCACTGGGGGCGCTGTTTTTTGCGCCGTTACCGCTGGCGCTGGCAGCACCATCAAGCGTGGCACCGGTTGATTTTCTGCTGGAACAGGTGCTGGCCGGTGAAGCGACCAATAAATATGATCTGGTACAGCAGTCACTCTATCGACTCGAGAAGATCGATCCGGACAATCCCCAGGTCATTGCGGCCCGGTTGCGCATGGCATTGCGTCAGGGCGATCGCGCTACAGCCGAAACGCTGTTAACCGCGTTGCGGCGTGTGGCACCCGATTCTGCTGCAATGCGCGAGGCACAAGCGGGCATGCTGCTGAGCTCGCCGGAAGGCAGGCAAAAATTGCAGGAGGCACGGCTTCTGGCAACGTCTGGTCGTCTGGTTGAAGCGCGTGCCGCCTGGGATGCACTGTTCCATGGAACTTTTCCTGACGTCAATGTGGCGCTGGAATATTGGCGGCTGGTGCTGCGCCTTCCCGGGCAGGAAACGCGAGCCCTAACGGAACTGGAGGCGCTGGATCGGCGTTATCCCGGCAACGTTGGCGTCAGACTGCAGATTGCGCGCGCCCAGTTTGCCCAAAATAATGCCGTCGGGGCGCAGGAAAAAATCCGTCAGCTGGCAGGCAATGCGGCTGGACGAAACGCGGCAGCCGAGCTCTGGTTGCAAAACATCCAGGCACAGCCAGTCACGGCGGAGAGCATCACGGCACTGAAACAGTACCTGGACCTCTTTACCACCGGCGATGCGCAAAAGCAGGGGCAGGCAGAACTGGCGAAACGGCAGCAGCAGCTGGCCGACCCCGCTTTTCAGCAGCGTTCACGGGCACTGGCGCTGGTTGAACGAGGCGGCAATGCCATTCCGGCACTGGAAGCCGCACTGCGATCCAATCCTGACGATGCTGATTTGCTGGGTGCGATGGGTCAGGCACAGGCGCGCAACAATCAGCGAGCCGTTGCCATTCGTTGGCTGGAAAAGGCGATAGCCGCTGGGCCAGACAGCACGCAAATTGGTAAGTGGCAGTCATTGGTACAGACCAACCGCTACTGGCTGGCGATTGAAAACGGCGATAAGGCGTTGGCTGCAGGCGATGTGAATGGGGCGCAGACGTATTATCAGCAGGCACAATTGCTGGATAAGAGCGACAGCTATGCCCTGATTGGCCTGGGCGACGTGGCCGCTACGCGCCAGCAAAATGATGCGGCGGAGCAGGCCTGGAAGCGGGCGTTACGGCTGGATGCCACCAATACCACCGCCATACGTCGCCTGGTCGCCTATTATCAACAACAGTCACCGCAGCGTGCGCTGGCATTCATCAATCAATTACCTCCCGATCAGCAGCGGGCGCTGGCAGGTAACCTGACCACATTGCGCAGTGAGATTGTCCGCGCAGAGGCGGACGCGCTGGCAGAGCGGGGCGCCTGGCCGCAAGCGGTAGAGAAATATCGGCAGGCGCAACAGGACGCGCCCGATGATGTCTGGCTTAACTATCGGCTGGCTGGCGCGTTACGCCAGAGCGGCCAACCGCAGCAAGCTGACGAACAGATAGCCAACATGTCCCGGCAACGACTTGGCGATGCCACGCAGGTGTATGCCAGTGCGCTCTGGTTCTCCGGTAGCGGCAGAACCGCTGCCGCGCTGGCAACACTCAACAGCCTGCCGCAGGTGGCCTGGAACCAGGATATACGCGATCTGGCGACGCGGCTGCAACAGGATCAGATTTATCAACATGCCGACGCGCTGCGCAACAGTGGACGTGAGCCACAGGCTGAAGCGCTGCTGCGCCAGTTACCTTCCTCACCACGCCGCGATTTAACGCTGGCCGATTGGGCACTGGAGCGGGGTGATGCCGCCCGGGCGCTGGCAAGTTATCAACAGGTGCTCGATCGCGATACCACAAACAGTGATGCACAGCTGGGCCGCATTGAGGCGCTGATCGCATTGAACCAGCAGGATAAGGCGCGACGTGCGCTGCAGGGCCTGCCACCCGTCCCGGTGGAGCCGGATCTGAACCGCGAGCGGCGCATTGCCAACGCCTGGCAGCGCGTCGGCGAACCTGACCGCGCCGCGGCGCACTTTACGCAGGGCAAGATGCTGGCGCAGCGGCAACCACCTTCACAAAGCAGCGCGTTGTTGTTCCGTGACGCGGCGAGATTTGCCGCTCAGCAGCAACAGCCGCAACAGGCGCTGGCGGATTATCGTCAGGCGATGGTAGCCAGCGGTATCACCACCGAAGAGCCGAAAGATAACGTCCATTTTACGCAGCTGATGCGTACCACCGAAGGTGATGACTGGCTAAAGCGCAGTATTCGCCGGGATGCGGCTGACCGCTATCAGCAACAGCAAACAACGTTAACGCTGGCAGAAGATTATTCGCGCAACAAAGGCACGCCGGGAATTTCTGATTTCACGGCGCACACTACTATGTTGCAGGCGGAAACGCCGTTGGCAGCGGGCAACGCTTTTGTCCGTTTTGATCACGTTGCCGTGTCCGCAGGGACGTTTGCTGGCAGCCACAGTGAGAATTTTGGTAGCTGTGCAGATGCCAATAGCGGTGGCTGCGACCGCGATTTTAATCAGCAGGCCGAAGGCGTCGCGCTGGGCGCGGGCTGGAATAACGATCGATGGTCAGCTGATATTGGCACCACGCCGCTGGGTTTTCAGGTTGTTAACTGGGTTGGCGGAGCCAGCTGGCAAACCGATGCCGGACCGTTCGGCCTGACTTTTGGTGCCTCACGTCGACCCATTTCAAGCTCGCTGCTCGCCTATGCTGGCGCGCGCGATCCCAGTGCCAACGGTGGCAAAACCTGGGGCGGCGTGGTAGCGAGCGGCGGGAATATCAGCATCAGTTACGATCGTGGCGAAGCCAACGGCGTGTGGGCCGATCTCAGCGCCCATCAACTCAGCGGCGAAAACGTAACAGACAACAGCCGGCAGCGGTTAATGGGAGGTTATTACTATAAGTGGATCAATGAGGATAACCGTCGCGCCACGATTGGCCTGAACAGTATGCTGTGGCATTACCAGAAGGATCTCAGCGACTACGCTTTTGGTCAGGGTGGTTATTACAGCCCGCAGCAATATTTTTCGCTTTCGTTACCGCTAAGCTGGCGTCAACGTACCACAAACTGGTCGGTAGACATTGGCGGTGCACTGAGTTGGTCGCGATCGCACAGCGCCAGCCAGACACGCTATCCGGTTAATCCTGGTTTTACGCCCGCAAGCAATCCTGCATCCACTGCCAGTTCCAGCAGCGGATTTGGCTACACATTACAGGCTGCGATTGAACGTCGACTAACCGCGCACTGGACGCTGGGCGCCAGCGTCGATATTCAACAGGCAAAAGATTATACGCCGAGCCACGGCTTGCTTTATGTCCGTTACACTCTGGCCGGGTGGGAAGGCGATCTGAATATTCCTCCGCAGCCGCTGACGCCGTACGCCAATTTTAAGTAGCGTTGAAACGGGAAAATTCGCCGATCGTCATCGGAAAACCCTTAAAGCCTTTTTGTCGTGCCATTAACCTTGCTTAAAAAAAGGGTGCCTTAGGATATACTCTGGGCGGCCGTTACGTTCCGGATAGCGGGCCGGGAGAGAATTTTGCGCGTTAGTCGATCACTTACGATTAAGCAGATGGCCACGATTTCAGCGGTTGCTGTGGTGACCATCTGTATATTTATCGTGGTACAGCTTTTCCATTTTGTGCAGCAGCGCAGGGTTGACTATGCCCAGCAGATGGAGAATATCGCGCATACCGTGCGTCAGCCGCTGTCAGAAGCGGTGCTGCGGGCCGATATTCCGCAGGCGGAGCGCATTCTTAACTCGCTGAAACCTGCCGGGATTTTAACCCGCGCTGATGTGGTATTACCCAACGCGTTTCAGGCGCTGCATACCGATTTTGAGGCTGAGCGACCGGTTCCGCGGCTGATTGCCCGGCTGTTTGAACTGCCGGTGCAGATCACCGTGCCGCTCTATTCAGTGGAGCGAACGGCGCTGCCTAAGCCGCTGGCTTATCTGGTGCTGCAAGCCGATTCCTGGCGCGTCTACCAGTTTATTCTCAGTACCATCTCCACCATGCTGACCACCTATTTGCTGCTGGCGCTGGTGCTGTCGGTGGCGATCAGCTGGTGCATAAACCGCCTGATCGTACATCCGCTGCGTAATATTGCTCACGAGCTGCAGGATCTGCCGCCGCAGTCTATTTTGACCCACAAGCTGTCGCTGCAAAGTCGGCATCGCGACGATGAATTTGGCATGCTGGTGCGCAGCTACAACCGCAACATGCAGGTGCTGGAGTCGGTGCATGATGAAATGAGCCGCCTGACCACGCACTTCACGCTGACCGACCTGCCGAACCGCACGTTATTCATCGCGCTGCTGGAACAGTTTATTAATCATCCGGGGCGCAAATCGCCGTTCACCGTGATGGTGATTCGCATTGAAACCCTGCTGGATGGCAATGGCGTGCTGACCGATACGCAGCGCGACACGTTGATCCTGACGCTGGTGGAAAAAATACGCAGCGTGATCGACTATCGCATGGTGCTGGGGCAGCTCGGTACCAGCGATTTCGTGCTGCTGGCCAAACGGGCCAATAACCCTTTCCGCGCGATTCGCCTGGCGCGCAACCTGATGATCCGCCTGAATCAACCGGTAAACCTGCAACAAATTCAGCTGCGCCCGCACGTCAGTATCGGCATGAGCCTGGGCGAAACGGATACGCTGCTCGATGCCGTTGAAATCCTTAACCGCGCGAACTCTGCCATGATGTCGGCGCGGCATCAGGGCAAAAACCAGATTCTGTTTTTCGATCCCGCCCTGACTGAACGCGCGCAGAAGCGCCTGACTCAGGAGCATGACATTTTGCAGGGGTTGCAGGAGGAGCAGTTTGCCATCTATCTGCAGCCGCAGGTCAATATGCAGAGCGGCGAGATGGTCGGCGCAGAAGCGCTGTTGCGCATGCGTCAGCCCGACGGCAGCTGGGGATTAACCGAAGAATTTATCGTCAGCGCCGAAGAGATCGGCGTGATCGATGCCATCGGTCGTTGGGTGTTTGAAGAAGCGTGTCGTTTACTGGCGGGCTGGCAAAAACGCGGCATTATGTTGCCGCTGAGCGTGAATATCTCGGCCAACCAGCTGCGCGATCCGACGATGGTGACGCACCTGCAGGATCTCATTCAGCGACACCGCATTGCGCCAGGCAGCTTTGTGCTGGAGATTACCGAAACGGCGAACATTGGCGATACCGAGCAGGCAAAGGCGCTGCTGCGTCAGTTGCAAGCGGTGGGCGTGGCCGTGGCGCTGGACGATTTTGGCATGGGTTATGCCAACCTTAACTACCTGCACCAGTTCAAATCCTTGCCGATCAGCAAGCTAAAGATGGATCGCAGCTTTGTGTCTGCTTTGCCCGATGATGACACCATGGTCAAAATTGTGGCGGCCATCGCGGAGATTATTGAGCTGGATGTAGTGGCGGAAGGGGTAGAAACCGCCGAGCAGCGCGACTGGCTACTGTCGCGTGGCATCACCATTGCTCAGGGCTATTTCTATGCGGAACCGCTGCCGCTGGATAAATTTGAACCCTGGCTGCAACACCGGAAATTCTGAGCAGTATCACTCACGTAATTGTCCCACAAGTTATTAATTTCATCGCTGAAGCGTTTCAGTTCATAGTTGTTAACTATGCCAATGTCAGGCTGTGTCAGGATATATCAATTCTGTTATCGGGGTGTTATTTTCGCGCTGTCGTAGAAAACTGCGGTTCGCCGATGCTTATCGGGCAAAACAGCCGCAGGAATAATTACAGTGACGCCTGTCGCCTTCCATGCCGTTAACGGAATCGCTTTTATGAAAACTTCTCTGTTCAAAAGCCTTTATTTTCAAGTTTTGACAGCCATCGCCGCGGGCGTGCTGCTCGGCCATTTCTATCCGGAACTGGGCGCGCAGATGAAACCGCTGGGCGACGCCTTCGTTAAACTGATTAAAATGATTATTGCACCGGTGATTTTCTGTACCGTGGTCACCGGCATTGCCGGCATGGAAAGCATGAAGGCCGTAGGCCGTACCGGCGCCGTGGCGCTGCTCTATTTCGAAATTGTCAGCACCATTGCGCTGATTATCGGTTTGGTCGTCGTGAACGTGATTCAGCCAGGCGCGGGTATGAACGTCGATCCCGCCACGCTGGATGCCAAAGCGGTGGCGGTCTATGCACAGCAGGCCGAGCAGCAGGGCATTATTCCGTTCCTGCTGGATATCATTCCCGGCAGCGTCATCGGCGCATTTGCCAGCGGCAACATTCTGCAGGTGCTGCTGTTTGCCATTCTGTTTGGTTTCGCCCTGCATCGCCTTGGCGATCGCGGCACGCTGATTTTTAACTTCATCGATAACTTCTCGAAGGTGATTTTCGGCATCATCAACATGATCATGCGTCTGGCACCGATTGGCGCGTTTGGGGCCATGGCCTTTACCATCGGTAAATATGGCGTCGGTTCGCTGGTGCAACTGGGTCAGTTGATCGTCTGCTTCTATATTACCTGCGTGCTGTTTGTGGTGGTGGTGTTGGGGCTGATTGCCCGTGTGGTCGGCTTCAATATCTTCAAGTTTATCGCCTATATCAAAGAAGAACTGCTGATTGTACTGGGCACCTCCTCTTCGGAATCGGCGCTGCCGCGCATGCTGGATAAGATGGAAAAGCTCGGCTGTAAAAAATCGGTGGTGGGCCTGGTGATTCCAACCGGCTACTCCTTTAACCTTGATGGCACCTCGATTTACCTGACCATGGCAGCGGTATTTATTGCGCAGGCCACCAACGCGCACATGGATATTTTCCATCAGATTACACTGCTGGTGGTGCTGTTACTCTCTTCCAAAGGCGCGGCGGGCGTCACCGGTAGCGGCTTCATCGTGCTGGCGGCAACCCTGTCGGCGGTAGGTCATCTGCCGGTCGCGGGCCTGGCGCTGATTCTCGGCATTGACCGCTTTATGTCTGAAGCGCGTGCTTTGACCAACCTGGTCGGTAACGGCGTTGCCACACTGGTGGTGGCGAAGTGGGTAGGCCAGCTGGATGAGAAGCAGATGACGGAGACGCTGGCAGCGGGAAAAAAGGCAAAAAAGCTGTCTGAGACCCCGCTTTAATCATAAAATCCGCGCTTTTCACCGTTAAATGCCCGCAGCCGCTTGCCCTCGCTGCGGGCATTTGCATATGATCCCCCCTGTTTTTTAAGATTTTTCACTCCACTGCGCGACATCTGCTTTTTTACGCGGTCTAAGAACCTGTTCTTCCGACGTCGTGGCTTCTGGCATTGAAGCGGGCCGCAAGACGGGGTGATGATTTTTGGTTTGGGACTGAGTAGGGGTTCACATGCAGGGCACCAGAATAAGATTACTCGTTGGTGGCGTCATTCTGGCTGCGGCCAGCAGCATAGTGCAGGCTGAAACACTGCAGCCCGATCCCGCCTGGCAGCAGGGAAAGCTGGATAACGGTTTTAACTGGCAGTTGCTGACTACGCCGCAACGCCCAAGCGATCGCATTGAGCTGCGTCTGCTGGTGAATACCGGTTCGCTGGTAGAAAGTGCCCAGCAGACCGGTTACAGCCACTTACTGCCGCGCCTGGCGATGGTGCATAACGCCACGCTTGATCCGGCTCAGCAGCGCGCATTATGGCAGCAGGGAATTAATCCCGATCATCCACTGCCACCGGCCATCGTGTCGTACGACTTTACGCAATACAATATCAGCCTGCCTTACAATCGCCCTGAGCTGCTGAAATCAGCGCTTAACTGGCTGGCCGCGACCGCAGGCAAAATGAGCATTACCGATCAGGTGGTGAACACCGCAATCAGCGCGGACGACAGCGTTGCTACCTGGCCGCCGAATACGCAGAGCGCATGGTGGCGCTACCGGCTGAAAGGGTCGGCGCTGCTGGCGCACGATCCTGCCGAGCAGCCGCGCGCACCGATTGATAGCAACCAGCTGAACAGCTTTTACAAACAGTGGTACACGCCGGATGCGATGACGCTGTTTGTCGTCGGCAACGTTGACAGTCGCACGCTTGCCGAGCAGATCAACAAGGCCTTCTCGACGCTGGAGGGCAAACGCCAGACGCCTGCACCGATTGCGACGCTGGCGCCTCTGCCGCAGCAGCCGATCAACCTGGTCAGCGGCAATGCGAAGCAGGATCGATTGTCGCTGGTGTGGGATACACCGTGGCAGCCGATACGCGATTCGCAGAACCTCAACCGCTACTGGCAGAGCGATCTGGCCCGTGAAGCGCTGTTCTGGCATCTGCAGAAAGTGTTGAGCGAAAACAAAGCGCAAGGCGTGCAGGTGGGCTTCGATTGCCGGGTGATTTACCAGCATGCGCAGTGCGGCATTAACATGGACAGCGATAACGCCACGCTGGAGGCGAATATGCATCTGGTGGCTCGCGAACTGGCAACTATTCGCGATCAGGGTCTGTCACAGCAGGAGTTTGATGCGCTGATGGCGCAGAAAACCGCCGAACTGGGCAAACTGTTTACCACCTATGCGCGCACCAATACCGATGTGCTGATGAGCCAGCGTCTGCGCTCGCAGCAAAATGCGGTGGTGGATATCGCGCCGGAACAGTATCAGAAGTTGCGTCAGCAGTTTCTCAGCTCGCTGACGCTGCCTATGCTGAATCAGGAACTGCGCCAGCAGTTGACGCAGTCGTTGACCATGATGCTGATGCAGCCGGAAGGCGAAGCGGAAACCAACGTCAAACGGCTGTTCGACAGCTGGGAAAAGGTGATGACACCGCCCGCTGCAGTCAGCGCGCCGGTTGATGAAACCCAGCCGGAAGCGTCAGATATTCCCGTACAGCCGCAGTCATAACTCCCGATCGGGCTCACTCTTGAGCCCGATGCTTATTTCGCCCGCAGCCACTCGGTCACCAGCATCGGCCAGCTTGCAAGTGGCAGGTCAGCCACACCGCGAATGCCAAAGCCGTGACCGCCTTTCTGATAGAAATGCAGCTCTGCCGGCACGTTGTGCTCGCGCAGCGCGCTGAAGAACACCATGCTGTTGTTAACGGGCACCGAATCATCATCCGCTGAGTGAATTAACAGCGTTGGCGGCGTCTGTGCATGAACGCGGGTTTCCATAGAATAGGCGTCGATGCTTTTCTGATCGGGCCACGCGCCGAGCAGTCGGGTACGGGCGCCTTCATGCGCCAGGCCGTCGCGCATGCTGATCAACGGATAGACCAGCACCATCGCGTCAGGACGCGGCGACTGACTGTCGATCTGGTCCTGCACCGGATAAAGCTTCTCGGCGAAGCGCGTTCCCAGACTGGCGGCCAGATGGCCGCCCGCTGAAAAACCCATCATGACAATGTACTTACCGTTCAGCCCACGCTGCGCCCGGTCTCTCAACAGGCGCACCGCACGCTGTGCATCGGCCAGTGGCGCATCTGCACCTTCATGATGGCCGTCGTAAGGCAGCCGATAAGTCATGACCGCCAGCGTATAGCCCATGGCGGTGAAAAAGGTCGCCAGCGCGCTGCCTTCGCGGTCGATCATGACGCGCTGATAGCCACCGCCTGGCGCCACCAGCAGGGTGATTCCGTTGGACTCTTCCGGGAACCAGAAGGCGAGTTCCGGGCAGCGCACGCCGCTGGCGGCACGATCGAAAGGCTCATACTCTTTCGCTAAATCGACAATTTGCGGCTGAGCGCGTGAATCGCTGGCACCCGGCGCATCGCCGTTTGGCCAAATATTAATGATTTCAGTTATCATGACAGGCTGTCCGTTATTATTGTTTGCGGCAGCTGAAAAAATGTACGCTGCGAATAGATAAAAGATGGCGCTTTTTTATTCTTTCGTCCAGTAATTAACGGGACGAAATAAGGGTTTCAGAATATGCCTGGCTTTATCTTTTTATATTTAATCAGGACGTTATACTTAATTTTAAGAAAAAACCGCAAAGGCAATGCGTTAAGTAAATTGTTTTATTTTTAATGGGTTAAATTAAGGTGATGGGATTTTTAATGCCCTAAGTCAAATGTAAGCATTATTTTATCGACTTAACACAAATTGATGTCATTAAGGAAACTCGTCAGATAATTGACGTTAATTTTTCAGAAGTAGGAATAAATGTGAACCAGGCCAAAAAATATATTTCTGATTGCGTAGCACCAGTGCCGAAATAACCTGTTCAGCGTAAATAGCACAGCGGCCAGAACGACCGCTGTGTAGGTGAATAATTAGTGCGGCATGGCGCTGAGTGGAATGATCGCCCCGCGATGCTGGATCACCGTGCTGGCCGTGCGATGGCCCTGCGCTGCTGCCTGTTGGGCGTTGCCGCCGCACAGTCGCTGTGCCAGATAACCCGCGCTGAACGAATCGCCGGCTGCGGTGGTATCCACCACCTGCTCTTTTGCCAGTTTAATTGCCGCCACTTCCTGCAGCGGCGCGCCGTCGGTCGCCACCAGACAGGAGTCGGCGCCGCGTTTGATTACAATCTCGCTGACGCCCGCATCACGCGTACGCGCGATCACCGTTTCAACCGGCTGCTCGCCCCATAGCGCGTCTTCATCATCCAGCGTCAAAAAAGCGATATCGGTGCAGGCGAGCATGGCGCGATAGGCGTGCTGGCTCGCTTCGCGGCTTTGCCACAGG
Source organism: Duffyella gerundensis (assembly GCF_001517405.1). Lineage (NCBI taxonomy): Bacteria > Pseudomonadati > Pseudomonadota > Gammaproteobacteria > Enterobacterales > Erwiniaceae > Duffyella > Duffyella gerundensis. The sequence continues at coordinate 3,632,004 of NZ_LN907827.1, read as the reverse complement.
CGCGGACGATAATTGTTGTCGAAAATCACCTTGCCGCCGTTCGCGCGGCAGCGCTGAAGCAGCTGCATCAGCCTTTCACGGCTGTTGTCGTTGAGAATAGCCAGGCTGATGCCGCTAAGATAAAGATAATCGTAGTACGCCAGCTGCTCGCAGATCGCCTCTGCCCGCGGGCCATCAAGCCAGTAACGTGCCGCCGCATCGTTGCGCCAGTAATAGAAGGTGCGTTCGCCGTGCTGGTCCGTCTGGATGAAGTAGAGCCCGGGCATTTTGTTTTCGAGCCGCTGAATCAGATCGGTATGCACATTTTCCTGCTGCCAGGCGCTGATCATCTGCTCACTGAAGATATCGTCACCGAGTGCGGTAACGTAATCGACGCGCAGCGCCGATGCCGCGGTCAGGCGTGCAAGATAGACCGCGGTGTTCAGCGTATCGCCGCCAAATCCGCGCTTAAGATGTTCGCCCTTTTCGGAGAGTTCAATCATACATTCGCCGATAACGGCGATTTTCTTGTGTGTCATAACCTTCACCCGTGCGTTGATGTTTGCCTTCAGTTTCTGCGTTCAACTGGCGATCGTCAATTATTTAAAACGCTGTTTTAGTTATCTAAGGAGGCCAAAACGTCACGCTTGTTTAACCGGATTGAAATCATCACGGTGGATAAAATAAATAACGTGGCGAAATCAGCGCGCTGGATAAAGTTATCCCTGTGCTGGCCGATACTTGCCGAACGGGATGCCAGTTGAAGGCACTCTTCAATAACCAGGAACACCACCAGATGATGAAGGATTTCACTCATCGGCGACCTTGTTCACTTGACGCTCAACCGGTTGATACGCATCTTTTCTGGCAGCAGTGCCAGCGACACTATACGTTTCAACCAATCTATCGGGTCACCGGAAGATTAGTGGCAATTGAATTGCTTACCGCGGTGACGCATCCCTCCGCGCCGCAAACCAGGGTATCGCCGGAAGACTATTTTGCTGCCTTAACCGTCCCGCAGCGGCTTGATATCATTAAAGAACAGCTCGTTCAGCTGGCACAATGGCAGGATCACTTTATCCATGACGACCTGGTTGCTTCAGTCAATATCGACGGCCCCACCCTGTTGGCTATTCGCCATGAAGCAGAAATCCGTGCGCTGATTGCCCGCTTGCCCTGTGTACGTTTTGAGCTGGTTGAGCATTATGCGCTGCCGCAGGAAGAGATTGTGGCGCAGATGCCGGAACTGAATGCGCTGTGGCTGGATGATTTCGGTTCAGGGATGGCGAACTTTTCTGCCCTGACCGAACTGAAATATGATGTTATCAAGCTTTCACGCGAGCTTTTCCTGCTGCTGCGTAAAAGTGAAGAAGGACGTAATTTGTTCGCTATGCTGTTGGCATTAATAAATCGTTACTGTAACGGCGTGATTGTGGAAGGCGTGGAAACTGCCGAAGAGTGGGCAATGGTGCGTAATTCGCCGGCGTTCGCCGCGCAGGGCTACTATTTTTCGCGTCCACTGAGCTTTGAGCATCTAAAAGATCTTCCCCGACAGCTAGCGTAATGCCGAACTGCCGCGCCTCGACTATCTTTAAGGGAGATAGCACTGGCAAGGAGAATTGGCGATGTCACGCCCGGGAAAAATTATAAGCTGGATCGGCGGTATTGTAGCGTTATTGATTGTGGTCATTGTGGTGATTATCGCCACCTTTGACTGGAATCGCCTCAAACCCACCATTAATGAAAAAGTCTCTGCTGAGCTGCAGCGTCCTTTTGCTATTCGCGGCGACCTCGGTGTGGCCTGGGCACGCAACCGCGATGAGGCTGGCTGGCGCAGCTGGGTGCCGTGGCCGTATATCCATGCCGAAGATGTCATGCTGGGCAACCCGCCGGATATCGCCGATTTAACCATGGTGCACCTGGAGCGGGCCGACGCGACGCTGTCGCCGCTGGCTCTGCTGCACAAGCAAATCTATATTCCGTGGATCAGCCTGAAGCAGGCCGATGCGCGGCTGATTCAGACCGCCAATAAAAAGAACAACTGGACTTTCGAGCTGGCAGACGACGGCGATAACGCCACGCCGGCAACGCCTTCCAGCTGGTCATTTCAACTGGATAACGTGAAGTTCGATCGGGCCCATATCCTCTATCGTGACGCAGTGAATAAAGCCGATGTGCAGATTACCGTCGATCCGCTCGGCAAGCCGGTGCCTTATGGCCAACTGGCGGGCGGCGACGATCGGCAGAAAGGTGCCGCTGATTTTGTTTTCGGCTGGCAGGCGAAGGGCACGTACAACGACGAGCAGCTCACTGGCGAAGGTAAGCTGGGCGGCATGCTGTCGCTGCGCAGTAAAAACACGCCTTTCCCGTTGCAGGCTGATATTCGCAACGGCACCACGCGCGTCCGCCTGACCGGCAGCCTGCAGGATCCGATGAACCTTGGCGGCCTGGATTTGCGACTGCGTTTCTCGGGCGACACGCTGGCCAACCTTTACGGCCTGACCGGCGTGCTGTTGCCTGACACACCGCCTTATGAAACCGATGGTCGGTTACAGGCGCGTTTTCAGGAGAAAGGCGGCGCGCGTTATCGCTATCAGGATTTCAACGGCCATATTGGCGACAGCGATATTCACGGTACGGTGACCTATATTCAGAGCAAACCGCGCCCGCAGCTCACCGGTGAGCTGGAATCCCGACAGCTACGTATGGCCGATCTCGGTCCGCTGATTGGCGTCGATTCTGGTAAAGGCAGCGGTAAAAAAGCCGCGTCTAAAACGCAGCCTGCCGATCGCGTATTGCCGCACGACAAGTTTGATACCAAAAGCTGGGATACGATGGATGCTGATATCAAGTTCAGTGGTCGCCGTATCGAGCACAGCTCATCGCTGCCGTTAAGCGATCTGTATACCCATCTGACGCTGAAAAAAGGCGATCTGCTGCTCGATCCGCTGCGTTTCGGGATGGCGGGCGGCAACCTGAATGCCACACTGCGCCTGGAAGGCAGTCAGTCGCCGATGCGCGGTCGCATCGATATGCACGCGCGTAAACTGCAGCTGAAGCAGCTTTTCCCGGATGTGCAGGCGATGCAAAACAGCATGGGCCAACTGAATGGCGATGCCACCCTGACCGGCCGTGGCAACTCGGTGGCCGATCTGCTGGCGACCAGCGATGGCAATCTCAAACTGCTGATGAACAACGGCCTGATTAGCCGCGGTCTGATGGAAATCGTTGGCCTTAACGTCGGTAACTACGTGGTCGGCAAGCTGTTTGGTGACGACCAGGTGCGCATCAACTGCGCGGCGGCCAATCTCGACGTGCGTGACGGCGTGGCGGCTTCGCGACTGTTTGTGTTTGATACCGAAAACGCCATTATCAATATTACCGGCGATACCAATTTCGCCAGCGAGCGGCTGAACTTAACCATCAATCCTGAGAGCAAAGGCGCACGCGTAATCACGCTGCGCTCGCCGCTTTACGTGCGCGGCACCTTCAAAAATCCGGATGCGGGTGTGAAAGCGGGCCCGCTGCTGGCACGCGGTGCGGCAGCGGTGGCGCTTGGTGCCGTGGTGGGACCGGCTGCGGCCCTGCTGGCGCTGATCTCGCCGAGTGACAATGACGACAATCAGTGCGCCAACGTACTGCAGCAAATGAAACAGAAATGAGTTAGCTGCGGTAAAGCACTTTAATGATGTGGTAACCAAAGCTGGTTTTCACCGGCCCGACAGGTTGTAGCAGCGGGCAGGTGAACACCACTTTATCAAACGCCGGTACCATCTGCCCTTTGCGGAACTCACCCAAATCGCCGCCGTTGCGACCCGACGGACAGGTGGAATGTTTTTTCGCCAGCTGCTGAAAGTTGGCGCCCTTTTCCAGCTGCGCCAGCAGGGCCACTGCCTGTTTCTCTTCCTTTACCAGAATGTGCAGCGCTGATGCGGTTTTTGCCATGATGTGACCTTTTATCTGTGGGAGCTGCGGTTGCTGCCTGGCAGCAAGCCGCCGTATACTGCGCCATTATTTCTATTCCTGCGCCATTTCACGAGTTATTTTCTTATGCGTCTTAATCCCAGCCAACAACATGCGGTCGAATTTGTCACCGGGCCTTGCCTGGTGCTGGCGGGGGCCGGTTCCGGTAAAACGCGCGTGATCACCAACAAAATCGCCCATCTGATCCGCGAATGCGGCTATCAGGCGCGCCATATTGCCGCCGTCACCTTTACCAACAAAGCGTCGCGTGAAATGAAAGAGCGCGTGGCGCAAACGCTCGGACGCAAAGAAGCGCGCGGCCTGCTGATCTCCACCTTTCATACGCTGGGACTGGAGATCATCAAAAAGGAGTACGCCGCGCTGGGCATGAAATCGAACTTTTCCCTGTTCGACGATCAGGATCAGCTGGCGCTGTTAAAAGATTTAACCGAGCAGTGGCTGGAGGGTGATAAAAACCTGCTGCAGCTGCTGGTATCAACGATCTCCAACTGGAAAAACGATCTGATCGATCCGCCGCGGGCCGCCGCCGCCGCGCGATCGGAACGCGACCAGCTGTTTGCCCACTGCTACGGGCTTTACGATACGCACCTGAAATCCTGCAACGTACTTGATTTTGATGATCTTATTTTACTGCCGACGCTGCTGCTACAGCGCAACGAAACGGTGCGTGAACGCTGGCAGCAGCGCATTCGCTATCTGCTGGTGGATGAGTATCAGGACACCAACACCAGCCAGTATGAAATGGTTAAACTGCTGGTAGGCGCGCGGGCGCGTTTTACCGTTGTCGGCGATGACGATCAATCGATCTATTCATGGCGCGGCGCGCGGCCACAAAACCTTGTGCTGCTCAGCGAAGATTTTCCGGCGCTGCAGGTGATCAAGCTGGAGCAGAATTACCGTTCCACCGGACGTATCCTGAAATCGGCCAATATCCTGATTGCCAATAACCCGCACGTGTTCGAGAAACGGCTTTTTTCCGAGCTGGGATACGGCAGCGCGTTAAAAGTGTTAAGCGCCAATCATGAAGAACATGAGGCGGAGCGGGTCACCGGCGAACTGATTGCGCACCACTTCATTAATAAAACGCAGTACAAAGATTACGCCATTCTTTATCGCGGCAATCATCAGTCGCGGGTGTTTGAAAAGTTCCTGATGCAGAACCGCATTCCTTACCGTATTTCTGGCGGCACGTCATTTTTCTCGCGCCCTGAAATCAAGGATTTGCTCGCCTATCTGCGGGTGCTGACTAACCCCGATGATGACAGCGCTTTTTTGCGCATCGTTAATACGCCGCGTCGTGAGATCGGCCCGGCGACGCTGCAAAAGCTGGGCGAATGGGCGAATCAGCGTAATAAAAGCCTGCTGAACGCCAGCTTCGATATGGGCCTGGGACAGACGCTGACCGGGCGCGGCCTTGAGCATCTGCAGCGCTTTACCGGCTGGCTGCGCGAAGTGTCGCAGCTGGCGGAGCGCGAGCCGATCAACGCCGTGCGCGATCTGATTCGCGGCATCGATTATGAGAGCTGGCTGTTCGAGACCTCAACCAGCCCAAAAGCGGCTGAGATGCGCATGAAGAACGTCAATATGCTGTTTCAGTGGATGACCGAAATGCTGGAAGGCAGCGATATTGATGAGCCGATGTCGCTGACGCAGGTGGTCACGCGCTTTACGCTGCGCGACATGATGGAGCGCGGAGAAAGTAATGAAGAGCTGGATCAGGTGCAGCTGATGACGTTGCACGCCTCAAAAGGGCTGGAATTTCCCTACGTCTACCTGGTGGGTATGGAAGAGGGATTACTGCCGCACCAAAGCAGCATCGATGAAGATAACGTTGAGGAAGAGCGGCGGCTGGCCTACGTCGGCATTACGCGTGCGCAAAAGGAACTGACCTTCACGCTATGCCGCGAACGCCGTCAGTATGGCGAGCTGGTGCGTCCCGAGCCGAGTCGTTTTCTGTTGGAACTGCCGCAGGATGATGTGGAATGGGAAACCGAGCGTAAGGTGGTCAGCGCCGAAGAGCGCATGAAAACCGGTCAGAGCCGTGTTGCCGGGCTGCGTGCCATGCTGGAAAAATCGAAGAAAAGCGAATGAAATCCGCCTGTCGCGGCAGAAATGCGCTGTCGGCGCAGGAAGCTGGGCTAATCAGCAGTACGGCGCCTGCAACTGATGCTCGCGGCGGATAAAACCGGCTGGCTAATTAACCCTCAACGGCCAGTGCACGTAGGATTGGTAATCGCATTCCTGTTGCAGCAGCTCAGCCCGCAACGGATGCGCGTCCAGCCAGCCAGCGGGCAGCGTAACGCTTAACGCATCGTCGTCAGCCTGCAGGCGCACGTCAGGCAGCGTGTGATTACGACGACGGCTGGAGAACACGATGGCCAGGCGCAGCAGACGGCACATCCGCTCGGCCATGCGCGGCGGAACGGCATTCTGTTGGGTGAGCAGGGCAAGATCGATGTTCTGACTCTGGTTTTTCAACAGCGTCGCCAGTAAATTCTTCTGCGCTGGCGTAAAACCCGGCAGATCAAGATGGCGAACAAGGTAGGCGGCGTGCTGTGGCGCACGCCGGAAATCGACGCTGAGGCCAATCTCATGAATCAGGCAGGCACTTTCCAGCAGATCGCGACAGCGGCGATCGAGGTGCCATGAGTCATTTAACTGATCGCAAAACAGCACCGCCAGTTGACTGACCCGCTCAGCCTGTTCCACATCAATATTGAAACGGCGCTGCACGTTTTGTAGCGTTCGGCTGCGAACATCGCGATCGATCGGCAAATGCAGCATGCCGTAAACCAGACCTTCGCGTAGTGCGCCGCCGGCCAGCGTCATGCTTTCGATCTGCAGTTCCTGAAAAATGGCGATCAGGATAGAGAGCCCGCTGGGGAAAACCAGTGCGCGCTCAAGCGTCAGGCCTTCAATCTCCAGCTCCTCCAGTTTACCGCACTGAATGGCGCGCTGTTTGAGCTGTTGCAGCTTGTTCAGGGTGATGCGCTCATCCATGCCCTGTGCCACCATGATCTCCTGCAGCGCCTGCACCGTGCCCGATGCGCCGACACAGACATCCCAGTGATGGACGCGCAACCGTTCCGCTACCGGCGCGATGATCGCTCTGGCAGCCAGTTCGGCCTGCTCGAAGTTGTGCTTACCGAGATTACGGTTGCCAAAAAAGCGTTCGAGCCAGGTCACACAGCCCATCGACAGGCTGAACAGCGCGGTGGTTTTTGCCCCTTCGCCGGTAACCAGCTCGGTGCTGCCGCCACCAATATCCACCACCAGACGGCGATCGGAGCCGCCGGTGGTGTGCGCCACGCCTTGATAAATCAGGCGTGCTTCATCTTCACCGCTGATGACGTTGATGGTACAGCCGAGCAGCTGTTGCGCGTGATCGATAAACAGGGAGGCGTTTTTGGCCAGGCGTAACGTCGCGGTGGCGACTACCTGAATTTGATCGGCTGGAATGTCCTGAAGCTGCTCTGAAAAGAGCCGCAGGCATTGCCAGCCGCGTTCCATCGCTTCATGCGAAAGCTGGCTGTCGGCATCTAATCCTGCAGCCAGGCGCACTTTCCGTTTGATTCGGGCGACAGTCTGAATACTGCCTGCCACCTCGCGCACCACCAACATATGAAAACTGTTTGAACCGAGATCAATTGCTGCATACAGTGTCGATGCGCCTGGCATAGATGGCTAACCCGAACGTTTACGGTTGTTGTTACGTGGCGCACTGCCACGGCGATTGTTGTTTCCACCACGACGCGGTGCGCTACCAGTACGGCGCGCCAGGCGTTTGGCCGGTGGCAAATCCGTTAACAGCGCGTCGCTGTTGTACTTGCTGACCGGAATACCGTGGCCGATATACTCTTCAATGCCCGGCAGGTTCAGCGCGTACTCTTCACAGGCAAGACTGATTGAGTGACCGCTGGCGCCAGCACGGCCGGTACGGCCAATGCGGTGCACGTAATCTTCGCGATCGTCAGGCAGATCGTAGTTAAAGACGTGTGTTACCGCCGGAATGTGCAGGCCGCGTGCTGCCACGTCGGTTGCCACCAGAATATCGATGTCACCCTTGGTGAAATCATCCAGAATCCGCAGGCGTTTTTTCTGCGCCACGTCGCCGGTGAGCAGGCCGACACGGTGACCGTCGGCAGCCAGATGGCCCCAGACATCTTCACAACGGTGTTTGGTATTGGCAAACACAATGGCGCGATCGGGCCACTCTTCTTCGATCAGTGTCTGCAGCAGACGCATCTTCTCCTCGTTAGACGGATAGAAGAGCTCTTCTTTAATGCGATGGCCGGTTTTCTGGTCTGGTTCAACTTCAACCGACTCCACGTTATTCATGTGCTCAAACGCCAGCTCGCGTACGCGCCACGACAGCGTTGCTGAGAACAGCATGCTCAGACGCTGGGTAGCCGGCGGCATACGACGGAACATCCAGCGGATATCTTTAATAAAGCCGAGATCGAACATGCGATCGGCTTCATCCAGCACAACCACCTGAATCGCGCCGAGGTTGATATGGTTTTGCTTGGTGTAATCGATCAAACGACCGGTGGTACCAATAATGATATCGACGCCACTTTCCAGCACTTTCAGCTGTTTGTCGTAACCGTCGCCGCCGTAAGCGAGACCCAGTTTCAGGCCGGTGCTTTCAGCCAGTGGCTCAGCGTCTGCGTGAATTTGTACCGCCAGTTCGCGGGTCGGTGCCATAATTAAGGCACGGGGTTGATTCACCTGACGACCTTCAGGGGCCGGGTGAGTAAGCAGATGATGAAACGTTGACGTTAAAAACGCCATCGTTTTGCCGGTACCGGTTTGCGCCTGACCTGCTAAATCACGTCCGGAGAGCGTAAAAGGTAATGCTAACGCCTGAATAGGCGTGCAATTGTGAAACCCTTTCTTTTCAAGGGCTTCAACGACCTGAGGGTGCAGGGCGAAGTCGGAAAACTTCTTTTCGGTTAAGTGTGTTTTGCTCATAGTGTGGTAGAATATCAGCTTCCTGTTGCTTTACGAAAGCATATCCGCTGAAATAAAAGCGGAGAAATTAAGTTAACCTGATGCTGCTTAATGCTACATCATCAAGGTAAAGATAATCCTTTGGAGTAGAACATGAGCGATAAAATTGTTCATCTGACCGATGACAGCTTCGAAACCGATGTATTGAAAGCTGAAGGTTTAACACTGGTCGATTTCTGGGCTGAGTGGTGCGGTCCTTGCAAAATGATCGCCCCGATTCTTGACGAAATTGCCACTGAGTATGATGGTAAGCTGACCGTTGCTAAGCTGAATATCGATGAAAACCCGGGCACTGCGCCTAAATACGGTATTCGCGGTATTCCAACGCTGCTGCTGTTCAAAAACGGTGAAGTCGCCGCTACCAAAGTGGGCGCACTCTCCAAAGGTCAGCTGAAAGAGTTTCTGAACGCGAATCTGAGCTGATCCTCTGCCGGCGCTGGCGGTCAACGATTTTACGCTGACCGCTGGACGCCCGGCTTCAGCCATGCTATGTTGATTTAACTGCAATACGAACTTACCTGTAGTTTGATTCCAAGTTTTTCCCTTGTTGAATGATTTCCTTTCCAGTTTCCATCGTTCAGCAATCTGACGGTCAGCACCAAATTTCCGGCAACGCTTTTAAACCGTCTCCTCGTGTCAGATCGCTTTTCCTTAAATGATCGTCGAGCAGACAGAAAGTAACGCCATTAACAGGCATGGATCTTTTGCCATACCACTTACGACAATCACTTCGAGATTTACCCCGAGTTTAAGAACCCACCATTATGAATCTTACCGAATTAAAAAATACGCCTGTATCTGAGTTAATTACTCTCGGCGAAAATATGGGGCTGGAAAACCTGGCGCGCATGCGTAAACAGGACATCATCTTCGCTATCCTTAAACAGCACGCGAAAAGCGGCGAGGATATTTTCGGCGATGGTGTGCTGGAGATATTGCAGGACGGTTTCGGTTTTCTCCGTTCTGGTGACAGCTCCTACCTCGCCGGTCCCGATGATATCTACGTTTCCCCCAGCCAAATCCGCCGCTTCAACCTCCGCACTGGTGACACCATTTCCGGTAAAATCCGTCCACCGAAAGAGGGTGAGCGTTATTTTGCCCTGTTGAAGGTGAACGAGGTTAACTACGATAAGCCGGAAAACGCGCGTAATAAGATTCTGTTTGAAAACTTAACGCCGCTGCACGCGAACTCACGTTTGCGCATGGAGCGTGGCAACGGTTCAACTGAAGATCTGACCGCTCGCGTGCTGGATTTAGCATCGCCAATCGGTCGCGGTCAGCGTGGCCTGATCGTGGCACCGCCGAAAGCCGGTAAAACCATGCTGCTGCAGAACATTGCGCAGAGCATCGCGTATAACCACCCGGATTGCGTGCTGATGGTGCTGCTGATCGACGAGCGCCCGGAAGAAGTAACCGAGATGCAGCGTCTGGTGAAAGGCGAAGTTATCGCGTCCACCTTTGATGAGCCAGCATCGCGCCACGTGCAGGTAGCCGAAATGGTTATCGAAAAGGCGAAACGCCTGGTTGAGCATAAAAAAGATGTCATCATCCTGCTCGATTCCATCACGCGTCTGGCGCGTGCCTACAACACCGTCGTACCGGCCTCCGGTAAAGTGTTGACGGGTGGTGTGGATGCTAACGCCCTGCATCGTCCAAAACGTTTCTTTGGTGCTGCACGTAACGTGGAAGAGGGCGGAAGCCTGACCATCATCGCGACTGCGCTGGTCGATACCGGTTCTAAAATGGATGAAGTTATCTACGAAGAATTTAAAGGCACCGGTAACATGGAACTTCACCTGGCGCGTAAAATCGCTGAAAAACGTGTGTTCCCGGCGATCGATTACAACCGTTCTGGTACGCGTAAAGAAGAGCTGCTCACTACGCAGGAAGAGCTGCAAAAAATGTGGATTCTGCGCAAAATCATCCATCCAATGGGTGAAATTGACGCGATGGAATTCCTCATTAATAAGCTGGCGATGACCAAAACCAATGATGAATTCTTCGATATGATGAAGCGTTCATAAAACGCGCGGACAACCGTACGTAAAGCGCCGAAAAAGAGAAGGTTATGACATCCTGATTTTTTTGTGCGCCAAAAGCGGATAAAAACGCAGGAACGCCACGTTAACACGTGGCGTTTTTCTTTTATGGGCTATACGATTATCAGGTTGATGGAGTCTTATACTTACTGCGGACAATGGCACGGAATGCTCTGGCTCACAGGCTGGAAAATTCGTGGCAAAAAGCAGAATTCGGAATCGGGATGCTTAATCGGGCATAATAATTGCTTATAGTATTCCAGTCTTTTAGCTGAGAGCTGTGAATGTGAATTTACTCGATATGAGTACTGAGCTTGCGTTAATTTTTGTCTTTTCCTTAGCTTTCCTGTTTTTTGCTCGTAAAGCGGCTAAAAAAATTGGTCTGGTGGATCAACCTAATTATCGTAAGCGTCATCAAGGCATGATCCCGTTGGTGGGCGGCATTTCGGTTTTTGCCGGAATCTGTTTTACCTTCGCGATAACCAATTACTATTTGCCTCACGCGTTGCTCTATCTCGCCTGTGCTGGCGTACTGGTTCTGGTCGGTGCGTTGGACGATCGTTTTGATATCAGCGTCAAAATCAGGGCGGTGGTGCAAGCTGCCATTGCCGTGGTGATGATGGTTGGCGCCAAATTATATCTGCTAAGCCTCGGGTTCATTGTAGGTCCAATGGAGCTGATCGTTGGCCCGTTCGGCTACGTCCTGACGCTGTTTGCCGTCTGGGCTGCCATTAACGCCTTTAATATGGTCGATGGTATTGATGGCCTGCTGGGTGGTCTCTCCTGCGTCACTTTCGGCGCAATGGGCATTATTCTCTACTTTGATGGCCAGCTGAGCCTGGCGATGTGGTGCTTTGCCATGATTGCCGCCACGCTACCTTACATTCTGCTCAACCTTGGCGTGTTTGGCCGTCGCTATAAAGTCTTCATGGGCGATGCGGGCAGCACGCTGATTGGTTTCACCATTATCTGGATCCTGCTGGAAACTACCCAGGGTTTAAGTCATCCCATTACCCCTGTCACCGCGCTGTGGTTGATCGCCATTCCTCTGATGGACATGGTCGCCATTATGTACCGCCGCCTGCGCAAAGGCATGAGTCCTTTTTCCGCCGACAGGCAGCACATTCATCATCTGATCATGCGTGCAGGCTTCACGTCGCGTCAGGCATTTATGCTGATTACGCTGGCCGCCGCGCTGCTGGCCGCCATCGGTGTGCTGGGAGAATACCTCGCGTTTATTCCGGAGTGGGTCATGCTGGCGCTCTTTCTGCTGGCGTTTTTCCTCTACGGTTACTGCCTGAAGCACGCATGGCGTGTGGCGCGTAAGGTCAAACGTATCAAACGACGTCTGCGCCACGGCGGCAAAAACAATGAAGCCAGATAGCACTTTTGACTCTGTGAAAAAGGAATGCGCTGTATGACCTCCTCCCACGTAGATAACGAACTGGATATTCGTGGCCTGTGCTGCAAACTCTGGCGTGGTAAGCACTGGATTATCGGCTGTGCTGTGCTGCTGATGCTGTTGGCGTATGTCTATTCATTGCTGGTGAAGCAGGCGTGGAGCACCACCGCCATTACCGATCGCCCAACGGTTAACATGTTGGGCAGCTACTATTCGCAGCAACAGTTCCTGCATTATCTCGATATGCGTAATGCGCCGGTGAGCGTCACCGCGCCCTTGCCGACGGCGATGGATGAGGCGTATCAGGAGTTTGTGATGCAGCTCGCGTCGTGGGATACACGTCGCGATTTCTGGCAGCAAACGGACTATTACAAGCAGCGAAAAAGCGGTAATGCGCATAACGATGCTGCTCTGCTTGATGAACTGATTAGCCATATTGAGCTGGCACCGGTCGATGCGGCCCGCAATCCGCATGACAGCGTCAGGTTAACGGCAGAAAGCGCGGCGGATGCCAATAATCTGCTGCGGCAGTATGTTGCTTTCGCCAGCGAGCGCGCCGCCCGCCATTTGAATGATGAACTGGATGGTGCCTGGCAGGTTCGTGCAGGACAACTGCAGGCACAAATTGCTCGCCAGGAAAGCGTGGCTAATACGGTTTATCAACGTCAGCTGCGCAGTGTGACGCAGGCGTTAAAAATTGCCAGCGAGCAGGGCATTAATGAAGCCAAAACCACTACGCCCTCTGAGCAGTTGCCCGATTCAGAACTCTTTATGTTAGGCCGACCTCTGTTGCAGGCGCGGCTGGAGAGCCTGCAGGTAAACGGCCCGGCTTATGATATCGACTATGATCAGAACAGGGCGATGTTGACCACGTTGCAGGCCGGGCCACATCCCGATAAACAGTTCCAGAGCTACCGTTATCTGCGCACGCCTGAAGAGCCGGTGAAACGCGACAGCCCGCGTCGCCTGTTCCTGATGATTATGTGGGGCGCAGTGGGTGCGCTTATCGGTGCGGGTATTGCTCTGTTGCGCCGTCCTCGCCATGCCATTCAGCCTTTAAATTAAGAGTATCCGTGTGAAAGTGTTGACAGTTTTTGGTACGCGTCCGGAAGCCATTAAGATGGCCCCGCTGGTGAAAGCACTGGCGCAGGATGACGCCTTCGAATCGCGCCTCTGCGTGACGGCCCAACATCGCGAGATGCTCGATCAGGTGCTGAATCTGTTTGCCCTCACGCCCGATTATGATCTCAATATCATGCGCCCCGAGCAGGGGCTGACGGAAATCACCAGCCGCATTCTGGAAGGCATGAAGGCGGTGCTTACCGATTTTCAGCCCGACGTGGTGCTAGTGCATGGTGATACCACCACAACGTTAGCGGCCAGCCTGGCGGCTTTCTATCATCGTATTCCAGTGGGGCATGTGGAGGCTGGATTGCGAACCGGCGATCTGTCATCGCCGTGGCCGGAAGAGGCCAATCGCACCTTAACCGGACATCTTGCACGTCTGCACTTTACCCCGACCGAACAGGCACGGCAGAATCTGCTGCGTGAGAACCTCGACGATCGACGCATCTTCGTTACCGGGAATACGGTGATTGATGCGTTGCTGTGGGTGCGCGATCGGGTCGTCGGCGACGCTGCACTTAATCAACAGCTGGCGGCACGGTATCCTTTCCTGCGCGCCGATAAAAAGCTGATTCTGGTTACCGGCCATCGTCGGGAAAGCTTTGGCGGTGGTTTTGAGCGCATCTGCAGCGCGCTGGCGCAGATTGCCCGTCAGCATCCTGAGGTGCAGATTGTTTATCCCGTGCACCTCAATCCCAACGTGCTGGAGCCGGTCAACCGCATTTTGAGCGGCATCGACAACATCATCCTGATCGAGCCGCAGGAGTACCTGCCGTTTGTCTGGTTGATGAATCATGCCTGGCTGATTCTCACCGATTCCGGTGGTATTCAGGAAGAGGCACCGTCGCTGGGTAAACCGGTGCTGGTGATGCGCGATACCACTGAAAGGCCGGAAGCGATCGCCGCCGGTACGGTGCGCCTGGTGGGTACCGATACGCAAAAGATCGTTGCTGGCATCACCCACTTACTCAACGACGATAACGCCTGGCAGGAGATGAGCCGCGCGCATAATCCTTATGGTGATGGTCAGGCCTGTGGCCGAATTTTACAGGCACTAAAAGAGAACAGAGTAACGTTATGAGTTTTAACATCCTTTCGGTTATTGGCCTCGGTTACATCGGCCTGCCCACCGCCGCGATTTTTGCCTCCCGGGGCAAGCAGGTTATCGGCGTCGATGTGAATCCGCAGGCGGTTGCTACCATCAATCGTGGTGAAATCCATATTGTGGAACCCGATTTGGATCACGTAGTGCAAACGGCGGTGCAGCAGGGCAACTTTTCTGCCCGCACCACGCCGGTCGCCGCGGATGCCTTTTTGATCGCTGTGCCAACGCCGTTTATGGGTGATCATCAGCCCGATTTGAGCTACGTCAAAGCCGCGGCATTGTCGATTGCCCCGGTGCTAAAAAAAGGTGATTTGGTGATTCTTGAATCGACCTCACCGGTCGGCACCACCGAGCAGATGGCCGATTGGCTGGCTGATGCCCGGCCCGATTTGCGTTTCCCTCAGCACGAGGCTGAACAGCCCGATATCTTTATCGCCTACTGTCCCGAGCGCGTCTTGCCTGGCCATATTATGGCCGAGCTGATTAAAAACGATCGGGTGATTGGTGGCATGACGCCCGCCTGTTCGGCACGTGCCAGCGAGCTTTATCGTATTTTCCTTGAGGGGGCCTGCGTGGAAACTAACGCGCGCACCGCCGAAATGTGCAAGCTCACTGAAAACAGCTTCCGCGACGTCAATATCGCTTTTGCCAACGAGCTTTCGCTGATTTGCGCCGAGCAGCAGATCAATGTGTGGGAGCTGATTCGCCTGGCGAATCGTCATCCGCGCGTCAATATTCTGCAGCCGGGACCTGGCGTAGGCGGACACTGTATTGCGGTCGATCCCTGGTTTATCGTCGCGCAGAATCCACAGCAGGCGCGTTTGATTCGTACGGCGCGCGAAGTGAACGATGCCAAGCCGCACTGGGTGTTGGATCAGGTTAAGCGGACGCTGGCAGATTGTCTGATAGCCAGCGGCAAGCGTGCCAGCGACATCACCATCGCCTGCTTCGGGCTGGCGTTTAAACCCAATATTGACGATCTGCGCGAAAGCCCGGCAATGGAAGTCGCCCAGCTCATTGCGCGCTGGCACAGTGGCACCAACTGGGTGGTTGAACCACACGTAAAATCACTGCCGCAGAAACTGACTGGGCTGGCAACGCTGGTTTCGCTGGAGCAGGCACTGGCCGAGGCGGATGTGCTGGTGATGCTGGTTGATCATCAGGTCTTTCGCGATATCGACAGCACCGCTATCGCTCAGCCATGGCGGGTGGATACGCGAGGCGTCTGGCAATGAGCCAATTTCTGATCACTGGCGGCGCTGGTTTTATCGGCTCTGCATTAGTCCGTTTTCTCCTGCAGGAAACCACCCATCAGGTGGTTGTGGTCGATAAGCTGAGTTATGCCGGTAATCTGGCATCACTCGCGGAGATAAAGCACCATCCAGACTTCGCGTTTGAGCAGGTTGATATTTGCGATCGCGCAGCGTTAGATCGCGTTATGGCCCAGTATCAGCCCGATCGCATTATGCATCTGGCAGCAGAAAGTCATGTTGATCGCTCTATCGACGCCCCCATTGCTTTTGTAGAAACCAATCTCGTCGGCACCTATCACCTGCTGGAAGCCGCACGCCATTACTGGCAAAAATTGGATAGCATTCGTCAGAAAGAATTTATTTTTCATCATATCTCGACGGATGAAGTATTCGGCGACTTGCCGGACAGCCAGGCCTTTTTTACCGAATCCACGCCTTACGCGCCAAGCAGCCCCTATTCTGCGACCAAAGCCGGCAGCGATCACCTGGTGCGCGCCTGGCACAGAACCTACGGTTTGCCGGTGGTCGTCACTAACTGTTCGAATAATTATGGGCCTTATCATTTTCCCGAAAAACTGATTCCGCTGATGATTATTAATGCTCTCGCCGGTAAGCCGCTGCCCATCTATGGCGATGGCGGACAGATTCGCGATTGGCTATATGTTGACGATCACGCCCGGGCACTTTATTGCGTAGTCAGTAAAGGTAAAGTGGGTGAAACCTACAATATTGGTGGGCATAACGAGCAACGCAACATCGATGTTGTGCTTGCTATTTGTGCGCTGCTGGAAGAACTGGCACCGCAAAAACCCGCAGGTATTGCCCATTATCGTGATCTCATCACGTCCGTTGCCGATCGCCCAGGCCACGATCAGCGTTACGCCATTGATGCCAGCAAAATTGAGCGCGAGCTGGGTTGGCGTCCACAGGAAAGTTTTGAAAGCGGTATGCGAAAAACGGTCAGCTGGTTTTTGACGCATCGCACCTGGTGGCAGGCTATCCTCGACGGTAGTTACCGACTTGAGCGACTGGGCCTGAACGATGGCCGCTAAATTCCCGCATCGGAGATAATATGAAAGGTATTGTGCTGGCTGGCGGCTCAGGAACGCGTTTGCATCCCATCACGCGTGGCATCTCAAAGCAGCTGCTGCCGATCTACGATAAACCGATGATCTACTATCCATTGTCGGTTCTGATGCTGGCAGGTATTCGCGATATCCTGATTATTTCCACGCCAGATGATGTACCCCATTTTCAGCGTCTGTTAGGCGATGGAAGTGAATTTGGGGTAAGGCTGCAGTATGCGGTTCAGCCACGTCCGGAGGGGTTGGCTCAGGCATTTCTCATTGGCGAATCCTTTATTGGCGGCGACAACTGTTGTCTGGTGCTGGGTGATAATATTTGGTTTGGTCAGGGTTTCAGTCCCAAGCTGCGTAAGGTGGCGGAAAGAACGCAGGGCGCAACCATTTTCGGCTATCAGGTCATGGATCCAGAGCGATTCGGCGTCGTGGAATTTGATGATAACTTCCGGGCGCTGTCGCTGGAGGAAAAACCGGCACAGCCGAAATCTCGCTGGGCGGTTACCGGCCTTTATTTTTATGATAATCAGGTGGTTGAGTTTGCGCGTCAGGTTAAGCCGTCGACACGCGGTGAACTGGAAATTACCTCAATCAATCAAATGTATATGGAACGCGATGCCCTGACGGTTGAGCTGCTCGGGCGCGGTTTTGCCTGGCTGGACACCGGCACGCATGACAGTTTGATCGAAGCCAGCACCTTTGTGCAAACCGTTGAAAAACGGCAGGGTTTTAAAATTGCCTGTCTCGAGGAGATCGGCTGGCGAAACGGCTGGTTGAGCGACGATGACGTACGACATTCAGCCGAAGCGTTGACCAAAACGGGCTACGGCCAATACTTACTGGATATCCTGCATGCCCGTCCTCGCCAGTATTAAGCCGTTGCAGTGGGAGAGTGACTTCTTTTCGCTCTCAACCGGCCTGCTTGATTTCAGCACGCCCACCCCGCTGGATGCTTCGGCATCGAGCCCATTTTCGCTGTTACAGGCTAAGGTCAGCGCTGAAGATATCGATCGGCTGGATGCGCTGCAGCTGGCGGGTTTTCGCGTGGTTGAAGGCGAAGCCGATTTTGTTCTGAGCGTGGAACGGACCACCCGCCAGCCTGGCATGCGCATCGCGCGTGAAAGCCAGATTCCGCTGCTGCGCGATGCCGCCGCCGCCGCTTTTACCTTCAGCCGCTTCCGTGAACCCTGGTTCCCTGCCGACGCCAGCGCCCGCTTTTATGCCCGATGGCTGGAAAATGCGGTGCGCGGCACGTTTGATCATCAGTGTCTGCTGGCGGTGGATGAGCAAGGCGAACTCCAAGGCTTTGTCACTCTGCGCGAGCTGTCCGATGACGCGCGCGTGGGCCTGTTGGCCGTGCTGCCAACGGCGCAGCGCAGCGGCGTCGGGCGACGTCTGATGGCGGCCGCAGCCGACTGGACGCGTGTGCGCGGCCTGAAACGTCTGCGCGTGGCCACACAATTAAGCAATCTTGCCGCGATGCGGCTCTATTTTCGTAGCGGTGCGCAGCTGGAAAGCACCGCATATTGGCTATACAGGTAATGTCATGATTCCATTTAATGCTCCGCCGGTGGTTGGCACCGAAATCGACTATATGCGCTCAGCTATGAGCAGCGGCAAGCTGTGCGGCGATGGCGGTTTTACCCGCCGCTGTCAGCAATGGATGGAGCAGCGTTTTGGCTGCAGTCGTGCGTTATTAACGCCGTCCTGCACCGCATCGCTGGAAATGGCCGCCTTGCTGATCGATATACAGCCTGGCGATGAAGTGATCATGCCGAGCTACACCTTTGTTTCCACCGCCAACGCCTTTGTGCTGCGCGGCGCCACTATCGTCTTTGTCGATGTTCGCCCGGACACAATGAACATGGATGAGCGCCTGATCGAGGCAGCGATCACACCGCAGACGCGCGCCATTGTGCCGGTGCATTACGCGGGCGTGGTATGCGAGATGGATGCCATCATGGCGCTGGCGGAGAAATATCAGCTTTACGTGATTGAAGATGCAGCGCAGGCGGTGATGTCGACCTACAAAGGCCGCGCGGCGGGATCGATCGGCCACATTGGCTGCTTTAGTTTTCACGAAACGAAAAACTACACCGCGGGCGGCGAAGGCGGTGCCACCCTGATTAACGATAAGGCACTGGTGGATCGGGCAGAAATCATTCGTGAAAAAGGCACCAATCGCAGCCAGTTCTTCCGCGGCCAGGTGGATAAATACACCTGGCGCGATATCGGCTCAAGTTATCTGATGGCCGATTTGCAGGCGGCCTATTTATGGGCGCAGCTGGAGCAGGCAAACCAGATTAATGCACAACGACTGAAGCTGTGGCAGCGCTATTACGATGCGCTGCAACCGATAGCGGCGAGTGGCCGTATCGAACTGCCGGCTCTGCCCGCATCAGCAGAGCATAATGCCCATATGTTCTACATCAAACTTCACGACAGTGATGCGCGCAGCGAACTGATCGGTTGGCTCAAAGAAGCCGACATTCTTGCCGTGTTTCATTACATTCCGCTACACAGTTCGCCCGCGGGCCTGCGCTTTGGCCGGTTTAGCGGCGAAGATCGCTTTACCACCCGCGAAAGCGAGCGGCTGTTGCGCCTGCCGCTGTTTTATAACCTCTCTGATAACAATCAGGGCACGGTAATCAACTCGCTGCTGAGCTATTTTTCCTGATATGTCGCTGGCAAAAGCCTCGGTGTGGACCGCCACGTCCACGCTGGTTAAAATTGCGGCAGGTTTGCTGATCGTAAAATTATTGGCGGTAAGTTATGGCCCAGCTGGCGTAGGGCAGGCGGGCAACTTTCGTCAATTGATTACCGTACTGGGCGTGCTGGCCGGTGCCGGGATTTTCAACGGCGTTACCAAATATGTGGCGGAAAACCGCCTCCAGCCAGCGGATCTGCGCGCAGTAACCGGCACCGCATCGGCGATAGTTCTGGGTTTTTCCCTGCTGCTGGCGGTGGTGTTTCTGCTCGCTGCCGCGCCAATAAGCCAGGCGCTGTTTGGTCACGATCGCTATCAAAACGTAGTGCGCATCGTGGCGTTTTTACAGATTGGCATCGCCTGGGCCAACTTGATTCTTTCTGTCATCAAGGGATTTCGCGATGCCAAAGGCAACGCGCTGGCGTTGATCGGTGGCAGCGTGGCGGGCGTCATTGCTTACGCTGCCTGCTGGCGGTTGGGCGGCTACAGTGGCGCACTGGTCGGGCTGGCGCTGGTGCCGGCGCTGGTGGCTCTGCCAGCGCTGTGGCTGCTGGCTAGTCGCGAGCACCTGCCTTTGCATTATCTGCTGCCACAGTGGCACAGTGCGCGTGCGCGTCAGCTGGCGACTTACACGCTGATGGCGATGATCACAGCGGTAACTATTCCGGTGGCGTGGGTCATGATGCGTAATCTGCTGGCTGCCCACAGCGGCTGGGAACAGGTGGGATTATGGCAGGCGGTAAGCAGCATTTCCGACGCCTACCTGCAGTTTATTACTGCCACCTTCAGCGTCTGGTTGTTGCCGACACTGGCGCGCCTGGAACATAAACAGCAGATTCGTCGCGAGATTAGCCGCGCGCTGCGCTTTGTGCTGCCCGCCGTTGCCGCCGCCAGCTTCTGCGTCTGGCTACTGCGCGATGTTGCGATTTCGCTGCTGTTCTCCAGCCAGTTTGCAGCGATGCGTGATCTGTTTGTTTGGCAGCTGATCGGCGACGTCTGTAAAGTCGGCGCCTACGTTTTCGGATATCTGGTGATCGCCAAAGCGTCACTGCGCTTCTATATTCTTACCGAAGTCAGCCAGTTCCTGTTGCTGCTTATATTCTCGCACTGGCTGATTCCGCTTTATGGCGCAACCGGCGCTGCGCAGGCTTACATGGCCACCTACATGCTCTATTTCGCGCTCTGCTGTGGCGCCTTCATTATTTACTGCCGGAAAGTATGACAACCTTGATTCATCTGCTGGGATCGCCTGTTCCCCACCATAATCTGACCATTTTGCGCTATTTCAACGATGTGTTGAGCAAGGTTCAGCCTGTCGCCGCGCCGCGTCATTTTATGGTAGTCAGCGACGATACGGCCGCCATGGCCACGTTCAGCGCGCTGCGCGTTGAGTGTTTTGCCAGCAAGAAACAGCTGGCGCAGGCGGTGATTGCTCGCGGTGCCGATCGCCAGCAGCGCTTTTTCTGTCACGGCCAGTTTAACGCGCTACTTTGGCTGGCGCTGCTGCGCGGCGCGCTTAAGCCGCATCAGCTTTACTGGCACGTCTGGGGTGCAGATCTGTATGAAGATTCCCGCAGCCTGAAGTTTCGCCTTTTCTATCTGCTGCGGCGTCGCGCGCAGGGCCGTATCGCCCACCTGTTTGCCACCCGCGGCGATATTGAACATTATCAGCAGCGTCATCGCGATGTGCCGACCTCGTTGCTCTATTTTCCCACGCGGATGACCGCAACGGTTCCGCCAGCACAACCGGCAGAACCTTTTACCGTGCTGTTGGGCAATTCTGGCGACCCCAGCAACCGTCACCGCGAAGCCCTGGTCGCGTTGCGTCAGCAGTTTGACGATCGGGTGAAAATCATGGTGCCGCTCGGTTATCCGGCCAACAACGAGCGTTATATCGACGACGTGCGCCAGGTGGCAAATCGTCTGTTCCCGGCAGGCAACGTGGAACTGCTTACCGAAAAGCTCGAATTTTCCGCCTATTTGCAGCTGATTGCCCGCTGTCAGCTAGGCTGGTTCAGTTTTAAACGGCAGCAGGGCATTGGGACGCTTTGCCTGCTGATTCAGGCAAATATTCCCTTTGTGCTGGCGCGTGAAAACCCGTTCTGGCGCGATCTGCAGGAGCAGCGCGTGCCGGTGCTGTTCAGTGACGAACCTCTGGACAGAGACGCTATCGCGAATGCCCGCCAGCAGCTGGTGCAGCTGGACAAATGCAGCGTCGATTTTCTCGATCCCGCGTATCTGCACAGCTGGCAGCAGGCATTAGCGCTGGCAGAAGGAGAGGGCCAATGAATCTTGCGCAATTTGGTGGGCTGTTTGTGGTCTGGTTGCTGTCGGTGATGCTGGTGTCCGGCCTGACATGGCGGGAGTTTCGCCGTGAGCGCTTCAACTTCAACATCTTCTTTTCGCTGCTGTTCGTTCTGACCTTCTATTTTGGTTTCCCGCTGACCAGCCTGCTGGTGTTCCGCTTTGATGTGACTGTGGTGCCTCCGAGCTATCTGCTGCAGGCGCTGCTCGCCGCCAGCTGCTTTTACGCCATTTATTATGTCAGCTACAAAACCCGCCTGCGGGCGGTCAGCGCCGCGCCGCCGCGCGAGTTTCTCCAGATGAACCGCGTGGAAACGCATCTTTTCGGCTGGCTGCTGGCGCTGACAGCGCTAATCACCGTCTCCATCTTCTTTATGCATAACGGCTTTTTGCTGTTCAAATTAAAGGCGTACAACCAGATTTTCTCGGCGGATGTCTCCGGCGTGGCGCTCAAACGCTTCTTCTATTTTTTCATCCCGGCGATGCTGCTGGTCTATTTTTTACGGCCTGGCGTACGTAACTGGTTCCTGTTTCTGGCGGCCACGGTGGGGTTTGGTCTGTTGACCTACGCTATTGTCGGCGGCACACGCGCTAATATCATCATCGCCTTTGCGCTGTTTCTGTTTATTGGCATTATTCGTGGCTGGATATCGTTATGGATGCTGGCCGCAGCGGGCGTGCTGGCGATTGTTGGCATGTTTGGTCTGGCGCTGCGACGTTATAATCTCGACGTCAGCGGTGACGAAGCCTTCTACACTTTCCTCTATTTAACGCGCGACACTTTCTCTCCGTGGGAAAACCTCGCGTTGCTGCTGCAAAATTACGACAAGATTGAATTTCAGGGGCTGGCGCCGATAGTGCGTGATTTCTATGTGTTTATTCCGCACTGGCTGTGGCCGGACAAGCCCGCCATAGTGCTTAATAGCGCCAATTATTTTACCTGGGAAGTGCTGAATAACCATTCCGGGCTAGCCATTTCGCCGACGTTAATTGGATCGCTGCTGGTGATGGGTGGCGCAGCCTTTATTCCGCTCGGTGCCATTGCAGTAGGACTGATTATGAAATGGTTCGACTGGCTCTACCGGCTGGGGCGCGATGCCAGCAGTCGCTATCGCGCCGCCGTACTACAGGCATTCTGCTTTGGCGCGGTATTTAACATGATTGTGCTGGCACGTGAAGGCCTCGATGCGTTTGTCTCCAGAGTGGTCTTCTTCTGCCTGATTTTCGGCCTCTGCTTGCTGGTGGCAAAGCTGCTATTTCTGTTTTTTGATCGGGCAGGACTTATCCGTTCCCGATCGCCGCGCGGACCTGTCCAGACCGCATCACAATGATAATAATCCGGAGTTAAAAAGGAGATGGCAGTGAGCGAGCAGGCACCGCGTTATGAAATCCGCGGTATTTCGCTGTATGGCTTTGGTCATAAGGCAGAGTTTCTCGATTTTTTGTTTGCCGATGGCGCTGTTCGGCAGGGCACGCTGATCGCGATCAATGCGGAAAAAGTGTTAACAGCTGAGCAGGACAGCGAACTGCGCTCGCTGCTGGATGCCGCAGAGTATAAATACCCCGATGGCATCAGTATTGTGCGCTCTGTTCGCAAAAAATATCCGCAGGCACGCCTGAACCGTATCGCTGGCGCTGACCTGTGGGAAGCGATGATGGAGCGTGCCGGACGGGAAGGCACGCCGGTGTTTCTGATCGGTGGCAAACAATCGGTGCTGGGACAAACGGAAGAGAAGCTGCGCCGTCAGTGGAACGTCAATATTGTCGGCGTGCAGGATGGCTATTTTGCGCCTGCCGATCGCGAGGCGCTGTTTGCCCGTGTGGCTGCCAGCGGCGCGAAAATTGTTACCGTGGCGCTTGGCTCGCCGAAGCAGGAGAAGCTGATGCGCGACTGCAAGGCACACTATCCTCAGGCGCTTTATATGGGCGTGGGCGGCACCTATGATGTGTTTACCGGGCATGTAAAGCGGGCACCGGCGATCTGGCAGCGCATGGGGCTGGAATGGCTTTATCGGCTGATTGTTCAGCCTTCCCGCTGGCGGCGTCAGCTCAGGCTGATGAAATATCTCGGGTATCACTTCCGCGGTGAGTTATAAAAAATAGCTAAAAAGGCGGCGCACCGGCGGTTTTCAACGGCTTATGGTGTGAAAATGCCGCTTTAATCGACGAAACGCACAAAGCGTAAGCAAACGCACTTTTTTATTAAATAAGCACTAGACAGCATGGCACCAAATACGTAGTATGCACATCCGCAACGGCGCTAAGCGCCCGTAGCTCAGCTGGATAGAGCGCTGCCCTCCGGAGGCAGAGGTCTCAGGTTCGAATCCTGTCGGGCGCACCATTAGGTTACGTGCGAGAGCTGCGGTGGTGAAGTTAACTTGCCGCGTTAAGAATTGGCTCGAAAGAGTCGGAGAGCATCGTAAGATGTCATCCAACGTTGTACAGTGGTGGCTATAGCTCAGTTGGTAGAGCCCTGGATTGTGATTCCAGTTGTCGTGGGTTCGAGTCCCATTAGCCACCCCAGATTTTGCTGGACATATGCGAAGGTGGCGGAATTGGTAGACGCGCTAGCTTCAGGTGTTAGTGTCTTAACGGACGTGAGGGTTCAAGTCCCTCTCTTCGCACCAGGCAGAATCAAGAAAAAGCAGTATATCGGCGAGTAGCGCAGCTTGGTAGCGCAACTGGTTTGGGACCAGTGGGTCGGAGGTTCGAATCCTCTCTCGCCGACCACATTTAAGAAGCCCGCTTGAAAAAGCGGGCTTTTTTACGTCTGTTGCCTGGGTAAATCCACGCTGCCGAATCAGAGCGCAGCCGTAAACAAATCTGCTTTAACGGCTTGACGACACTCGGCCCGCTCACTTTCCTTTCTCCTGCTAAATGCATCATGTTTGCCGTCAGAGAGGCGCTTTTGATCACTGTCGCCTTTTTCCACCGGGCTGTCGCTATGCGGTGACATTTATCCTGCTGAAAAGTAAGCAGATTCTTATCTTTAAGTCAGGTTGTCGCGATATTGCGACAGGTTGCATACGCGTTGGCGCTGAGCGCAGAGCAGTAATCTGCTTTTGCTCATTAAATAAGTCTTTAATTTACAGTGGGATGGCGATGATTTGTGAAAAACATCGTGCTTTGGCACGGGCTATGCAAAGGTAAATGCGTAGATGCTCATTCCATTTGTTATGTACGTTTAACGACATAATCCCGGGAATGACGCAAAGCCATTCTGGTATCTGTTGTCCACAAGCCCGCGATGGGCTTACCGGACATTACGTTGAGTCTGATACCGTCCAGTTGTTTTATCGATCTGAACTTTACACCTGCTTATGCAGGTGTTTTTTTTTGCGGTCATAAAAAAGCCGGGCGCTAGCCCGGCTTTGTATATTGTGACGCCAGCTGGCGCTATTTGTTGTTTTTAAGCGTCAGCAGCAAGCCATCACGGCGCATTTTTGCCGCTTCTTCAGGATGGTGCAAACGATCCAGCGCGTCAGCCAGCCAGGCATAATCATAGGCATCCGGGCGCTGCTTCAGCGCTTCACGAAATGCCTCGCTGGCCTGCTGCCATTCACCATGCTGCATTAACAGCTGACCGAGCGTGCTGTGCAGCAGCGGCGTCGCGCCGTGCTGCTTAATCTGCTGGCGCAGTGCTTTCTCCAGCTGCTCCGGATTGCCGCTCTTCAGGCGTGGCATCAACAGCACCAGCCGCTCATCATACTGGCGTTTCAGGCCGTCGAGCACGATTTGCTGAGCGGTATCGGGATCGTTACACTCGATCAGATGGTCAGCCATCGCCACCTGCAGAGCCGGTTCCTGACGCGTTTTACGGCTCAGGTTCTGCCACCAGCGCTTGAGCCCGTCGCTGCCTTGCTCAGCCATAGCCTGATTCATCAGGCCCAGCCAGCCTTGTAGCTG
The DNA here is from genome assembly GCF_001517405.1 of Duffyella gerundensis. Lineage (NCBI taxonomy): Bacteria > Pseudomonadati > Pseudomonadota > Gammaproteobacteria > Enterobacterales > Erwiniaceae > Duffyella > Duffyella gerundensis. The sequence goes on along the minus strand of NZ_LN907827.1, from coordinate 3,606,108 downwards.
CAATGCGGCGCGATGATTTTCATCACTGACCTGCGATTTCTCCATGGCGGGCAGAATATCCAGCAGTGCGGCCCATGCGCCGGTGCGCACATAAGCCTGCTCCGCCAGACGCAGCACTTCAGGATGACGCGGCGCCACTTCCAACAGACGATCGATGGTATGACGTGCCGCATGATCCTCATTGCGAGCCAGCTGAATGCGCGCGCGGGTAATTTCCAGTGGAATGGGGTCGTTTTCAGTTAGCTCGGCGGCACGTTCAAGATGCTGATTGGCACGTGCTTCATCGCCGCGCTGCTGTGCCGCTTCTGCCGCTAGCAGGTAGTTCACTACCGGCTGCTCGGCGTGATCGGCATTGCGCGAAAGCAGTTTCTCAACCTGTTTATGGTCGCCTTCCGCCAGCTTCATCAGCGCAGACTGCGTCTGACGATGCGCGCGACGGCGCTTACGGCCCACAAACCAGCCACGGGTTTTAGCGCCGGTACGGAACAGACGACGCAGCAGCCATTCAAGTGCCAGAATAACCAGCAGCGCAACGATCAGGATAATGGCAAGACCGGTGACGCTGGTTTCAACATTCCAGTTGTCGGTTTGAATCAACACATAGCCCTGATGGCCGGCGATCATCGGACCGACCACAATGCCCGCGATCAGCAGCAGGAACAGCACTAATACTTTAAGCATGCTTATTCTCCCTGCTGCGGCTGAGCGTTCGCTGGCATGGAAGGCTGCGCCAACAGGTTGCGCACGCGCGTCTGCATCAGTTTATCCAGCATCGGCTGGCTTTCCAGCGATTCCGGCACGTCCATTGATACGCTCTGCTGGCTTAGCTCATCAAGCTGCGCGAGAAACGCTTTGGTCGCCGCATCGTTGGTGTCGAACCAGGCGCGCACCCAGGTGGAGACCGTATCGATAGACTGTTTGAAAATCTCATCCTGATGGCGCGGCACGGCTTGAGCGGCAATCAGCAGACGGGAACGAATGTTCTCACGCAGATAAACGTCCTGATTGGGCGCCAGCAGCGGCTGTGCGGTGTTATCGCGGCGACGGATGGTGATGAAATCATCCATAAAGTTGTGCCAGCTTTTAACCAGGTTTTGCCGCCATTCGCGCAGCGAGGTGGAGAGTTCATTGCTGTCGCTGTCCATCGGTGCATCGTCGCTGTCGTTATCGGCAAGGCGCAAATTGTCCACGCCGTTAGAGAGCTGATTCAGTTTGAGAATCACCCCGTCATAATCGACCTGGCTAACCTCAGAAAGGCTGCTGATATCTTCAGTGAGTGCGCGACGAACGTCGATCAGGCTGGGATCATTCATATCAGCCAGGCTGGCGTCGGCGCTTTTCAGCAGCGCAGCAGCGGTGGTGACATCCTGATCGCTCCACAGTTTACGACCGGCGAGCTTCACCAGATAATCCGCCTGCGCCAGCAACCAGGTGCGCGCATCGTTACCAGAGATAGCAGCCACTTTTCCACGCAGCTCGTCCAGCTGTTTTGCAGTCGCGGCCTGTTGTTGCTGAGCATTATCCAGCGCGGCAGTAGTGGCGGTGAGCTGTTGGCTCAGCTGCTGTTTATCCTGCTTCGCCTGCTGTTGCAGCGCGATTAGCTGATCGTTCAGGCTCTGCGTCGCCGCTGCCTGCTGTTCAGACTGATGTTTAGCATTGAGGTAGAGTCCCGCGCCAATCGCCAGCGCAATGACAATTGCCACTGCACCCAGCGCCATGGCACCGTTTCTTCCTTTCTGCGGTGGCGTTGGCGAGCTGTTATTCGCTGTTTCAACCGCTGGGGTGGTCTCTTCAACCATGGCGGAGGAGTTTTTTTGTTCCGTCATTGTGGCACATCCCATCTATTAAGTTTGTTGTAACGCCCGCATCAGCGCGTCGTTATCGGCTCCATCGGCGACGGTGATTTCCCGCCAGCCGCATTCCCTGGCTAAAGTAGCCAAACGTTCACTGACGACGATGAGCCGACAGTGCAACAGCCATTCCTCGCGATCGATGGCGGGGAACAGGCTGTAAAGTTGTTGCAGCATTTCACCGCTGGTAACCACGATCGTATTGATGCCGCGATCGCGCCAGCGTCGGCCCTCAAGGGCACCTTCGTAATATTTAGCGCAGCGCTGATAACATTCGCTGAGCGTGACCGTCGCACCGCGCTGCGCCAGCGTATCCGCCAGCAGTTCGCGGCCACCGTTGCCGCGTAAAATCAGCGCGCGTTTGCCGGTGAGCCGATGCAGATCGCGGAACTGCAGCAGCGTTTCGCTGGTTTCCCGCTCGCGCGGATAGGCTGCGGCGTGGCCGCTGGCGGCGTGCAGTGCCAGCGCGCTGCTCCGGCCTATAGCATAGTAGTTTACTGTAGCGGGCCATGTGAAACCGGCCTGACGCAAATGCGCTGCCGCATAGTGAATGGCATGCTGCGACACGATAAACACCAGATCGCCGGGATGCAGTGCAGCAAGCTGCTGTGGCAGCAGCGCAAGATCCTGCCCGGGCGTGAATTCGATCAGCGGCAGGCTCCAGGCGACGCGTCCGGCACGTTGAAGCCGCTCAACCAGCGCTTCGGCGGCGGGGGAAGGGCGCGTCACCAGAATAGTCATCTCGGCGGCTGCCCCTGATAGACCTCGTGCAGGATTTCCCGCGCGCCGTTGCTTAATAGCTCTTCTGCCAGTGAAATGCCCATGCTCTCGGCATCTTCGCGTGGTCCACGACGTTCGCCGCGCACCGTGACTTTGCCATCAGGCGAACCGACCAGTCCGCGCAGCCAGAGCTGATCGCCTTCCAGCACGGCATAGCTGCCAATCGGCACCTGACAGCCGCCTTCGAGACGGGTATTCATTGCGCGCTCTGCTTTTATACGTGTCGCGGTATCGTCATGATTCAGCGCCGCCAGCAGCATAATGGTTTCGCTGTCATCGAGACGGCATTCAATTCCCACCGCGCCTTGCCCAACCGCAGGCAGGGATTCTTCTGCTGGCATCGCGTGGCGAATGCGGCTTTCCAGCCCGAGGCGTTTTAAACCGGCGCAGGCAAGAATAATTGCATCATATTCGCCAGCATCGAGTTTGGAGAGCCGCGTGCCGACGTTGCCACGCAGTGAGCGAATCACCAAATCGGGACGACGGGCGCTGAGCTGGCACTGACGGCGTAAGCTGGAGGTGCCAACCACGGCACCGGCTGGTAACGCGTCGACGGTGTCATAATTGAGAGAAACAAAAGCATCAAGCGGATCTTCACGCTCGCAAATCGTCACTAAACCAAGGCCAGGCGGAAAGCCCACCGGCACATCTTTCATGGAATGCACCGCGATATCGGCGCGGTTCTCCAGCATCGCCAGTTCCAGTTCTTTTACGAACAAGCCTTTGCCGCCCACTTTTGCCAGTGGCGTATCAAGAATAATGTCACCGCGCGTCACCATCGGCACAAGCTCCACGCGCAGGCCGGGATGGCACGCCATGAGCCGTTGTTGCACATACTGTGCTTGCCATAAAGCCAGAGGACTTTGTCTGGTAGCAATTCTTAAAATTTTGTCTAACATGCTGGTTACCGTTTTGATCGTTCACCGATTATCCTATCATTGATACAGCATTGCTGACAGTTTCCACGCGGTCAAAAAGCCTCGCGAAACGGCTGAAAGCGATGTGAAAAAAGGGCGGACCGCAAAAGAGAGTCAACTGTTGTGTAGTGCAACTTTCTTTACGGTCAATCTGACTGGTGTTAGATTGATCACGTTTCCAGCAATAATTTGCTCAACAATGTTTAAATCAAGCAGCAAATTTCGGAAACGGGGTTTTTTGTAAGCACTGTTATAATCAGGCGAATCGTCTTGTACCTCTACATTGAGACACTGAAACAGAGATTGGATGCCATTAACCAGCTGCGTGTTGACCGCGCTCTGGCTGCGATGGGCCCTGCTTTCCAGCAGGTATACAGTCTGCTGCCAACCTTATTACATTATCATCACCCTTTGATGCCCGGTTACCTTGAAGGTAACGTTCCACACGGCATCAGTTTCTACACGCCTGATGAAAATCAACAAAAATGGCTGCGCGAGCTGACGCCAGACGCGCAAGATGCCAACAAGCCGGGCGAAATGCCAATTACCGGCGTGTATTCCATGGGCAGTACCTCGTCTGTTGGTCAGAATGGCACCTCCGATCTCGATATCTGGGTCTGCCATCAATCCTGGCTGGATAACAATGAACGGCTTGCCCTGCAGAAAAAGTGCAACCAGCTACAAAAGTGGTGCGTTTCCATGGGCGTGGAAGCGAGCTTTTTCCTGATTGATGAAAACCGGTTCCGCCATAATGAAAGCGGCAGCTTAGGCAGTGAAGATTGCGGTTCCACGCAACATATCCTGCTGCTGGATGAGTTCTATCGCACCGCGGTGCGCATGGCGGGCAAACGTATTCTGTGGAATATGGTGCCGGGTGAAGAAGAGTCACATTACGACGACTATGTGATGACGCTCTATTCTCAGGGCGTGCTGACACCTAATGAATGGCTTGATCTTGGCGGCCTCGGCACGCTCTCGGCGGAAGAGTATTTTGGTGCCAGCCTGTGGCAGCTCTATAAAAGCATCGATTCGCCTTATAAAGCCGTGCTGAAAACGCTGCTGCTGGAAGCCTATTCCTGGGAATACCCCAACACTCAGCTGCTGGCGATGGATATCAAACAGCGGCTACATGACGGCGAAATCGTCTCCTTCGGCCTTGATGCCTATTGCATGATGCTGGAGCGCGTGACCCATTATCTTACCAGCATTGACGATCATGCGCGGCTGGATCTGGTGCGTCGCTGTTTCTATCTGAAAGTGTGTGAAAAGCTCACCGAAGCGCAGCCAGGTCGCAACGGCTGGCGCCGCGAAATTCTGACCCAACTGATCAAAGAGTGGGGCTGGGACGACGCGCGTCTGCAGATGCTGGACAACCGCGCCGAGTGGAAAATTGAGCAGGTACGCGAAGCCCATAACGAACTGTTGGATGCGATGATGCAAAGCTATCGCAACCTGATTCGCTTTGCCCGCCGTAACAACTTAAGCGTCAGTGCCAGCCCGCAGGATATCGGCGTGCTGACGCGTAAGCTGTACGCCGCCTTTGAGGCGCTGCCGGGCAAGGTGACACTGCTAAACCCGCAGATTTCGCCGGATCTCTCCGAGCCGCATCTGACCTTTATTCATGTGCCGGTTGGCCGCGCCAATCGTTCTGGCTGGTATCTTTATAACCAGGCACCTGACATGGATTCGATCATCAGCCATCAGCCACTGGAATTTAACCGTTACCTGAACAAGCTGGTGGCCTGGGCGTGGTTCAACGGGTTGTTGACCGCGCAGACGCGCATCCATATCAAAGGCAACGACGTGTGCGATCTGCCGCGACTGCAGGAACTGGTGGCCGATGTGTCACACCATTTCCCGCTGCGCTTGCCATCACCGACACCAAAAGCGCTCTACAGCCCGTGCGAAATTCGTCATCTGGCGATTATCGTCAACCTTGAATACGATCCAACCTCGGCGTTTCGTAATCAGGTGGTGCATTTTGACTTCCGCAAGCTGGATGTCTTTAGCTTTGGCCAGCAGCAACAGTGCCTGATCGGCAGCATCGATTTGCTCTATCGCAACTCGTGGAATGAGGTGCGCACGCTGCATTTCAACGGCGAGCAGGCGATGATCGAAGCGCTGAAAACCATTCTCGGCAAAATGCATCAGGATGCAGCCCCGCCTGACGAAGTGGATGTGTTCTGCTACAGCCAGCATCTGCGCGGCCTGATCAAAACGCGCGTGCAGCAGCTGGTTTCAGAATGTATCGACCTGCGTCTCTCGAGCACGCGACAGGAGCCGGGACGTTTCAAAGCGCTGCGCGTAGCCGGCCAGACCTGGGGCCTGTTCTTCGAGCGGCTGAGCGTGTCGGTGCAGAAGCTGGAAAATGCGGTAGAGTTTTACGGCGCGATTTCGAATAACAAGCTGCACGGTTTGTCGATTAAGGTGGATGCCGATCAGACGCGCCTGCCTGCTGTGGTCAATGGCTACGCCAGCGAAGGCATCATTCAGTTCTTCTTTGAAGACACGCAGAATGATCGCGGCTTCAATATCTACATTCTGGATGAGAGCAACCGCGTAGAGATTTATCATCATTGCGAAGGCAGCAAAGAGGAGCTGGTGCGCGACGTCAGCCGTTTCTACTCCTCTTCGCACGATCGCTTTACCTACGGCTCCAGCTTCATCAATTTTAACCTGCCGCAGTTCTATCAAATTGTGCACATTGACGATCGTCTGCAGGTGATTCCGTTTCGTAGCCAAACCCTGACCCAGATCTGCGCGACAACGCCCGACAACAGCAGCAACGATTACCATCAGCCGCGTTATCATATGCACTAAGTGCTGCTGCTTCGGCAGCGGCGCTGTACGCACTGGCCTGTCGCCCTGACCGGTCAGCATCGGTAACGATTTCCTGTTGCTTTCTCCTTTTCACCTGCGATGATAAGCAACATAAACCGCCTGAATATGAGCAAACGCAGAATGAACAAAGTGATAGGCCAGCTGGTTCTGGCGCTGGCATTAGTGAGCCTGACAGGCTGTGGATTAAAAGGTCCGCTCTACTTTCCGCCATCAGAACAGCCCAAAGCGCCGCAGCCACCCTTAACGAAACAGACCACGCCAGGCAGCACCGTGCAGAAAAATAACGATGCCGACAGCCTGAAATCCTCCACCTCAGGCACCCAGGCAAACTAATCGATCATGGCGCATCCGGCGGAGCAGAAAATGCAGTTCTCAAAAATGCACGGCCTCGGAAACGACTTTATGGTCGTTGATGCCGTGACGCAAAACGTCTATTTCTCGCCGGAGCTGATTCGCCGCCTGGCGGATCGTCATCATGGCGTGGGATTCGATCAGCTTCTGATCGTTGAGCCACCTTACGATCCGGATCTCGACTTTCATTACCGTATTTTCAACGCCGATGGCAGCGAAGTGGCGCAGTGCGGCAACGGCGCGCGCTGCTTTGCCCGCTTTGTCCGCCTGAAAGGGCTGACCAATAAAAACGAAATTCGTGTCAGCACGCAAACCGGCCGCATGGTGCTGAGCGTCACGCAGGATGAGCTGGTGCGCGTCAACATGGGCGAGCCCAATTTTGAGCCGTCGCTGGTGCCGTTCCGCGCCAACAAAGCAGAAAGCATTTACCTGATGCGCGCCGCGGAACAGACCGTGATGTGCGGCGTGGTATCGATGGGCAATCCGCACTGCGTGATTCAGGTGGAGAGTGTTATCACCGCCGCGGTGGAGAGCCTCGGTCCGGTGCTGGAAAGCCACGATCGTTTTCCTGAACGGGTGAATGTCGGCTTTATGGAAGTGGTCAACCGCGAGCACATTCGCCTGCGCGTTTATGAGCGCGGCGCTGGTGAAACCCAGGCGTGCGGCAGCGGTGCCTGTGCGGCGGTGGCGGTTGGCATTCAGCAACTGCTGCTGGCCGAACAGGTGCGCGTCGATTTACCCGGCGGCAGCCTGAATATCGCCTGGAAAGGGCCGGGCACGCCGCTCTATATGACCGGCCCGGCAACGCACGTTTATGATGGATTGATTCACTTATGAAACAGGTTGGCGAACAGGCTGCAGGCGACACGCTGCTTGATGATGACAGCGTCAGTGATTTCTTGCGCCAGAACCCCGATTTCTTTATTCGTAACGCTCGTCAGGTTGAGCAGATGGCGGTGCCGCATGCGGTGCGCGGTAGCGTGTCGCTGGTTGAGTGGCATATGTCCCGCCAGCGCAATCACATCGCCCGCCTGGAAGAGGAAATTACCCTGTTGATGGAGCAGGCCACCGCCAACCATCAACTGTTTGATCGTCTGCTGGCGCTGCAAAATCACCTGGCCGCCGCGTCGTCGCTGATGGACATGTTAAACCGTCTGCAGCGCTGGGCGCGCGAACTTGGCCTGGCGGGCGCGAATATTCGCTTGTTCAGCGATAAATGGCGCATTGGCGCACCGTCTGATTTCACTCAGCTGGCGCTGTCGCGGCCCGCCTTCGAACCAGTGCGTATTCAGCGCCTTGGCAAAGAGCAGCACTATCTCGGCAGCCTGAATGGCCCGGAACTGCTGCTGCTGTTGCCGCAGGCCAAAGCGATTGGCTCGGTCGCGATGTCAATGATGGGCGAATCGGGCAACCTTGGCGTGGTGATCTTCAGCAGCCGTGACACGCAGCATTATCAGCCCGGCATGGGCACGCTGTTATTGCAGCATCTGGCTACCATGCTGCCAGGCCTGGTGGAACGCTGGATTGAACGCGCATGATCTCCCCTCTGCAACCCGCCGTTGATGCCTTTCTGCGTTATCTGAAGGTGGAGCGGCAGCTCAGTCCGCTGACGCTGAAAAGCTATACGCATCAGCTGAGTGCGCTGATTGTGCTCGCCGATGAGATGCAGATCCGCGACTGGGCGACGCTGGAACCGGCGCAGGTGCGTTCACTGGCGGCGCGCAGCCGCCGTGCCGATCTGCAACCGGCCAGCCTGGCGTTGCGACTGTCGGCGCTCCGCAGTTTTCTTGACTGGCAGGTGAGCCAGGGCGCACTGAAAGCGAACCCGGCGAAAGGCATCGCCACGCCGCGCGCGCCACGCCATTTGCCAAAAAATATCGATGTCGATGAGGTCAACCAACTGCTGGATATTGACCTTAACGATCCGCTGGCGGTACGCGATCGCGCCATGCTGGAAGTGATGTACGGTGCCGGACTGCGCCTGTCCGAACTGGTCAACATGGATTGCCGCCATCTCGATCTCACCACGGGCGAAGTTTGGGTGGTGGGTAAAGGCAGCAAGGAGCGGCGGCTGCCGATTGGCAGAATGGCAGTGCAGTGGATTGAACACTGGCTGGTGCTGCGCGACGTGTTTGCGCCACAGGACGACGCGGTGTTTTTGTCGAGCCAGGGAAAACGGATTTCGGTACGCAACGTGCAGAAGCGTTTTGCCGAGTGGGGCGTCAAACAGGGCGTCACCAGTCATATTCATCCGCACAAGCTGCGCCACTCGTTTGCCACGCACATGCTGGAATCCAGCGGCGATCTGCGCGCGGTGCAGGAGCTGCTGGGACACGCGAATCTCTCCACCACGCAAATTTATACCCATCTCGACTTTCAACATCTGGCGTCGGTCTACGATGCTGCTCATCCCCGTGCGAAACGAGGAAAATCGTAATGCATTTTTATCGCCCGCTGCGTCCCGTTAAAGCCATGACCTTCGATCTTGACGATACGCTCTATGACAACCTGCCGGTGATCCGCAAAACTGCACTGGAATCCCATGCGTTTTTGCAGGGGTTCCATCCCAGCCTGCGCGACTTCAGCGTTGATGCCTATCAACAGGTGCGCGATCGGCTGTGTGAGCAAGAGCCCGATATCTGGCACGATGTGACCGAATGGCGCCGTCGCTCGGTAGAGTTAGCGATGCTGGAGGCGGGATTGACCGCCGAACAGGCGCGCGAAGGTGCCACGCAGACCATGGCGGTTTTTGCCCACTGGCGCAGCAAAATCGAGGTGCCGGCGGAGACGCACAGTACGCTGGCGGCGCTGGCTGAACGCATGCCGCTGGTGGCCATCACCAACGGCAACGCCGAGCCGCACCTGTTCGGGCTCGATCGCTATTTTCAGTTTACACTGCGCGCCGGTCCCGATGGCCGTGCGAAACCGTTCGAGGATATGTATCATCTGGCCGCTGAGCGGCTGGCGATTGCGCCGGAAAATATTCTGCACGTCGGCGATGATCTCACCACCGACGTTGCCGGTTCGCTGCGCTGCGGGCTGCAAGCCTGCTGGATCAACCTGCGCGGCGGCGACCTGATGCACATCGCTGATGCACGGCTGCTTCCTCATCTGGAAATTACCCGCCTGGCATCGCTGACCGCCTTAATGTAATATCCTGTTTAAATATCCAGTGAATCAACGGTGCTTATGGACGTTTCTGACCTGCTCGACAGTTTGAATGACAAACAACGCGACGCCGTCGCGGCGCCACGCAGCAACCTGCTGGTGCTGGCGGGCGCGGGCAGCGGCAAAACGCGCGTGTTGGTTCACCGCATCGCCTGGCTTCTGGCGGTAGAGAACTGCTCGCCTTATTCCATTATGGCAGTGACCTTTACCAACAAAGCCGCGGCGGAGATGCGCCACCGTATTGAACAGCTGATTGGCACCAGCCAGGGCGGCATGTGGATCGGCACCTTTCACGGTCTGGCGCACCGGCTGCTGCGCGCACATCACCTTGATGCCCGCCTGCCGCAGGATTTTCAGATCCTCGACAGCGAAGATCAACTGCGGCTGCTGAAGCGACTGATCAAAGCGATGAACCTGGATGATAAACAGTGGCCAGCGCGTCAGGCGATGTGGTACATCAACGGCAAAAAAGATGAGGGCCTACGGCCTGCACACATTGAAAGTTACGGCAATCCGGTTGAACAAACCTGGCTGAAGGTGTATCAGGCCTATCAGGAAGCGTGCGATCGCGCGGGCCTGGTCGATTTCGCCGAACTGCTGCTGCGCGCGCATGAACTGTGGCTGAACAAGCCGCACATTCTCAATCACTATCGCGAGCGTTTCACTAATATTCTGGTGGATGAGTTTCAGGATACCAACAACATTCAGTATGCGTGGATTCGCATGCTGGCGGGCGAAACCAACAAGGTGATCATCGTAGGCGATGACGATCAGTCAATTTATGGCTGGCGTGGCGCGCAGGTTGAGAATATCCAGCGTTTCCTCAATGATTTTCCCGGTGCGGAAACCATCCGCCTGGAACAGAACTATCGCTCAACCAATAACATTCTACGCGCGGCTAACACCCTGATCGCCAACAACAACGGTCGTTTGGGTAAAGAGCTGTGGACCGAAGATGGCGACGGCGAAAAGATCTCCATCTATTGCGCCTTCAATGAACTGGATGAGGCGCGCTTTGTCGTCAATCGCATCAAAGCCTGGAATGAACAGGGCGGTGCGCTCAGCGACTGCGCCATTCTTTACCGCAGCAACGCCCAGTCACGCGTGCTGGAAGAAGCGCTGCTGCAAACCAGCCTGCCGTATCGCATTTATGGCGGTATGCGCTTCTTCGAACGTCAGGAGATCAAAGATGCGCTGGCTTATCTGCGCCTGATCGCCAACCGCAATGATGATGCGGCATTTGAACGCGTGGTGAACACGCCTACGCGCGGCATCGGCGATCGTACGCTGGACGTGGTGCGACAGACATCACGCGAACGGCAGCTCACGCTGTGGCAAACCGCGCGCGAACTGCTGCAGGAAAAAGCGCTGGCCGGTCGCGCCGCTTCAGCACTGCAACGCTTTACCGAACTGATCGACTCGCTGGCGCAGGAGACGGCCGAAATGCCGCTGCATGTGCAAACCGATCGGGTAATGAAAGACTCCGGCCTGTGGCAGATGTATGAGCAGGAAAAAGGCGAGAAAGGTCAGACGCGCATCGAGAACATGGAAGAGCTGGTTAACGCCACGCGTCAGTACAGCTATCAGGACGAAGATGAAGATCTGATGCCGCTGCAGGCATTTTTGTCGCATGCTGCCCTGGAAGCGGGCGAAGGTCAGGCGGACAAATGGCAGGACGCTGCGCAGTTGATGACCATGCACTCGGCGAAAGGGTTGGAGTTCAGTCAGGTGTTTATCGTCGGCATGGAAGAGGGCATGTTTCCCAGCCAGATGTCGCTGGATGAGAGCGGTCGTCTTGAAGAGGAGCGTCGTCTTGCCTACGTTGGCGTGACGCGTGCCATGCAGAAACTGACACTGACCTACGCAGAAACCCGGCGCCTTTATGGTAAGGAAGTGTATCACCGGCCGTCGCGGTTTATTTCCGAGCTGCCGGAATCCTGCATCGAAGAAGTCCGTCTGCGCGCCAGCATCAGCCGCCCGGTAAGCCATGCCCGCTCCGGTGCGCCAGTCACGCAAAACAGCAGCGGCTTTACGCTGGGCCAGCGCGTGCGGCACGCCAAGTTTGGCGAAGGCACCGTGGTGAATCTTGAAGGCAGCGGCGATCATAGTCGTGTTCAGGTCGCCTTTAACGGTCAGGGAATCAAATGGTTAGTAGCCGCTTATGCCCGACTGGAAGCGGTCTGAATGGTAGCCTAACGGTAACTTGACGCCTTTTTCGTCTCAGCGTAACATGCGCCCACTACAATCCTGAGAGGACATACGCCTTGGACGCACCCAGTCGATACTGGCTCATTAACCTGTTACGCAGGTGCAACGCCTAAGGCTATCCTCTTTTGCTGATAGCCTTCGTGGTTGTCAGCGACCGCTCCATTCCCGTCGCTTGAGCTAGTACCCACTCTTTTTTATACGGTATTTCCGTGTCCAGGTATTCGTTTTGTTCCTGTTTGCGCGTACAACAGTGCGCCAGCGGGCAACATTGCCATGTCCCATAAAAGACCGCAATTGGGAGTCATACTGCTATGCTGAGCGCATTTAAACTGGATGAAAGCCGCCTCACTCGTCTTGAGCTGGAAGAGACCGAAGACCGGCTGACCTCGTCTGTCTGGGTCGATCTGATCGAGCCTGAAGAGAGCGAGCGTGACCGCGTTCATACCGAGCTGGGACAGAATCTGGCAACGCGGCCGGAACTTGAGGACATCGAAGCATCCGCCCGTTTCTTCGAAGATGAAGATGGCCTGCACATTCACTCATTTTTCTTCTATGAAGACGCCAAAGATCACGCCGGTAACGCCACCGTGGCGTTTACCATCCGCGATGGCCGCCTCTATACGCTGCGCGAACGTGAACTGCCCGCTTTCCGGCTTTACCGCATGCGGGCGCGCAGTCAGACGATGATTGACGGCAACGCCTACGAACTGCTGCTCGATCTGTTTGAAACCAAAATCGAGCAGCTGGCGGATGAGATTGAGAACATCTACAGCGATCTGGAAAAGCTGAGCCGGGTGATCATGGAAGGCCAGCAGGGCGACGATTTCGATCGTGCGCTGTCAACGCTGGCGGAGCTGGAAGATATCGGCTGGAAAGTGCGTTTGTGCCTGATGGATACCCAGCGTGCGCTGAATTTCCTCGTGCGTAAAGCGCGCCTGCCGGGCAATCAGCTGGAGCAGGCGCGTGAAATCCTGCGCGATATCGAATCCCTGCTGCCGCACAACGAATCGCTGTTTCAGAAGGTGAACTTTCTGATGCAGGCGGCGATGGGCTTCATCAATATCGAACAGAACCGCATCATCAAAATCTTCTCGGTGGTGTCGGTGGTGTTCCTGCCGCCTACGCTGGTCGCGTCCAGCTACGGAATGAACTTTGAGTTTATGCCGGAGCTGAAGTGGAGCTTTGGCTATCCAGCGGCGATCTGCCTGATGATCCTCGCGGGTCTGGCGCCTTATCTCTACTTTAAACGTAAGAACTGGTTATGATTTTTCGGGCTGCCTGCGGGCGGCCCGAATTGTTTCTGGCATACCCTCCGCAATCGGCGTAACCTTTAACCTCTTATTTTCTCACTGAATACTTCACCTTATGCAACGGCTTTCTGTTCCGTTACAGTGGGTGCTGCTGCTCGCAGCCTCGCTTACGCTTGGCGTAATCCTGCAACTGTTTCATGTTCCGGCAGCGCTGCTGCTCGGCCCAATGATTGTTGGCGTGATCATGGGACTGAGCGGGGCGACGCTGCGCATTCATAAACACTTCTTTGTCATTGCGCAGGCGATTCTGGGCTGCATGATTGCGCAAAGCTTGTCGCCATCCATTCTGACTCCGCTGCTGCAGGACTGGCCGATCGTGCTGGCGGTGCTGCTAATGACGCTGGCGGCCAGCGCATTTTCTGGCTTTTTGCTGGTGCGTTTCAGCGATATGCCCGGCGCGACCGGCGCATGGGGATCCTCTCCCGGCGGTGCTTCAGCCATGGTGGTCATGGCGGCCGATTACGGCGCCGATGTTCGGCTGGTCGCCTTTATGCAATATCTGCGCGTGCTGTTTGTGGCGACCGCCGCCGCGGTTGTGGCGCGCATCGGTTTGGGTGATGCGGCACAGCAGGCCACTTCGCCAGTGTGGTTTCCGGCGCTGCACGGCGGTTTTGCCGCCACGCTGGGTGTCATGCTGGTGGGGGCCTGGCTGGGACAGCGGTTTCGCATTCCTGCCGGCGCGCTGCTGGTTCCGGCGCTGATTGGCGCCACCTTTCACTCCAGCGGCACCTTAACTTTGCAGGTGCCGGAATGGCTGCTGGCGCTGGCTTACGCCCTGATTGGCTGGAGCGTGGGTCTGCGTTTCACCCGACCGATTTTCCAGCTGGCGCTGCGTACGCTGCCGCAGATGCTGTTGTCGATTCTTGGCCTGATGCTGTTGTGTGCGGGTATGGCGTGGATGTTAACGCGGGTGCTCAAAGTGGATTTGCTGACCGCCTATCTGGCAACCAGCCCTGGCGGGCTGGATACCGTGGCGATCATCGCGGCGGGCAGCAAGGTGGATATGGCTTTTGTAATGGCGATGCAAACCTTACGGCTATTCACCATCCTGTTTACCGGACCGGCTATCGCGCGTTTTATCTCACGCTTTGCGCGCGCGACGTAGGTTACGCAGCGCGTCAAAGATAAACAGCGCCAGCGCCAGCCAGATAAAGCCGAAGGTGACGACTTTGTCCTGCGTCAGCTGCTCGCCGTAGAACAGCACCGCCAGCAGGAACATCAGCGTTGGGCCAAGATACTGAAAGAAGCCTACCGTTGAGAGACGCAGTCGGGTACAGGCCGCCGCAAACAGCATCAGCGGAATGGTGGTGATGATGCCCGCGGCAATCAGCAGCAGATTCAGGCTGGCCGCATTATCGCCCAGATGGCTGGTACTGCTGTCGGCGATGCCAAACAGATAAAGCGATGCCATTGGCAGCAACCATAACGTCTCAATCAGCATGCCGGTTTGCGCATCCACCGCTATCTTCTTGCGCAGCAAACCATAAAACGAAAAGCTCAGCGCCAGGCCCAGCGCGATGATCGGCACCGAACCAAATTTCCATAGCTGCACCATCACGCCGCAGGCTGCCAGCCCCACCGCCAGCCATTGCAAACGGCGAAAACGCTCACCGAGAAACAGCATGCCCACCACCACATTCAGCAGCGGATTGATAAAGTAACCGAGGCTCGCTTCCAGCATATGATGGTTATTGACCGACCAGATAAACAGCAGCCAGTTGCCACCGATGGTCACCGCTGAAACCGCCAGCAGCAGGACTTTTATCGGCTGACGAACGATAGCGCGCACCTGCGGCCAGCTTCGGCTGGCGCTGATCAGCAGCAGCATAAACAGCGCTGACCAGATTACGCGGTGGGTCATGATCTCGGCAGGCGGCACCTGCTGTAAGAGCTTGAAATAGATCGGCGCGATGCCCCAGATAAAGTAGGCACCAAGGGCAAAGAAGATGCCCTGTCGCGTTTGTTGCGCATCCATGATGTGTAACCCGTGGAAAAAGAGCGCTATTGTAAAGAATTCTGCCGCTCTGAACAGCAACCGTTAGCCAATAAGATAGGTCGCAGTCGCGGTGGCAATATACAGGCCGCTGTCGTTATGCAGTTCGACACGCGCCACGGCGACTTTATTGCCCGCCCGTAGCAGCCGACTGGAGGCGATAAAGTGCTCGCCGCGGCCAGGGCGCAGATAATCCACACGCAAATCGATGGTGCCCATTTTCGCCAGCTTCTGCCGCAGCTCTTCTTCCGTGATGGTTTCCTGGCGCGTCAGTGAACTGCTCACGCACACCAGCCCAGCCGCCACGTCCAGCACTGATGCAATAACGCCACCATGCAGAATACGCTGCGCCGCGTTGCCTACCAGCATCGCCTGATTACTGAAGCTCAGCTCCGCATAATCCGCCTCCAGCGTCTTCAGCGACAGGCCCAGCGCCTGATTAAACGGCATGTGATAAACAAAGATTTCACCAATCAGCTGGCGCGCATCGTTTTGAGAGAGCAGCAGTGACATCGTTTCCCTTCCTGAAGCGATAAAAGTGCGGCTGAGCATAGCCAGGGCAGCGCGTTTGTGCTGTTCAAAAAGGGCTATCTGCTTTCCAAAAACAGCGCAGATTTTGCTGATTTTTGCGTGTAGAATGGCCTGCTTTTTACACAACCCCTTCGCTCAGTGCTTTCTCTGGAGACTTTTATGCGTATGCTTCGCGCTTTGCTGGCTGCGGCAATGATCCTTCCTGCTATTGTTCAGGCTCAGGAAGCCACAATTAAAGAAGTTCACGACGCTCCGGCTGTACGTGGCAGTATCATCGCTAACCTACTGGAGAAGCACGATAATCCGTTCGTGCTCTATCCCTACGAAAAAAACTATCTGCTTTATACCTACACCAGTGACATGAATCGCGAAGCGATTTCCAGCTATAACTGGTCTGATAAGGTGAAGAAAGATGAGGTGAAGTTCCAGCTCAGCCTGGCGTTTCCATTATGGCGCGGCATTCTGGGTGATAACTCGGTGCTGGCGGCGTCCTATACGCAAGGTTCCTGGTGGCAGCTCTCCAACCGCGGTGCCTCTTCGCCGTTTCGTGAAACCAATTACGAACCGCAAATCTTTCTGGGATGGGCCACGGATTACAGCCTGGGCGGCTGGACGTTACGCGATGTTGAAACCGGCTTCGATCACCAGTCAAACGGCCGTTCCGATCCTACATCACGCAGCTGGAATCGCCTGTATGCTCGCCTGATGGCGCAGAACGGCAACTTTATGGTTGAGGTGAAACCCTGGTATCGTCTGCCGGAAGGTGAGAACGACGACGATAACCCCGATATCACTAAATATATGGGTTATTACCGCCTGAAATTGGGGTATATGCTGGGCGACAATATCTTTAGCCTGCAAAGCACCTATAACTGGAACAGCGGCTACGGCGGCGCGGAGCTGGGGTGGAGCTATCCGATCAGCGAACACGTTCGTTTCTACACGCAGGTTTACAGCGGCTACGGTGAATCGCTGATTGATTACAATCATCGTCAAACCCGCCTTGGCGTGGGCGTGACCCTTAACGATTTGTTCTAAAATTGGTAAAGACGTAAAACGGGAATACGGTGGCAACAACGGCAGTAATGAATCAGGACGCGCTGGCAGAACAGTACCTGCGCGACATCTTCGGTTATCAGCAGTTTCGTCCGGGTCAGCAAAGCATTATTCAGGCTTCGCTGGCGGATCGCGACTGCCTGGTCATCATGCCAACCGGCGGCGGCAAATCGCTCTGTTATCAAATCCCGGCGCTAGTGCGCGAGGGACTGACGCTGGTGGTTTCTCCGCTGATCTCTCTGATGAAAGATCAGGTCGATCAGCTGTTAGCCAACGGCGTGGCTGCGGCCTGCCTGAACTCTACACAAAGTCGTGAGGCGCAGCAGGAAGTGATGGCGGGTTGCCGCAGCGGCGAGATTAAGCTGCTCTACATTGCACCAGAACGGCTGATGATGGACAACTTCCTGGAGAAGCTGTCGGCGTGGCAGCCAGCGATGCTGGCGGTGGATGAAGCGCACTGTATCTCACAATGGGGCCACGATTTCCGGCCAGAATATGGCGCACTTGGCCAGCTGCGCCAACGTTTTCCCCAGCTGCCGGTAATGGCGCTGACCGCGACTGCGGATGAAACCACACGGAACGACATCGTTCAGCTGCTGCGGCTTGAAGATCCGCTGATTCAAATCAGCAGCTTTGACCGTCCTAACATTCGTTATACCCTGCTGGAAAAGTTCAAGCCCACCGAGCAACTGCTGCGCTATGTGCAGGATCAGCGCGGCAAAAGCGGCATTATCTACTGTAACAGCCGGGCCAAAGTGGAAGACACCGCTGCCCGATTGCAGAGCCGCGGCATCAGCGCCGGTGCCTATCACGCCGGGCTGGAGCTGACACAGCGCGCCCACGTGCAGGAAGCTTTTCAGCGTGATGATCTGCAAATCGTGGTCGCCACCGTGGCGTTTGGCATGGGGATTAATAAACCCAACGTTCGCTTTGTGGTGCACTTCGATATTCCGCGCAACATCGAATCCTACTATCAGGAAACCGGACGCGCTGGCCGTGACGGCCTGCCTGCCGAAGCGATGCTGCTGTACGATCCGGCTGATATGGCCTGGCTGCGTAAGTGCCTGGAAGAGAAGGCGCCGGGTCAGCTGCAGGATATAGAACGCCATAAGCTCAACGCGATGGGCGCGTTTGCTGAGGCGCAAACCTGTCGTCGCCTGGTATTACTCAACTATTTTGGTGAAGGTCGCCAGCAGCCGTGCGGCAACTGCGACATTTGCCTTGATCCACCGAAACGTTATGACGGGCTGGTGGAGGCGCAAAAAGCGCTTTCTGGCATCTATCGCGTCGGGCAGCGCTTCGGTATGGGTTATGTGGTCGATGTGCTGCGCGGCGCCAACAATCAGCGCATTCGTGAGCTGCAGCACGATAAACTGCCGGTGTATGGCATCGGCAAAGATCAGAGTCATGAGCACTGGGTGAGCGTGCTGCGCCAGCTGATCCATCTCGGCTTCGTGACGCAAAACATTGCGCTGCATTCTGCGCTGCAACTCACCGAAGCGGCGCGTCCGCTGTTGCGCGGTGAAGTGCCACTAATGCTGGCGGTGCCGCGTCTGGTCACGGTAAAAGCCAAAAGTTACAGCCAGAAAACCTTTGGCGGCAACTACGACCGCAAGCTGTTCGCCAAGCTGCGTAAACTGCGCAAGGCGATTGCAGATGAGGCCAACGTGCCGCCATACGTAGTGTTTAACGATGCCACCTTGATTGAGATGTCGGAGCAGCTGCCGATCACCGCATCGGAAATGTTGAGCGTCAACGGCGTGGGTCATCGCAAGCTCGAGCGCTTCGGCAAACCGTTTTTGCTGATGATTAAAGATCATATTGACGACGAAGACGCCTGATCGTCTTCCTTACTTATAAGGAACTACCATGCTCGCCTTGTTTTTAACCGTCGCGGTTGTCCATCTGGTGGCGTTAATGAGTCCGGGACCGGACTTCTTCTTTGTCTCGCAAACTGCGGCCAGCCGCTCGCGCAAAGAGGCAATGATGGGCGTGCTGGGCATCACGCTGGGTATTGTGGTGTGGGCGGGCGTGGCGCTGATGGGGCTGCATCTGATCCTGCAAAAAATGGCCTGGCTGCATCAGATCATTATGGTCGGCGGTGGGCTGTATCTGCTGTGGATGGGTTGGCAGCTTCTACGTTCGGCGCGCCAGCAGCATAAAAATCCGCAGCAGGAGGAGGTGGCGGTTGAGTTGCCGAAAAAAGGGCGCAGCTTCCTGAAAGGCTTTCTGACCAACCTTTCCAATCCCAAAGCGGTGATCTACTTTGGCAGCGTCTTTTCACTCTTTGTCGGTGATGATGTCGGTGCCGGTGAACGCTGGGGACTTTTCCTGCTGATTATTGGTGAGACCTTTGCCTGGTTCGCGCTGGTAGCGGCGATCTTTGCGATGCCGTGGATGCGTCAGAAATATCAGCGCGTGGCTAAATGGGTGGATGGGATGGCGGGGGTGCTCTTTGCCGGGTTTGGCATTCATCTCATTATTTCACGATAAGCTCTGGTAAGAGCTTATCGTGAATATTCGGCCTGGCTTACTGGTGATTTAGCCGCCGAACGGTGCTCAAAATCCTCACGTACTTCAGTACGCTCCGGTTTTTCCGCGCTGGCCGACGGCAAACTCGCTGCGACGCCGACGGCCTTGCAGCGAGTGCGCTGGAAGGTTAAAGACCTGACATTCCTTCAAAATTCAAATAACCGCGTACCTTTGCGTTTTGCGGGTGGTGCTCAGGCCATTTTACGGGCGGAGGCGAGCAGGGCGCCGACGGCCATAAACAGGCTGCCGAAGATGCGGTTCAGCAGCTTCATCTGTTTTGGGCCTTTGATCCAGCCGGCGATGCGCGTAGCCAGCATGGCGTAGCCAATCATCACGATAATATCGACGACGACGGTGGTGACACCAAGGATCAGATACTGCGCGGCCTGCGGCTGGTGCGGCAGAATAAACTGCGGGAACAGGGCGGCGAGGAAAACAATGCTTTTGGGATTGGTGAGATTCACCAGCACCGCGCGTTTGAACAGCCGACGACGCGGCATCGCTTTAGCAACCGCCTGCAGATCGAGAGAGCCAGCCGAGCGCCACTGCTGAATCCCGAGCCAGACCAGATAAGCTGCACCTGCCCATTTCACGATTTCAAATGCCAACAGCGACTGTGAAAACAGCGCGCCCAGTCCGATACCCACCAGCATGATATGCAACGACAGGCCAACCTGCAGACCACATATTGAGGCCGCCGCGCCGCGATAGCCGTGGCTGATCCCGGTACTCATGGTATTAATGGCGCCTGAACCAGGCGACAGGCTCAGTACAGATGTGGTCAACAAATAGGTCAACCACCATTCGATAGTCATAGCGTAAGGCTCCCTGCGAGCGGCGGAATATGACACAATACGACATTATCCCGCGTTGCGCTACGCGTCACGGGAGCGCCGTCAGCAAGCAGGAAAAGCCACGATGAACAGTCACAAAACCCTCTGGTTAAACCGCGAAAAAGCATTCGCCGCTTTTGCTACCGGGCCGTTACTGGACTTCTGGCGGCAGCGGGAAGAGTGCGAGTTTGTCGGCGTGGAAAACCTCACTATTCGCTACGTGCGCTTTCGGGATGCCAGCCACGATAAAGTGGTGTTGCTGGTGCCGGGGCGAATAGAAAGCTATGTCAAATATCCCGAACTGGCTTACGATCTTTTTCAGTGCGGCTACGATGTGATCATTATCGATCATCGTGGTCAGGGACGTTCCGATCGTCTGCTGGACGATCGTCATCGTGGCCACGTTGCGCGCTTTGAGCACTACGTCGAAGATCTGGAAACGCTCTACCTGAAGGAGATTGTGCCGCACCATTATCGTCATCGCTTTGCGCTGGCACATTCGATGGGCGGCGCGATTCTGGCGCTGTTTCTGGCGCAGCAGCCGCGGGCGTTTCATGCCGCAGCGCTGGCCGCACCGATGTTCGGCATCTATCTGCCAATGCCTGGCTGGATGGCAAATCGCCTGCTCGACTGGGCAGAAAAAAGGCCGCTGATTCGCGACGGTTACGCGCCGGGCACCGGCAAATGGCGGGCGCATCCGTTTGGGCTGAACCGCCTGACGCACAGCCGCGAACGCTACAAGCGCAGCCTGCGTTTTTATGCCGACGATCCTGCGATTCGCGTCGGCGGACCGACCTGGCACTGGGTACGTGAAGGTGTGCAGGCGGGTAACAATATTATTAATCAGGCGGCGTCTATCTCCACGCCGCTGCTGCTGCTGCAGGCCGGTGAAGACAAAATTGTCGATAACCGCTCGCATCAGCTGTTCTGTGACGCCATGAGCGCCGCCGGTCATCCTTGTGATGGCGGCGGCCCGTACGTCATCGCTGGCGCGCGCCATGAGATCCTGTTTGAAAAGGACGAAATGCGTGCCGACGCACTGGATGCCATCCTCGACTTTTTTCAACGGCATTCGCTTTAGCTGCACCGCTCAGATTTGTGCTGGCGAGTCACGCCGGTTAACGTTTTCTAATCAGAGGTTTTTATGTATCACATTGTCGCGTCCGATCTCGACGGTACCCTGCTTTCCCCCGATCATCTACTGACGCCCTACACCAAAGAGACGCTGAAGCTGCTCACCACGCGGGATATCCATTTTGTCTTTGCCACCGGTCGTCATCATATTGATGTGGGTCAGATGCGCGATAACCTGGAGATCGACGCCTACATGATCACCTCCAACGGCGCGCGCGTGCACAACACCGCCGGTGAGCTGATCTTCAGCCATAACCTTGACGAGGATATCGCCCAGGATCTGTTCGCGCTGAAATATGACGATCCGGCGATCATGACCAACGTCTATCGCGACGATGAGTGGTATATGTGCCGTCATCGCCCGGAAGAGCAGAAGTACTTTCGCGAATCGGTGTTTAACTATCAGGTCTATCAGCCTGGTTTGCTGCCCACCGACGGCATCAGCAAGGTCTTTTTCACCTGCGAGGATGCAGAGCTGCTTATTCCGCTGGAGCAGGCGCTGATTGCACGCTGGGGCGATCGGGTCAATGTCAGCTTCTCGTTTCCAACCTGTCTGGAAGTGATGGCGGGCGGCGTATCCAAAGGGCATGCGCTGGAAGAGGTGTCCAAATTGCTCGGTTACTCGTTAAAAGAGTGCGTGGCGTTTGGTGACGGCTTGAATGACAAAGAGATGCTGATCATGGCGGGTAAGGGCTGCATCATGAGCAATGCCCACCAGCGTCTGAAGGATTTGTTGCCGGAACTGGAAGTGATTGGCAGCAATACGCAGGATGCGGTGCCACGTTATCTGCGTAAGCTGTTTCTGGAGTAATGCGCTGCGGGCAGGGCGTTCACCCTGCCCGCAGGTCGTTACGCTTTTAACTGACGCTTGTGTTTGTTCTCACTCAGCATGGTTAAAATCAGCAGGAATACCGCCAGTACGCCGCCGCCAATCATGATGGCAAAACCGCCGTTCCAGCCGAAGTAATCCACGGTGTAACCCACGATAGCGCTGGCCGCAACCGAGCCGCCGAGATAACCAAACAGGCCGGTAAAGCCTGCTGCGGTGCCGGCTGCCTTTTTCGGTGCCAGTTCCAGCGCATGCAAGCCAATCAGCATTACCGGACCATAAATCAGGAAGCCAATCACAATCATACAGGCCATATCCACGCCCGGATTGCCCACCGGATTCAACCAGTACACTACCGTTGCGATGGTCACCAGCACCATAAAGAACACGCCGGTTGCGCCGCGGTTGCCTTTGAACACCTTGTCCGACATCCAGCCGCACAGCAGCGTGCCCGGGATACCGGCATATTCATAGAGGAAGTAGGCCCACGACGATTTATCGAGCGTGAAGTGTTTCACCTCTTTCAGATAGGTCGGCGACCAGTCGAGAATGCCGTAACGCAGCAGGTAAACAAAGACGTTGGCCAGCGCGATATACCACAGCAGCTTGTTAGGCAAAATGTACTGCATGAAGATCTGTTTGGCGGTTAATTCCTCTTCATACTGTTCGTTGTAGTCTGGCGGATAGTCATTTTTGTACGCTTCGATCGGCGGCAGGCCGCATGACTGCGGCGTATCGCGCATCAGCATAAAGGCAATCACCGCAACCAGAATCGCGCCAAACGCCGGCATATAAAGCGCCGCTTTCCAGTCGTTAAACCACGCCATGCCCAGCAGGAACAGCAAAGGCGGCAAACCGCCCCCGACGTTGTGGGCACAGTTCCACACCGACACAATCGAGCCACGTTCTTTGTGCGACCACCAGTGCACCATGGTGCGGCCACAGGGCGGCCAGCCCATGCCCTGAAACCAGCCGCAGACAAACAGCAGCACAAACATGATCATGATGCTGGAGGTGGCCCAGGGCACAAAGCCCATGATCAGCATCACCACCGCGGCGAGAATCAGGCCCGCAGGTAAAAACACGCGTGGATTAGATCGATCTGATACCGAGCCCATGATGAATTTTGAAAAGCCGTAGGCGATTGAAATACCGGACAGGGCGAAACCGAGATCGCCGCGCGAAAAGCCCTGTTCCACCAGATAAGGCATCGCCAGTGCGAAGTTTTTTCGTACCAGATAGTAGGCGGCATAACCAAAAAAGATCCCCAAAAAGATTTGCCAGCGCAGGCGGCGATAAAGGGGATCGACATGAGCATCGTCCACACGCGGGCGATGCGCGGCGGGACGGAAGATATTCAGCATGATTCCAGACTCCAGTGGTGTATTGAAATGCTTTGCAGCAGGTGAAAGAGGCTATACGCCTTCTGATAAGGTTCGCGCAAAGGATAGCGTCCAGCCCGATGAATGCGGAGCGCCTGTGACGGTAATGTTACATTTTTATGACAGATGGCACGTTTTCTGCTGCGTCAGGCGTGAGAAATGTGCGCCTGCTGGCATTACCAGCCAAGAGGGCGAGCGGTGCTTTATTAATCACATGTAAACCAGATATTTCACGCTTTGTGAAATACGGCGGTTACAATGCGTGCTTCTTCATTTCAGGGGCAGGATTGTGTTTTTACTGATCGTTACCACCATTTTATGGGCATTTTCTTTTAGCCTGATCGGCGTCTATCTGGCCGGTCACGTTGACAGCTGGTTTTCAGTGCTGATGCGACTGTCGCTGGCAGCGCTGGTGTTTTTGCCGTTTTTGCGCTGGCGTGGCTATCGCGCCTCGACGCTGGCGCTCTACATGCTGGTCGGCACGCTGCAGCTGGGCATCATGTATCTCATCAGCTTTCAGGCCTATCTCTACCTCAGCGTGTCAGAGTTTCTGCTGTTTACCGTGATGACGCCGCTCTACGTTACGCTGATTTACGACATCATCAGCGGGCGCGGCGTGCGTATCGGCTATCTCTTCAGCGCCCTGCTGGCGGTGGCTGGTGCGGCGATTATTCGCTACGACAAAGTCAGCGAGCATTTCTGGTTCGGGCTGCTGCTGGTGCAGCTGGCTAACCTTTGCTTTGCGGCGGGAATGGTGGGTTATAAGCGCCTGCAGGAGACGCGGCCGATGCCGCAGCATGTCGCTTTTGCCTGGTTCTATATCGGTGCGGTGCTGGTGGCGATCGTCGCCTGGGGTTTGTGGGGTAATCCGCACAAGCTGCCGACAACCGGCCTGCAGTGGGGCATTCTGGTCTGGCTGGGCGTTGCCGCTTCCGGGCTGGGTTATTTTATGTGGAACTACGGCGCTACGCAGGTTGATGCTGGTACGCTGGGGATCATGAACAATATGCATGTGCCAGCGGGATTGCTGGTTAATCTGGCAATTTGGCAGGAACAGCCGCACTGGCCAAGCTTCATTATTGGTGCTGCGGTGATTTGCGCGTCATTGTGGGTGCACAAGCGCTGGGTTATCGGTCGCGGAAAATAGAGGGAAGAGCCAGGCGAACCTGGCTCAGTCGATCAGGATTTGCCTGGCCAGGATTTTTTGCCTGCGGCAGGTTTGCCGCCAGCAGCAGGACGACTCGCGCTGGCGGGCTTGTTGCCACTCCAGCTCTTGCCGCCAGCCGGCTTACCGGCGGTTGCCGATTTGGCCTGTCCAGCAGGTTTGTGCTCAGCGGCCGGTTTTTTCTCGGCGGGCGCTTTTGGCACGATCGGTGGACGCACGGTCAGCGATAATCCCTTCAGGAAGTTACGCAGCAGCTGATCGCCACATTCGCGATAGTTTTTGTGATCGGGCTTGCGGAAGATCGCACCGATTTCTGACTGGCCTACCGCAAAATCAGCTTTTGCCAACACCTGTGGAATATCGGTGGTTTTCAGATCAAAGGCGATGCGCAGTTTTTTCAGGATGATGTTGTTATTCATCTTGCGCTCAATCGACGGTGCTGGCAGCTCTTCGCTTTTGCCACGACGATGGAAGATCAGTCCGTTCAGGAAATAGCCCATCAGCACATCCGGGCAAGGCTGAAAGCCCGCTTCTTCTTCCTTTTTCAGGTACGCCTGCATCATCGCCAGCGGAACTTCGCTGTCGGCGAGAGCGGCGATGTTGACCATCGCTTCATCGTTCAGTTTAAGCATGTAGCGGATGCTGCGCAGGACGTCATTATTGGTCATTAGTTTTCTCATGGTTACGGCAATGCGGCGCATTATAGAGCAGAGCGGCCGGTAATTATATCGCCGTGCATTATCCCGGTTGCAGCACGCCCGGTTTTGACGCATCACGCACCAGCGGCAGGTGCTCACAGGCGTGCTGCCGCGTGGAGCGGATAAAGGCATCAACCACCGGCTGACGCTGCTCGCCGTCGCGCACCGCCGCATAGAGGCGGCTCCATAATCCTTCGCCCAGCGTTTTGGTGACCACCAGCCCCTGACGTTCAAAACTCTCCACCACCCAGTGCGGCAGTGCGGCAATGCCCATGCGCGCCGAAACCATCTGAATCAGCAGCAGGGTGTTATCAACGCTTTTCAGCGCCGGGCTGACGCCCGCTGGCTGTAAAAAGTGGCGCCAGATATCAAGCCGTTGTCGCTGCACCGGGTAGATCATCAGCACTTCGCTGGCTAAATCTTCAGGCGTAATGATCGCTGCCTGCGCCAGCGGATGATCCGTGGCCAGCACCAGGCGCACTTCAAAATCGAACATTGGCGAATAGTGCAGACCGCTGCGCGGCAGGATATCGGAGGTCAGCACCACATCCAGTTCGCCCTGCTGCAAGGCCGGCTGCGGATCAAAGGTGACGCCTGATTTGAAATCCATCATCACCTGCGGCCAGCTCAGGCGGAAATTATCCAGCGCAGGTGTCAGCCACTGAATGCAGCTGTGGCATTCAATAGCGATGCGCAGCGTGGCCTGATGCGGCTCATGACACGCCTGTAACGCCTGCTGAATTTGCGGCAGCACCTGCTCGGCCAGCTGCAGCAGAATAGTGCCCTGCGGCGTAAAACGCAGCGGCTGGCTTTTACGCACAAACAACCGGAACCCCAGCCGCTGCTCCAGATCGCTGAACTGATGCGACAGCGCCGATTGCGTTTGGTGCAGCTGTGCGGCGGCGGCGGCCAGCGAGCCAGTGTTCCTGAGAGCCTGCAGTGTCCGGAGGTGTTTGAGTTCGATCATGAGAGTCCTTCACATCGACAGTGAACAATTTGCGCTTGAGGAACATACCTTACCTGCACAATATAGCGGTGTAAACATCTGGACGGCCAAACATCACTGGCCCGCCCAACCTGATCCTGACGTCTGCGCCAGCAGGGATGCGAAAACGGCACCGCCCGGCATCGACGTCTAACACTATGAGGCAACACTGATGACGATTCTGAATCACACGCTTGGTTTTCCCCGTATTGGCCTGCGTCGCGAACTGAAAAAGGCGCAGGAGAGCTATTGGGCGGGCAACAGCACGCAGGAAGCGCTACTGGCAACCGGTCGTGAGCTGCGCGCCCGTCACTGGCAGCAGCAGCAAGCAGCGGGTGTCGATCTGCTGCCGGTAGGTGATTTTGCCTGGTACGATCATGTGCTGACCACCAGCCTGATGCTGGGCAACGTGCCGGCACGTCATCAGAATAAAGCGGGCAACGTGGATCTGGACACGCTGTTCCGCATTGCACGTGGCCGGGCGCCAACCGGCGAACCCGCCGCGGCCGCTGAAATGACTAAATGGTTCAACACTAACTATCACTACATGGTGCCGGAATTTACCCGCGGACAGCAGTTCAGTCTGAGCTGGCATCAGCTGCTGGACGAGGTTGATGAGGCGCTGGCGCTCGGACACAAGATAAAGCCGGTGCTGCTGGGACCGGTGACCTATCTCTGGCTGGGCAAAGTCAAAGGTGAATCCTTTGACCGTTTGAGCCTGCTGCAGGATATTCTGCCGGTCTATCAGCAGGTTCTGGATGCACTGGCGCAGCGCGGCGTAGAGTGGGTACAGATTGATGAGCCTGCGCTGGTGCTGGAACTGCCGCAGGCGTGGCTCGAGGCGTTTAAATCCGCTTATGCCGCGCTGAACGGGCGATGCAAGCTGCTGCTGACCACCTACTTTGACAGCGTGAGCCATAACCTTGATACCGTGCGTCAGCTGCCGGTGCAGGGGCTGCATGTCGATCTAATACACGGCAGAGATGATATCGTCGCGCTGAACCAGCAGTTGCCCGCTGACTGGCTGCTGTCGCTGGGCGTGATCAATGGCCGTAACGTCTGGCGCGCCGATCTGACACAGTGGTTTGAAAGGCTGCAACCGCTGCAGGCGCAGCGCAAACAGTTGTGGATTGGCTCTTCCTGCTCGCTGCTGCACAGTCCGATCGACCTCAGCGTGGAAACACGTCTGGATGAAGAGGTGAAAAGCTGGTTCGCCTTCGCCCTGCAAAAATGCGCCGAGCTCGCGCTGCTGAGCAACGCGCTGAATAACAACGACGGTACAGCGCTGGAAACCTGGAGCGCGCCCGTACGTGCTCGTCGCCATTCAGGCCGGGTACACAATGCCGCGGTTGGCGAACGTCTTGCTGGCATCACCGCAAAAGAGAGCCAGCGTCACAGCGATTATCAAACGCGAGCCGCCGCACAGCGGCAGCGCTTCAATTTACCGGCGTGGCCGACCACCACCATCGGTTCTTTCCCGCAAACCCACGATATTCGCAGCCTGCGCCTCGATTTTAAAAAAGGCACCATCGATGGAAATCATTACCGCACCGGCATTGCCGAACACATTAAGCAGGCGGTGAATGAGCAGGAGCAATTGGGGCTGGATGTGCTGGTGCACGGCGAGGCCGAGCGCAATGACATGGTGGAATATTTTGGCGAGCATCTCGAGGGCTTTGTCTTTACGCAAAATGGTTGGGTACAGAGCTACGGTTCGCGCTGTGTAAAACCGCCGGTGATTATTGGCGACGTAAGCCGTCCGCAGCCGATCACCGTGGAGTGGGCGAAATATGCTCAGTCGCTGACCGACAAGCCGGTGAAAGGCATGCTGACCGGGCCGGTTACGATCCTCTGCTGGTCATTCCCGCGTGAAGATGTGACCCGCGAAACCATTGCCCGACAGATTGCGCTGGCGCTGCGCGATGAGGTTGCCGACCTGGAGAAAGCGGGCATTGGCATCATTCAGATTGATGAACCGGCACTGCGCGAAGGGCTGCCGTTGCGCCAGTCAGAGTGGGCGGCCTACCTTGAATGGGCAGTAGAGGCCTTCCGCCTGAATGCCGCAGTGGCGCAGGATGACACGCAGATTCATACCCATATGTGTTATTGCGAATTCAACGACATCATGGCGTCGATCGCCGCACTGGATGCCGATGTGATTACCATCGAAACCTCGCGCTCGGATATGGAACTGCTGGAGTCGTTCGAGGAGTTTGCTTATCCGAATGAGATTGGTCCGGGCGTGTATGACATTCACTCGCCTAACGTGCCGAGTGTGGAGTGGATAGAGGCGCTGTTGCTGAAAGCGGCCAGGCGTATTCCGGTTGAGCGTTTGTGGGTCAATCCCGATTGCGGACTGAAAACGCGCGGCTGGACGGAGACGCGTCAGGCGCTGGCAAATATGGTGACAGCGGCGCAGAACCTGCGCGCCCGGATATGACGATGACGATCTAAACTCAGGGGCGCTTGTGGCGCCCCTTGTAACTTATTTTGCCGGGGCAACACCATACTGTGTAAACCAGGCGAGCATGCGCTGCCAGCCATCTTTCGCCGACGCTTCATGATAGCTTTCACGATAGTCGGCATTAAAGGCGTGGCCCGCTTCGGGATACACGACAATCTCCGCGTTGGCATTAGCCGCACGCACCGCTTTTCGCATCAGCTCAATGCTCTCTTGCGGAATGCTCTCATCCTTGCCGCCATAGAGGCCTAAAACCGGCGCGCTCAGTTCGGTGGCTACATCCACCGGCTGGGTTGGCTGCTTAATGGTTTTCTCGCCGACCACCTTGCCATACCAGGCTACCGCCGCTTTTAGCTGCGGATTGTGTGCGGCATAAAGCCAGGTGATGCGACCGCCCCAGCAGAAGCCGGTAATGGCCATGGTGCGCATATCGCCGCCATGTTTAGCTGCCCAGTTGGCAACGTGATCGAGATCGGCCAGCACCTGCGCATCCGGCACCTTGTTGACCAGCTCTTTAAACAGCGTGGGGATATCGCTGTATTCTGAAGGATCGCCTTCGCGGAAATAGAGTTCCGGCGCAACGGCCAGATAGCCCTCTGCCGCCAGCCGACGGCAGATGTCACGAATATGCTCGTGTACGCCAAAAATCTCCTGCACCACCAGCACAACCGGCAAACCCTCGGTTTTATTTTCAGGCCGGGCAAAGAACGCGGGCATGTTTTCGCCCTGGGTGGCCACGGAGGTTTCGCCGCTGTGAATTGCGTGATCTCCGGTAATGATGGTGGTGGTTGCGGTGGGGCCGACCGCAGGCGCGAAGCCGCGCGCTTTTTGTGCCATATTCTCTTCGGTTTTCATTGTTCTCTCCGTACAGACGATTCGCGCAGTGAGGTAACTATAGCCAGGATTATTTCTTCACTCCCGGCAGTGCGGGTTATCTCTCTTTATCACTACACCGTGGCAGCGTGCACAGCAGCCTGTAGCACTACGTGAAAGCACGCTTGCAAGGTGTGAGATTAGTCACATTGTTTTGATTAATCTCTGCAACTTTCATAATGTTGAACGATTGCGTTCACACCTTTTCCCTGACCGCTGGCGTAAAGTACGCGGCTGTTACTATTTACTTCAGGAGTCCGTTATGGCCCAGTCCGATGTTTTTCATTTAGGTATCACCCGCGCTGATCTGCAGGGCGCCACGCTGGCCATTGTGCCTGGCGATCCAGAACGAGTGAAAAAAATCGCGGCGTTGATGGACAATCCTGTGCATCTCGCCTCACATCGCGAATTCACCAGCTGGCGTGCCGAGCTCAACGGCAAGCCGGTTGTAGTTTGCTCAACCGGCATTGGCGGCCCGTCGACCTCCATTGCGGTAGAAGAGCTGGCACAGCTGGGCGTGCGCACTTTCCTGCGCGTCGGCACCACCGGTGCGATTCAGCCCGATATCAACGTTGGCGACGTCCTGGTGACCACCGGCGCCGTTCGCCTTGATGGTGCCAGCCTGCATTTCGCCCCGATGGCGTTTCCGGCGGTAGCCGATTTCGCCTGTACCACTGCGCTGGTTGCCGCTGCAAAAGCTGCCGGTGCGAAAACGCATATCGGCGTAACTGCCTCTTCCGACACCTTTTATCCGGGCCAGGAACGCTACGACACCTTCTCAGGCCGTGTGGTGAGCCAGTTCCAGGGCTCAATGAAAGAGTGGCAGCAGATGGGCGTGCTGAACTACGAAATGGAATCGGCCACGCTGTTAACCATGTGCGCCAGCCAGGGCTTACGCGCCGGTATGGTGGCGGGCGTTATCGTCAATCGCACCCAAAAAGAGATTCCGGATGCGGCCGCGATGAAGCAGACAGAAAGCGATGCGGTGAAAATTGTGGTTGAAGCGGCGCGTCTGCTGCTGGACTAACGCTACATTTCGGAAACGGCAGCGGGAATTTCGAGACAGGGCTTATAGGGTTCGGCTTTTTAGCCTCTTTATACTCTGCGCATTCTCAATGACCTTAAGCCGTTTCCGATGCGTAAAACTATTCCTTCTCCCCGTCGTCCCCAGGTTGTCATCACGCCTGCGATGCAGGACCGCTTTGAACAACAGGCAGCGCAGTTTCGTCAGGCAATGGATCAGCTCGATTTTGCGCAGGCGCGTCTCTGCTGTGAGCAGGTGCTGAAAGTGATCCCCCAGCAGATGCAGGTACTGAGTGATTACGCGCTGGTGCTGATGCGCCTCGGTGAGCATCAGAAAGCGTGGAAAATTTACCAGCGTATTTATCAGTCGCCGCATCGACACAGAGCATCCGATACCTGGCTGGATGGCCTGGCGGAGCTAAGCGGGCTAATGAACAAGCCGCTGGAGGTCAAGCGTTACGGCCACGAATCGCTGAGCAAAGCCGATGCGATCTATAAGCAGAATGTTCGCTATCCCTTTCCGGCGCGTGGTCCTGAACCGCTGGACCTCGACAACCCGCAAAAAAATATCATCGCTTTCAGCCTCTATGGCCATCATCCGCGCTATTGCGAAACGCTGATCAAAAACGTTGAGGTTGCACGAGAGCTTTATCCGGCATGGACCTGCCGTATCTATCTTGATGACAGCGTGCCGCAGCATGTCTGGCACCGGCTACAGCAGCCAAACGTGCAGCTGGTGGATATGTCGCATGAAAAAGCCATTATGCCCACTCTGTGGCGTTTTCTGGTGATGGATGACAGCAGCGTAGAACGATTTATCGTACGTGACGCTGACTCCTTGCTCTCTGAGCGCGAAGCGGTAGCGGTTGAGGCCTGGGTAGCCTCTCCTTTTTGGTTCCATCATATGCGGGATTATTGCTCGCATACAGAATTGCTGCTGGCCGGCATGTGGGGCGGCTGTCACGGCGTTTTTCACAATATTGAACAGCAGATTCGTGACTTCATGACGCAGTACAGCGGCAGCGCGCGTTTTACCGATCAGGTATTTCTGAAGACTGCGCTGTGGGCCACCGTGCGCGAAAGCCTGCTCAGCCATGATGACATTTTTGATTTCCACGATGCCCACGCTTTCCCGCCGCATCCGCCGGTGCGCTGGCAGGGCGCTGAGTTTCATGTCGGCAGCAACGCCGGTTACACGCGTGTTGGCGGCCCGGCTTCCGTATCAGACAACCAGCCGCAATGGGTGAAACTGTGCAGCGATGCCGGTGAGTTCGCTTATCCGGCACTGGTTAAAAACGGTGAATGGTCGCTGGCGGTGCCTTTCTTCCTGGTGACGGACTACCAAAATGGCAAGCTGCGTTTCGTACTGACTGACGCGTAACCTCCGGCGCCACCGATTTGTGTGGACATTCATACAGGGCGCCTCTACCTTTTCCCCCACGCGGTAATGGGGAGAAAAAGCAATGGAGCAGGGTTATCTGTTAGCGGGCTGTCTTGGCCTGGCGGGCATCCTTTTTGGCTGGTTGGTGGCGCATTTACGGACCGGCCAGCAGCAGGCTGCTGCCCTGACGCAGCAGCGGCTGTTGGAACAGTCGCTGGCCCAGTCTCACCAGGCCCAGCAAAAGCTGGAGCAGCAGCTTACGGAGCAGCGCCAGCTGCAACAGCAGGACGCACAGGCACTTCGTCAGCTGCATGGCGCACTCTCAGCCTCTCAGGAAAAACTGCAGCATTTTGATTACTGGAAAGCCGAGAGCGAGCAGCTGAGCCGTGAGCTGCGCAACCAGCTGGAGATCAACAGCGCGCAGGAGGCGGAGCTGCGTGAAGTTACCATTCGTCTTGAAGAGTCGCGGTTAACCGCAGAAGAGAAGCAGCGTCTGCTGATTAACAGTGAACAGCGCCTGAGCGCCCAGTTCGAAAACCTTGCCAACCGCATCTTTGAAAACAGCGGCCGCCGCGTCGATGAGCAAAATCGCCAGAGCCTGAATACCCTGATTACGCCGCTGCGGGAGCAGCTTGATGGCTTCCGTCGCCAGGTGCAGGAAAGCTTTGGCCAGGAAGCGCGCGAAAGACACACCCTTTCCCATGAAATCCGCAGTTTACAACAGCTGAATGCCCAAATGGCGCAGGAAGCGATTAACCTCACTAAAGCGCTGAAAGGCGACAATAAAACCCAGGGCAACTGGGGCGAAGTAGTGCTCAGTCGCGTGCTGGAAGCGTCCGGCCTGCGCGAAGGCCACGAGTATGAAACCCAGGTCAATATCCAGCTGGATCAGCAGAAACGTATGCAGCCCGATGTGGTGGTGCATCTGCCGCAGGGCAAGGATGTGGTGATTGATGCCAAAATGACGCTGGTGGCCTATGAGCGCTACTTTAACGCCGACGATGAAGCGACGCGCGAACTGGCGCTGACTGAGCATATCGCCGCCGTGCGTGGGCATCTGCGTCTGCTGAGTCGAAAAGATTATCAACAATTGCCGGGTTTACGATCGCTGGATTATGTGTTGATGTTTATCCCGATTGAGCCGGCGTTTCTCCTGGCGATCGATCGTCAGCCGGAGCTAATCAGCGAAGCGTTGCAGCAGAACGTCATGCTGGTCAGCCCGACCACCTTACTGGTGGCGTTGCGTACCATCAGCAACCTGTGGCGTTACGAACATCAGAGCCGTAACGCGCAGCGTATTGCCGATCGGGCCGCGCGGCTTTATGACAAAATGCGGCTGTTTGTGGATGACATGAGCAGCATCGGCCAAAACCTCGATAAGGCGCACGACAGCTATCGTCAGGCGATGAAAAAACTGGCGGAAGGACGCGGCAATTTGATCGCCCAAACCGAGAGCTTTCGCCATCTCGGCGTAGAGATCAAACGGCCACTGAATCCGCAGCTGGTGGCCCAGTCGTTAGCCGACGACGAGGACGATCTGGCACCGCTGTCGGAAGTCAGTGAAACCCTTCAGCGCATCAATGAATAAACGGGCGTTAACGTGCCTGACTTCCGGGACTCTGATACACTTCGAGGATATTTGATTGTGGAGCAGGCAAAACATGGCAGATGAATCTCAGGAAACTACCCACTTTGGTTTTCAGACCGTCGCTAAAGAAGAAAAAGCGGCAAAAGTGGCTGATGTTTTTCATTCCGTTGCGGCCAAATATGATCTGATGAACGACCTGATGTCGTTTGGTATTCATCGCATCTGGAAGCGTTTTACCATCGACTGCAGCGGCGTGCGTCGCGGTCAGCGGGTGCTCGATCTGGCCGGTGGTACCGGTGATTTAACCGCGAAATTTTCTCGTCTGGTGGGTGAAACCGGCCAGGTTGTGCTGGCAGATATCAACAGCTCCATGCTGAAGATGGGCCGTGAAAAGCTGCGCAATACCGGCGTAGTGGGCAACGTCAGCTATGTGCAGGCGAATGCCGAAGCGCTGCCGTTCCCCGATAACTATTTTGACTGTATTACCATCTCTTTTGGCCTGCGTAACGTGACCGAAAAAGAGAAGGCGCTGGCATCGATGTTCCGCGTGCTGAAGCCGGGCGGCCGTTTGCTGGTGCTGGAGTTTTCAAAACCGCTGCTTGAGCCGCTGAACAAAGCCTACGATACCTACTCGTTTCACATTCTGCCGCGCATCGGTGAGCTGGTAGCGAAAGATGCAGAAAGCTATCGCTATCTGGCCGAATCGATCCGTATGCATCCCGATCAGGAAACGCTGAAGGCGATGATGAATGACGCCGGTTTTGAAAACACGTCGTACTACAATTTAACGGGCGGCATTGTTGCCTTGCACCGTGGATTTAAGTTCTGAATCAGGATAATGCATGATCCTCACGCCACTGTTAACCGCAGGTCTGGAGACCGCGCTTAACCACATTCTGTACCGCGATCGCAGTATGAAAGCCGCGCGGCAGCGCCTGAGTGGCAAAGTGTTGTCGCTTTCTCTGCAGGAATTTTCTCAGCCGATGACGCTGGTGTTCAGTGAGCAGCAGCTTGATGTGCTGGGCGAATGGCAGGGCAGCAGCGACTGCACGGTTAAAACGTCCCTGCGCACCTTGCCTGAACTGCGGGATCGTCAACAGCTTACCCGTCTACTGCGTAGCGGCGCGCTGGACGTCGAAGGCGATTTGCAGGTCGTGCAGAACTTTTCCGCGCTGCTGGATATGGCTGAACTCGATCCCGCTGAATATCTGGCCCCGTGGGTCGGTGACATCGTTGCGCAGGGCATGAGTCAGTCCGCGCGGCGCGCATTCGCTTTTTTCCGTACCGATCTGCAACGCAAACAGGTTTACCTGGCGGAGACGCTCACCGAAGAGTGGCGTGTGACGCCGGGCGCGCTGGAGCTCGCCTGGTTTGCAGAAGAAGTTGACGCGATGACGCGTTCGCTTGACGCGCTAAGCGCACGAATCGCACAGCTGGAGGCGAAATGACGCTGGGAGAAATACGTCGAGCCTGGTTTATCGTAAAAACCTTTCTCACTTACGGACTGGATGAATTTATACCGCAAACGCGGATCACGTTGCCGATTCGTCTGTGGCGACGCACGCTGTTTTGGGTGCCGAATCAACATAAAGAAGCCGCTGCCGGTGCCCGTTTGCGCCTGGCAATGGAGCATCTGGGGCCGGTATGGATCAAGCTGGGTCAGATGATGTCGACCCGTCGCGATCTGTTTCCGCCGCACATTGCCGATCAGCTGGCCATGCTGCAGGATCGCGTGGCACCGTTTGACGGTGTGAAAGCGAAAGCGCAGATGGAAAAATCACTGGGCGGCCCGATTGAAACCTGGTTCGATGATTTTGATATCACGCCACTGGCTTCAGCTTCGATTGCTCAGGTACATACCGCGACGATGAAAGAGAATGGCCGCAAGGTGGTCATCAAGGTGATTCGTCCCGATATTCTGCCGGTGATCAAGGCGGATATGCGTCTGATCTATCGCCTGGCGAGCTGGCTGCCGCGCCTGCTGCCGGACGGACGCCGTCTGCGCCCTGCGGAAGTGGTGCGCGATTATGAAAAAACGCTGCTCGATGAGCTGAATTTGCTGCGCGAATCGGCCAATGCCATTCAACTGCGCCGCAATTTTGAAAACAATACGCTGCTGTACGTACCGGAAGTTTTCTCCGACTACTGCAGTGAAACCATGATGGTGATGGAGCGGATTTACGGTATTCCGATTTCGGATGTGGTGGCGCTGGAGCAGCATGGTGTAAACATGAAGCTGCTGGCCGAACGCGGCGTGCAGGTGTTCTTTACGCAGGTGTTTCGCGACAGTTTCTTCCACGCCGATATGCATCCCGGGAATATCTTTGTCAGCTATGACCACCCGGAAGATCCGCAATATATCGCGATTGACTGCGGGATTGTCGGCTCGCTGAACAAAGAAGATAAGCGCTATCTGGCGGAGAATTTCATCGCCTTCTTTAATCGCGATTATCGCAAGGTAGCCGAACTGCATGTTGATTCAGGCTGGGTGCCCGCGGATACCAACGTTGAAGACTTTGAGTTCGCTATTCGTACGGTGTGCGAGCCGATTTTTGAAAAGCCGCTGGCGGAAATCTCCTTTGGTCACGTGCTGCTGAACCTGTTTAATACCGCGCGTCGTTTCAACATGGAAGTCCAGCCGCAGCTGGTGCTGTTGCAAAAAACCTTGCTCTATATTGAAGGAGTAGGGCGCCAGCTCTATCCGCAGCTTGATCTGTGGAAGACCGCCAAGCCGTTTCTGGAAGACTGGATCAAGGATCAGGTCGGTATTCCGGCCATCATTCGTGCCGTCAAAGAGAAAGCTCCTTACTGGGCAGAGAAGCTGCCTGAGTTGCCGGAACTGGTTTACGACAGCCTGCGTCAGCACAAACGTTTGCAACAAAGCGTCGATAGACTGGCAACCGATATGCAGGCGCAGCGCACTCGCCACCATCAGTCACGTTTTCTGTTTGGTATCGGCGCCACGCTGTTGTTAAGTGGAACGGCCATCGTGTTAAAACGGCCGGAACTCGATTTTCTCCCCGCTATTATGATTGCGGCGGGCATCGTTACCTGGCTGGTTGGTTGGCGCAAGACAAACTGATTGTCAGGTTATCTTAAAGGCGCTAATGTCGCTGGATCGGGCCGCAGCCTGTCTGTACGGCGTCATTAGTCAGATTATACGTATTGAGTAGAGGTTTATGTCATGGGCGGTATAAGTGTCTGGAATTTATTGATTATTGCAGTGATTGTGGTGCTGCTTTTTGGAACGAACAAGCTCCGTAATCTCGGTTCGGATTTAGGATCGTCGATCAAAGGCTTCAAAAAGGCGATGAGCGACGACGACAAGAAAGAAACCGATCATCAGGACGCTGATTTCACCGCTAAAACGCTGGCGGACAAGCAGCATACTGAGGCGACGAAAGACGAAGCCAAGAAAGACAAAGAGCAGGTGTAAACCGTGTTCGACATTGGTTTTAGTGAACTGGCATTGGTCTTCATCATCGGGCTGATTGTGCTCGGCCCGCAGCGTTTACCGGTTGCGGTGAAAACGGTGGTTGGCTGGATCCGCGCGATGCGCTCGCTGGCGGCTAACGTGCAGAACGAGCTGGCGCAGGAGCTGAAACTGCAGGAGCTGCAGGACAGCCTGAAGAAAGTGGAGCAGGCCAGCCGCGACTCTTTATCGCCGGAGCTGAAGGAGTCGATGGATGAGCTGCGTAAAAGCGCCGAGTCGATGAAGCGCTCCTATACCGGCGATAATGAAAAGGCTGACGATGAAGCCTACACCATTCATAACCCGCTGAAGAAAAACGAAGAGATGTCGCATGCGACGCCAGCTGAAGCCGATATGCAGGCCAGCGCGCCTGCTCAGGCACCCGCTGAGACCGACGCGGAAGTCGAGCCAAAAGCGGCGGCGACTGAGACAAAACCTGCTGATTCAGCCACCTCTCACGAAGCGATAAACACTCCTCATGGCCGTTGAAGATACCCAACCGCTTATCAGCCATCTTATTGAGCTGCGTAAGCGTCTGCTCTACTGCATTGGCGCCATCCTGGCCGTTTTCCTGGTCTTGATCTGGTTTGCCAATGATATCTACCATATCGTTGCCTCACCGCTGATTGCGCAAATGCCGGTTGGCGCCAGCATGATCGCCACCGACGTGGCGTCGCCATTTTTTACGCCGATCAAACTGACTATCATCGTTTCGATTTTTCTGTCGGTGCCGGTCATTCTCTATCAGGTTTGGGCGTTTATTGCGCCAGCGCTCTATCGGCATGAACGTAAACTGGTTATGCCGCTGCTGTTTTCCAGCTCGGTACTCTTTTACGTTGGCGTGGCGTTTGCCTACTTTGTTGTCTTTCCGCTGGCCTTTGGCTTTTTTGCCAAAACCGCGCCGGAAGGCGTGCAGATAGCCACAGATATCAGTAACTATCTCGATTTCGTCATGTCGCTGTTTATGGCATTTGGCGTGGCCTTTGAAGTGCCAATTGCGATTGTACTGCTGTGCTGGACTGGCGTAACCAGCCCGGAAGACTTGAAAAAGAAACGGCCCTATATGTTGGTCGGCGCGTTTGTCATCGGCATGTTATTAACGCCGCCGGACGTTTTTT
Source organism: Duffyella gerundensis (assembly GCF_001517405.1). NCBI lineage: Bacteria > Pseudomonadati > Pseudomonadota > Gammaproteobacteria > Enterobacterales > Erwiniaceae > Duffyella > Duffyella gerundensis. The sequence continues at coordinate 3,567,629 of NZ_LN907827.1, read as the reverse complement.
CGCAAACTTTGCTCGCTATTCCGATGTACTGTCTGTTTGAAGTCGGCGTATTCTTTTCCCGTTTCTATGTGGGGAAAAGGCGACAGGATATGGCTGACGAGCAAGAGTCATAACCCTGATCGGTTACGCACTCTCCCGCACACTGGCGGAGAACTCATTCACTCAACCGCCCAATGGGCGGTTTTTTTCTATCGGGATAAAAGATGTTTGATATCGGTGTAAACCTGACCAGCACGCAGTTTGCAAAAGATCGCGAACAGGTGGTTGCCCGCGCGCGCGCAGCGGGCGTCACCGGCATGCTGTTGACCGGCACCAACGCGCTGGAGAGTCAGCAGGCGCAAAGCCTGGCACGGCGTCACCCGGGCTACTGCTGGTCCACAGCGGGCATACATCCGCACCATGCCAGCGAATGGTCAGGGGAAACGGCCGCTACGCTGCGCCGTCTGGCCGAAAGTGATGAAGTCGTGGCAATTGGTGAGTGCGGGCTCGATTTTAACCGCAATTTCAGCGCCCATGAGCAGCAGGAATATGCGTTCACCGCCCAACTGACGCTGGCGGCAGAACTGGAGATGCCGGTTTTTCTGCATTGCCGCGATGCACATACACGCTTTGAAGCGTTGCTGACACCCTGGGCGGATAAGCTAACGGGCGCGGTGGTGCACTGCTTTACCGGCAACCAGCAAGAGCTGGAGGCGTGTCTGGCGATGGGGCTAATGATTGGTATTACCGGCTGGGTGTGCGATGAGCGACGCGGCCTGGCGCTGCGTGAGTTGTTGCCGCTAATACCGGCAGATCGGCTGCTGTTGGAAACTGACGCACCCTATTTGCTGCCGCGAGATATGCGGCCGCGCCCTACCTCACGCCGCAATGAACCTTGCTATCTGCCGCATATTGTTCAGCAGGTCGCGCACTGGCGAAATGAAGAGCTGGACGTGCTGGCTGCACAGCTGGAGAGCAACAGCCGACGTCTGTTCCGTCTGCCGTGAGGGTCATGACCGGGTTTGCACACCCGGTCAGAGCTTTTGAAACTGCTTATTTTCCACGCTGCGAATAATCTGCTTGTTGAGCATATTGAGCAGCAGCATTGAGCGCGCTTCGCCATCGGGTTCGGTAAAAATCGCCTTGAGCCCTTCAAAGGTGCCTTCGGTGATCAGCACTTCATCGCCGGCCTGTGGGGTTTCCGGATCAACCATAGAAACAGGCGTGTCGGTTTGCAGCGCTGCGATAACCGTGTGCGGCACGGTAGCAGGCTGATTGCCAAAACGGACAAAATGGCTGACGCCGCGCGTGGAGCTGATGGTTGTGGTATGAATATCTTCTGGATCGAATTCGATAAACAGATAGTTTGGAAACAGCGGCTCGCTGACCGTGGTGCGTTTACCGCGTACCACCTTTTCCATCGCGATCATGGGGCTGAGACAATGCACTGCCTGCCGCTCCAGGTGCTCCCTGGCGCGTAACAATTGACCTCTTTTGCAGTAGAGCAGGTACCAGGATTCCATAACGTCACATTCCAATTTTCGGATGTTAAGAATATCAAAACTGTGCTGAGAGTTATAGCGCATCCACGAGCCGACGTGCGGCGATAAGCGAAAAACAGCGCCAGCGCAGGCAATTATTCGCAGCGGATTGCCACACAAAATTCAACACAGCGCGCTAATCAATCCTATAATGGCCGCTTCACTTGCCGGAACAATAAGCAGCATGAAATATCAGGACTTACGCGACTTCATGGCGTTGCTTGAGCAGCGCGGAGAGCTAAAACGCATTACCCAGTCAATCGATCCGATTCTGGAGATGACTGAAATCGCCGATCGCACCTTGCGCGCGGGCGGACCCGCTTTGCTGTTTGAAAACCCCAAAGGCTATGACATGCCGGTGCTGTGCAACCTGTTTGGCACGCCGAAACGCGTGGCGATGGGCATGGGGCAGGAAGAGGTCAGCGCCCTGCGCGAAGTGGGCAAACTGCTGGCGTTTCTGAAAGAGCCTGAACCGCCGAAAGGCTTCCGCGATCTGTTCGATAAGATGCCGCAGTTCAAGCAGGTTCTGCATATGCCGACCAAGCGGCTGCGTAATGCGCCTTGTCAGCAAAAGGTGATGCAGGGCGATGAGGTCGATCTAAGCAAAATTCCGGTGATGAAGTGCTGGCCGGAAGATGCGGCTCCGCTGATCACCTGGGGCTTGACCGTAACGCGCGGTCCGCACAAAGAGCGGCAGAATCTTGGTATCTATCGCCAACAGGTGATTGGCAAAAACCGCCTGATTATGCGCTGGTTGTCACATCGCGGCGGCGCGCTGGATTTCCAGGAATGGTGCAAAGCGCATCCGGGCGAACGCTTCCCGGTCGCCGTGGCGCTGGGCGCCGATCCCGCCACCATCCTGGGCGCGGTCACGCCGGTGCCGGATACGCTGTCAGAATATGCCTTTGCTGGTCTGCTGCGCGGCAACAAAACTGAAGTGGTGAAGTGTATCTCCAACGATCTGGACGTGCCCGCCAGTGCAGAAATTGTGCTGGAAGGGTATATCGAGCCAGGCGATATGGCGCCGGAAGGCCCCTATGGCGATCATACCGGCTACTATAATGAGATAGATGATTTCCCGGTGTTCACCGTGACGCATGTGACGCAGCGCCATGACGCCATCTATCACTCAACCTATACCGGTCGGCCGCCGGATGAGCCTGCGGTATTGGGCGTAGCGCTCAACGAAGTGCTGGTGCCCATCCTGATTAAACAGTTTCCGGAAATTGTCGATTTCTATCTGCCGCCAGAGGGCTGTTCTTACCGGCTGGCTGTGGTAACGATGAAGAAACAGTACGCCGGCCATGCCAAGCGGGTAATGATGGGCGTCTGGTCATTTCTGCGGCAGTTTATGTACACCAAATTTGTTATCGTATGTGACGACGACGTGAATGCGCGCGACTGGAACGACGTGATTTGGGCGATTACGACACGCATGGATCCGGCACGCGACACCGTGCTGATTGAAAATACGCCGATTGACTATCTCGACTTCGCCTCACCGGTTTCCGGTCTCGGCTCCAAAATGGGGCTTGATGCCACCAACAAATGGCCGGGAGAGACGCAGCGAGAATGGGGACGGCCTATCGAAAAAGATCCGGCGGTAACGGCGCGTATTGACGCGATATGGGATGAGTTAGGCATCTTTACTCAGCCGCCGCAGCGTTAATGGCGGCCACTACGATAATGACGACCCGACAGAGGGAACGCATGACAACTTTAAGCTGTAAAGTGACTTCAGTTGAAGCCATCACCGATACCGTTTTCCGGGTACGTCTGATTCCGGAAGCTGATTTTAGCTTTCGGGCGGGGCAGTATCTGATGGTGGTGATGGATGAGCGCGACAAACGCCCGTTCTCACTGGCTTCAACGCCGATGGAAAAGGATATCATTGAGCTGCATATCGGGGCTTCTGACCACAATCTTTATGCGATGGCGGTAATGGATCGTATTCAGCAGGAGCGTCAGATCACCGTCGATCTGCCACATGGCGACGCCTGGCTGCGTGAAGAGGGCGATCGTCCGTTGATCCTGATCGCGGGCGGTACCGGCTTCTCCTATGCCCGTTCTATTTTGCTGACGGCGCTGGCGCAGCAGCCTGACCGCGACATCGCTATTTACTGGGGCGGCCGTGAGTTAAAGCACCTGTACGATTTGGATGAGCTGAACGCGCTGGCGGTGAAGCATCCGCAACTGCAGGTTATTCCGGTGGTGGAACAGCCTGAAGCGGGATGGCAAGGGCGCAGTGGCACCGTGCTTACCGCGGTGATGCAGGATTTTGGTACGCTCAGCGAGCACGATATTTACATCGCTGGCCGCTTTGAAATGGCCAAAATCGCCCGTGAACGTTTTTGTGCCGAGCGCGGCGCGCTGGAAGCGCACATGTTTGGCGATGCGTTTGCCTTTATCTGATGTCTAAATAATCATCCCGCCGTGCGATGACCGGCGGGATGATTGTTGCCTACACGCGTTCGAATACCGTAGCGATGCCCTGTCCTAAACCGATGCACATGGTAGCAAGACCGAACTCAGCGTTACGCTGTTCCATCAGGTTAAGCAGCGTGGTGCTGATACGCGCACCAGAGCAGCCCAGTGGATGACCCAGCGCAATAGCTCCACCGTTAAGGTTTACTTTCTCATCCAGCTTATCGAGCAGATGCAGCGCTTTCAGACAAGGTAACGTCTGCGCAGCAAACGCCTCGTTAAATTCAAACAGATCGATATCCTGCACACTGAGTCCGGCGCGCTTGAGCGCTAATTCCGTGGCGGGCACCGGTCCAAACCCCATTAATGATGGATCGCAGCCGGTTACCGCCATGGCCCGGATGCGCGCACGCGGTTTTAATCCCAGCGCGGCAGCCCGCGATTCGCTCATGATCAGCATGGCGGCGGCACCATCGGAGAGCGCGGAAGAGCTGGCTGCGGTGACCGTACCGTTGCGGGGATCAAACGCCGGTTTCAGCGCGGCAAGCGCCTCAATGTGCGTATCCGGACGAATCACCTCATCATAATCAAAGCGTTGCAGCGCACCATCGGCATCATGGCCATATGTTGGCACGATCTCATGAGCAAACTGCCCGGACTGGGTTGCCTGCCAGGCGCGCTGATGTGAACGTACCGCGAAAGCATCCTGCATTTCACGGCTGATATGGTGCACCTGCGCCAGCATTTCAGCAGTCAGTCCCATCATGCCAGCTGCCTTCGCCACGGTTTTGCTCAGGCCTGGATGGAAATCGACGCCGTGGCTCATCGGCACGTGGCCCATATGCTCAACGCCGCCGATCAGGCAGCTGTGCGCATCGCCAACCATAATAGCCCGTGCGCCATCGTGTAGCGCCTGCATTGAGGAGCCACACAGCCGGTTAACGGTGGTTGCCGGTACGCGATGCGGAATTTCCGCCAGCAGCGCCGCGTTGCGGGCAATATTAAATCCTTGTTCCAGCGTTTGTTGTACGCAGCCCCAATAAATATCATCCAGCTGCGCCGCTTCCAGCGCCGGGTTACGGCTTAACAGGGCGCGCATCAGATGAGCAGAGAGGTCTTCTGCTCGTACCTGGCGAAACGCGCCGCCTTTCGAGCGGCCCATAGGCGTACGTACCGCATCTACGATCACTACATGTTCCATAATTTCTCCTTACACGCTTTTCAGCGGCTGATGAGCACGCGCGGGCGTGGCCGGATACCAGCTTTCGTGCTGCTCCGCTTTTTGCAGTAGCAGAGCGGGCGGCGTATAGAGCGGGCCAAGCGCGGCATAGTGCTGCGCCATCTCAACAAACCGCGCGTTGCCGAGCGTATCGAGATAGCGCAGTGCGCCGCCATGAAACGGCGGGAAGCCAAGACCATGAACCAGCGCCATATCCGCTTCCGCTGGTGAGGCGATGATATTTTCTTCCAGGCAACGCACCACTTCATTCAGCATAGGAATCATCATGCGGGCGATGATCTCCTCGTCGCTGAAGGAACGCGCCGGCTGACATATCGGCTGTAGCAACGCAGCGATTTCGGCATCGGGCTGCCTGACCGCCTTGCCTTTTTTGTCTGTTTCCCAGCGCCAGAATCCGCTGCCGTTTTTCTGACCGTAACGCTGGGCGGCAAACAGCAGATCGATGGCATTCTGCTCTGGCGTCTTCATGCGCGTCGGGAAACCATCGGCCATCACCTGCTGGGCATGATGAGCGGTGTCGATGCCTACTATGTCCAGCAGCCATGATGGCCCCATTGGCCAGCCAAAAGTTTTTTCCATCACCTTATCTATCTGACGGAAATCAGCGCCGTCGCGTAACAGCAGATTAAAGGCAGCAAAATAGGGAAAGAGCACGCGGTTGACGAAAAATCCGGGACAGTCGTTAACCACCACCGGCGTTTTACCCATTTTCAACGCCCAGCCAATCACCTGCGCCAGCGTGCTGTCGGCAGTTTTCTCGCCACGAATAATTTCTACCAGCGGCATACGGTGCACCGGGTTGAAAAAGTGCATGCCGCAAAAATTTTCCGGCCGCTTCAACGCCTGAGCAAGATCGCCAATTGGAATGGTCGAGGTATTGCTGGCAATGATGGTATCGCTGCGTACCTGACCTTCGGTCTCCTGCAACACCGCACGTTTTACCGTTGGATTTTCCACCACCGCTTCCACCACGATATCAACCCGATCGAAGTCGGCGAAGCTGAGCGTTGGTTGAATGCTGGCAATGATACGGGTGAGCTGTGCGCCAGTAATTTTGCCGCGTTCCAACTGCTTGTTCAGCAGCTTGCCCGCTTCCTGCATCCCCAGCGTCAGCGCATTTTCGCGAATATCTTTCATGCGCACCGGCACACCTTTGGCGGCAGACTGATAAGCGATGCCGCCGCCCATAATTCCGGCACCCAGCACCGCCGCCTGTTGTGGCGAACGTGCCGACTGTGCGAGCTTTTTGGCTTTGCTTTTGACCCACTGATCGTTGAGGAAAATGCCGACCAGCGCGCGTGCTTCGTTTGACTGCGCCAGCGGAACAAAGGCAGCCGTTTCCAGCTTCAACGCGCCGTCGCGTCCCAGATGCGCCGCTGCTTCAATGGTTTTGACCGCAGTCAAGGGCGCAGGGTAGTGCTTACCGGCCGTCTGCATCACCAGCGCTTTAGCAGTGGTAAAGCTCATTTTCGCTTCAACTGCTGAGAGCTTTAATGGCTGCAGTTTGGGCGCACGGCGTGCCCGCCAGCTTTGCTCCTCGATCGCTGCCTGCAGCATGCGCAGCGCCGCCGCAGCCAGCTTCTCCGGCGCGACAATGGCATCGACCAGACCCAGCGACAGCGCGTTGGCGGCATCCACCTCTTTGCCCGCTGCGATGATTTCCAGTGCGTTATCCGCACCGATCAAACGCGGCAGGCGGACGGAGCCACCAAAGCCGGGCATGATGCCAAGCTTGGTTTCTGGCAGGCCGATGCGCGTATCCGGAGTGGCAACGCGAAAGTCGGTGGCCAGTACACATTCGCAACCGCCGCCCAGCGCATAACCATTAACGGCGGTCAGCGTAGGCACCGGCAGATCTTCCAGTCGGTTGAAAATCGCATTGGCGTCATTCAGCCAGTCAGTCAGCTGGTTGGCCGGAGCGGAAAACAGCGTCAAAAACTCGGTGATATCGGCGCCAACAATAAAGGCGGGCTTGCGTGAACTCACCAGCAGGCCACGCAGCGCGGGTTCATTTTCCAGCAGGGTAAGGGCTTCGCCCAGATTAGCTACCGTGGCGGTATCGAGTTTATTCACCGAGCCTGGCGCATTGAAAACCAGCTCGGCGATGCCATCGGTAAGCCAGTCGAGAGAAAGGGTATCGCTTTGATAAAGCATGTCTGTCTCCTGAGACCACAAAAGGGATCTGGTCATACCAGATGATCGAGAGTGTGAGATTGATGTTAATTATTTGCAAACGCAGCTGTACTGATTTGCTAAGGCGATCACAGCTGCTGCCGTGCGCTATCCTTTCAGCGGCTGTGATAAGATGCGGGCATTTCGCATACACCGGAGGAAAGTAGATGGACGCACTGAACACCCTGTATAAAGATCATCTCGCGACGTTGCAGCAACGGGCGCAGCAGGCGCTGGCACACAGCCAGCATGACGCTTTGCTGATTCACTCTGGCGAGCTGTTAACCGTGCATCTGGACGATCATCATTATCCGTTCAAGGTTAATCCGCAGTTCAAAGCCTGGGTGCCGGTCACGCAGGTCGCCCACTGTTGGCTGTGGGTCGATGGCGTGAATAAACCCAAACTGTGGTTTTACTCACCGGTAGACTACTGGCACAACGTGGAACCGCTGCCGCATAGCTTCTGGACCGATGAGATTGAGATCGTTGCGCTGCGAAACAGTGCGGACATTGGCAGTTTGCTGCCAGCACATCGTGAAAATGTTGCCTATATTGGCCCGGTTCCGGCACGCGCAACGCAGCTGGGCATCCGCGCCGATGCCATCAATCCTGCCGTGGTGATGAATTACCTTGATTACCATCGCGCTTACAAAACCGACTATGAGCTGGCCTGTATGCGCGAGGCGCAAAAGCTGGCGGTGGCGGGGCATCTGGCAGCAAAAGAAGCCTTCCTTTCCGGCATGAGCGAGTTTGATATCAACCTCGCTTATTTATCGGCTACCGGCCATCGCGACACCGATGTGCCTTACGGCAATATCATCGCGCTTAACGAACATGCCGCTGTGCTCCATTACACCAAACTCGATGCGCGTGCGCCGGAAGAGATGCGCAGCTTTTTGATCGACGCCGGTGCGGAATATAACGGCTACGCGGCCGATCTCACCCGTAGCTATGCCGCCCAGAAAAACTCGCTGTATGGCCAGCTGGTGCAGGAGATGAACCACCAGGAGCTGGCGCTGATCGACACCCTGAAAGCGGGCGTGCGCTACACCGAATATCATCAGCAGATGCATGAGCGCATTGCCAGGATGCTGCTGAAGTTTGAGTTGATAAAAGGCATCAGCGCAGAGGCGATGGTAGCGGAAAACCTTACCGGGCCGTTTATGCCTCACGGGTTGGGTCATCCATTAGGCTTGCAGGTACATGATGTCGGTGGCTTTATGCAGGATGAGCAGGGCACGTCGCTGGCGGCACCTGCGCAATATCCGTTCCTGCGCTGCACACGTATGCTCGAACCACGCATGGTGCTGACCATCGAGCCGGGATTCTATGTGATCGATTCCCTGCTGGAGCCGCTGCGCAACGGTGCATTTAGCCAGCATATTGACTGGTCGGCTATCGATGCGCTCAGGCCTTATGGCGGCATCCGCATTGAAGATAACGTGGTGATTCACGCGAATCGTTTAGAAAACATGACGCGCGATCTGCACCTGCCCTGATGGATGCTTATGAAATTCCTGCTGAGCCAGTCAGTGTCAGCGAGGAAACCATCAAGAAGAGCCGCTTTATTACGCTGTTAGCGCATACTGATGGCGTTGAAAACGCGCGGGCTTTTGTCCAGCGCGTTAAGGCGGAGCACCCGGCCGCGCGCCATCATTGCTGGGCATGGGTAGCGGGCGCGCCGCAGGATTCACAGCAGTTGGGTTTTTCCGATGATGGTGAGCCCTCTGGCACGGCTGGCAAGCCGATGCTTGCTCAGCTGATGGGCAGCCAGCTCGGTGAGATCACCGCGGTGGTTGTGCGCTATTACGGCGGTATCATGCTGGGCACCGGCGGCCTGGTAAAAGCCTATGGCGGCGGCGTACAACAGGGGCTGAAGCTGTTGGTACCGCAGACTAAAACGCCGATGGCGACTTTTCAGCTGCGGTGTGAATATGCTCAGCTTGCTGAAGTAGAAAGAATCATCAAACGCTTTGCCGGCAACGTGTTGCACAGTGAGTTCCAGGCGGAAATTACCCTCTGGCTTGCTTTGCCCTATGCACAGGTGGCAGGGTGCCGACAAAATTTGTCCGATTTTAGCCGCGGTGCGTTGGTGCTGACGGCGAGCGAACATTCTCTATCAGGTTAAGGAAACGGCTTAATGCATTTTCGTGCCATTACCCGCATCGTCGGTTTGCTGGTCATTTTGTTCTCAGGCACGATGATTGTGCCCGGGCTGGTGGCGTTGCTTTATCGCGACGGTGCCGGACGCGCCTTCAGTCAGACCTTTATCATGGCGCTGATTATTGGTGCATTATTATGGTGGCCCAACCGTAAGCAGAAGAAAGAGCTGAAGCCGCGAGAAGGGTTTTTGATTGTGGTGCTGTTCTGGACGGTGTTGGGCAGCGTCGGTGCAATGCCTTTTATCTTTTCAGAGCACCCGAATCTGTCGGTCACCGACGCCTTCTTTGAGTCGTTCTCTGGCTTAACCACAACCGGCGCGACCACGCTGGTCGGGCTCGACTCATTGCCCAAAGCCATCCTCTTCTATCGCCAGATGCTGCAATGGTTTGGCGGCATGGGAATTATTGTGCTCGCTGTGGCGATCCTGCCTATTCTTGGCGTCGGCGGCATGCAGCTCTACCGTGCGGAAATGCCCGGTCCGCTGAAAGATAATAAGATGCGGCCGCGCATTGCTGAAACGGCTAAAACTTTGTGGCTGATCTATGTATTGCTGACCATCGCCTGTGCCCTGGCGTTATGGCTGGCTGGTATGCCGTTATTCGATGCGATTGGTCACAGCTTCTCCACTATCGCCATTGGTGGCTTTTCCACTCACGATGCCAGCATCGGCTATTTTAACAGCCCAACGATCAACACCATTATTGCCATATTCCTGCTGATTTCAGGCTGTAACTACGGCCTGCATTTCTCTTTGCTCAGCGGACGTAACCTGCGCGTTTACTGGCGCGATCCGGAATTTCGTACTTTTATCGGTGTCCAGCTGACGCTGGTGTTGATCTGCACCATTGTACTGTGGTTCCACAACGTTTATCCCACTACGTTGCAGACGCTGAATCAGGCCTTTTTTCAGGTGGTCTCGATGGCCACTACGGCGGGTTTCACCACCGATAGCATTGCACGCTGGCCACTTTTCCTGCCTGTACTGCTCTTATGCTCCGCCTTTATTGGCGGCTGTGCGGGTTCGACCGGCGGCGGGTTAAAAGTGATTCGCATTTTGCTGCTCTGTAAACAGGGCTCGCGTGAACTGAAACGCCTGGTTCACCCGAACGCGGTCTACTCTATTAAGCTGGGCAATCGCGCGCTGCCGGAACGCATCCTCGAAGCGGTATGGGGATTCTTTTCAGCCTATGCGCTGGTTTTTCTGGTCAGTATGCTGGCAATCATCGCCACCGGCGTGGATGACTTCTCCGCGTTTGCTGCGGTCGCAGCCACATTAAACAATCTCGGCCCGGGTTTAGGCGTAGTAGCGGATAACTTTACCTCCATGAACGATGTCGCAAAATGGATATTGATTTCAACTATGCTTTTCGGCCGCCTCGAAGTTTTCACGCTGTTGGTGCTCTTTACGCCAACGTTCTGGCGTGAATAGATAAAGAAGGACAGTAATGAAAGCCCTTATTCTTTTTTCCAGCCGTGATGGGCAAACGCGTGAAATTGCCTCTTATGCAGGCAAATGCATATCAGAGCAGCAGGAATGTGACGTGATGGATATCCTGCATGTCGGTACGGTCGACTGGGCGCAATACGATCGCGTGCTTATCGGTGCTTCTATTCGTTATGGACGTTTTCATTCGGCAGTAGCGAATTTTGTGAAGCAGAACCTGGAAGCTTTGCAGCAAAGGCCATCAGGTTTCTTCTGCGTTAACCTTACCGCGCGTAAACCAGAAAAACGCACGCCGCAGACCAATGCCTATATGCGGAAGTTTCTACTTACGTCGCCGTGGCAGCCCGATTGCTGTGCGGTGTTTGCCGGTGCGCTGCGTTATCCGCGTTATGGCTGGCTGGATCGCGTGATGATTCAGTTGATTATGAAGATGACCGGCGGTGAAACGGATAAAACAAAAGAAGTGGAGTATACAGACTGGCAGCAGGTTGCCAGTTTTGCCCGTGAATTTGCCTGTTTTCCGGTCAAATCGAAGTGAAAAGCATCGCTTTGAATGAAAAAAAAGCAGTCAGAATTTATTTTAAAATTAGCCCTTGTCAGCCTGCAGAAATTCCCTATAATGCGCCTCCACTGACACGGAACAACGGCTTACACAGCGGCGCGTCAGGAGGTTCGGGAAGCTGAACCGCCGGAAAAAATCCTGAGAAAAGGGATTGACTCCGAAGGAGGAAAGCGTAATATACGCCACCTCGCAACGGACGGTTAACCCGCCGGTTGCGCTGCTCTTTAACAATTTATCAGACAATCTGTGTGGGCACTCGCAGGATTGATATCAGCGTCTCCGGACGCAAAAAAATATCAAGTCTTAAGAGTGAACACGTATTGAAATTCATTACGACGTTTTCCTTGAGCATCGCTTCACGAGTTGAAGCAAATCGAACTTTTAATTGAAGAGTTTGATCATGGCTCAGATTGAACGCTGGCGGCAGGCCTAACACATGCAAGTCGAACGGTAGCACAGAAGAGCTTGCTCTTCGGGTGACGAGTGGCGGACGGGTGAGTAATGTCTGGGGATCTGCCCGATGGAGGGGGATAACCACTGGAAACGGTGGCTAATACCGCATAACGTCGCAAGACCAAAGTGGGGGACCTTCGGGCCTCACACCATCGGATGAACCCAGATGGGATTAGCTAGTAGGTGGGGTAACGGCTCACCTAGGCGACGATCCCTAGCTGGTCTGAGAGGATGACCAGCCACACTGGAACTGAGACACGGTCCAGACTCCTACGGGAGGCAGCAGTGGGGAATATTGCACAATGGGCGCAAGCCTGATGCAGCCATGCCGCGTGTATGAAGAAGGCCTTCGGGTTGTAAAGTACTTTCAGCGGGGAGGAAGGGGACGAGGTTAATAACCTCGTTCATTGACGTTACCCGCAGAAGAAGCACCGGCTAACTCCGTGCCAGCAGCCGCGGTAATACGGAGGGTGCAAGCGTTAATCGGAATTACTGGGCGTAAAGCGCACGCAGGCGGTCTGTTAAGTCAGATGTGAAATCCCCGGGCTTAACCTGGGAACTGCATTTGAAACTGGCAGGCTTGAGTCTTGTAGAGGGGGGTAGAATTCCAGGTGTAGCGGTGAAATGCGTAGAGATCTGGAGGAATACCGGTGGCGAAGGCGGCCCCCTGGACAAAGACTGACGCTCAGGTGCGAAAGCGTGGGGAGCAAACAGGATTAGATACCCTGGTAGTCCACGCCGTAAACGATGTCGACTTGGAGGCTGTGAGCATGACTCGTGGCTTCCGGAGCTAACGCGTTAAGTCGACCGCCTGGGGAGTACGGCCGCAAGGTTAAAACTCAAATGAATTGACGGGGGCCCGCACAAGCGGTGGAGCATGTGGTTTAATTCGATGCAACGCGAAGAACCTTACCTGCTCTTGACATCCACGGAATTCGGCAGAGATGCCTTAGTGCCTTCGGGAACCGTGAGACAGGTGCTGCATGGCTGTCGTCAGCTCGTGTTGTGAAATGTTGGGTTAAGTCCCGCAACGAGCGCAACCCTTATCCTTTGTTGCCAGCGATTCGGTCGGGAACTCAAAGGAGACTGCCGGTGATAAACCGGAGGAAGGTGGGGATGACGTCAAGTCATCATGGCCCTTACGAGCAGGGCTACACACGTGCTACAATGGCGCATACAAAGAGAAGCGACCTCGCGAGAGCAAGCGGACCTCACAAAGTGCGTCGTAGTCCGGATCGGAGTCTGCAACTCGACTCCGTGAAGTCGGAATCGCTAGTAATCGTGGATCAGAATGCCACGGTGAATACGTTCCCGGGCCTTGTACACACCGCCCGTCACACCATGGGAGTGGGTTGCAAAAGAAGTAGGTAGCTTAACCTTCGGGAGGGCGCTTACCACTTTGTGATTCATGACTGGGGTGAAGTCGTAACAAGGTAACCGTAGGGGAACCTGCGGTTGGATCACCTCCTTACCTGAAGATACCTTCCCGCGCAGTGTCCACACAGATTGTCTGATAGAAAGTAAAGAAGCAGGACGGCTGCGAAGTCGAGACACCTTGTGTGTCCCTTCGTCTAGCGGTTAGGACTCCGCCCTTTCACGGCGGCAACAGGGGTTCGAATCCCTAGGGGACGCCACCTGCTCGGTGACAGGTGAAAGGTGTCGCTGAAAAATAGCCTGAAGTGCGCCCGCGGGTGTCCTTTGTGATATTTGCTCTTTAACAATCCGGAACAAAGCTGAAAATTGAAAACGACACGCCGCCGCGTCCCTCCGTAATAAGGGGCGCAGAGAGCGGCGTGTTCGCGTCACGCTTATGACCGCAGCGTCTCACGAGACGCCTGTGGGTTGTGAGGTTAAGTGACGAAGCGTACACGGTGGATGCCCAGGCAGTCAGAGGCGATGAAGGGCGTGCTAATCTGCGATAAGCGTCGGTAAGGTGATATGAACCGCAACAGCCGACGATACCCGAATGGGGAAACCCGGTGCACTCAGGTGCATCATTGCAGCATGAATACATAGTGCTGCAAGGCGAACCGGGGGAACTGAAACATCTAAGTACCCCGAGGAAAAGAAATCAACCGAGATTCCCCCAGTAGCGGCGAGCGAACGGGGAGGAGCCCGGAACCATCATCAGCTTGTGCATTAGTGGAAGCGTCTGGAAAGTCGCACGGTACAGGGTGACAGTCCCGTACACAAAAATGCACCTGCTGTGAGTTCGAAGAGTAGGGCGGGACACGTGGTATCCTGTCTGAATATGGGGGGACCATCCTCCAAGGCTAAATACTCCTGACTGACCGATAGTGAACCAGTACCGTGAGGGAAAGGCGAAAAGAACCCCGGCGAGGGGAGTGAAACAGAACCTGAAACCGTGTACGTACAAGCAGTGGGAGCACCTTCGTGGTGTGACTGCGTACCTTTTGTATAATGGGTCAGCGACTTATATTCTGTAGCAAGGTTAACCGTATAGGGGAGCCGCAGGGAAACCGAGTCTTAACTGGGCGTTAAGTTGCAGGGTATAGACCCGAAACCCGGTGATCTAGCCATGGGCAGGTTGAAGGTTGGGTAACACTAACTGGAGGACCGAACCGACTAATGTTGAAAAATTAGCGGATGACCTGTGGCTGGGGGTGAAAGGCCAATCAAACCGGGAGATAGCTGGTTCTCCCCGAAAGCTATTTAGGTAGCGCCTCGTGAACTCATCTTCGGGGGTAGAGCACTGTTTCGGCTAGGGGGCCATCCCGGCTTACCAACCCGATGCAAACTGCGAATACCGAAGAATGTTATCACGGGAGACACACGGCGGGTGCTAACGTCCGTCGTGAAGAGGGAAACAACCCAGACCGCCAGCTAAGGTCCCAAAGTCATGGTTAAGTGGGAAACGATGTGGGAAGGCCCAGACAGCCAGGATGTTGGCTTAGAAGCAGCCATCATTTAAAGAAAGCGTAATAGCTCACTGGTCGAGTCGGCCTGCGCGGAAGATGTAACGGGGCTAAACCATGCACCGAAGCTGCGGCAGCGGCGCGCAAGCGTTGTTGGGTAGGGGAGCGTTCTGTAAGCCGTCGAAGGTGGACTGTGAGGTCTGCTGGAGGTATCAGAAGTGCGAATGCTGACATAAGTAACGATAAAGCGGGTGAAAAGCCCGCTCGCCGGAAGACCAAGGGTTCCTGTTCAACGTTAATCGGAGCAGGGTGAGTCGACCCCTAAGGCGAGGCCGAAAGGCGTAGTCGATGGGAAACAGGTTAATATTCCTGTACTCGGTGTTGCTGCGAAGGGGGGACGGAGAAGGTTAGGTTGGCCGGGCGACGGTTGTCCCGGTTTAAGCGTGTAGGTGTGTGTTCCAGGCAAATCCGGTTCACTTTAACACTGAGGCGTGACGACGAGGCACTACGGTGCTGAAGCAACTGATACCCTGCTTCCAGGAAAAGCCTCTAAGCATCAGGCAGCATCAAATCGTACCCCAAACCGACACAGGTGGTCAGGTAGAGAATACCAAGGCGCTTGAGAGAACTCGGGTGAAGGAACTAGGCAAAATGGTGCCGTAACTTCGGGAGAAGGCACGCTGGCGCGTAGGTGGAGGGACTTGCTCCCCGAGCCGAAGCCAGTCGAAGATACCAGCTGGCTGCAACTGTTTATTAAAAACACAGCACTGTGCAAACACGAAAGTGGACGTATACGGTGTGACGCCTGCCCGGTGCCGGAAGGTTAATTGATGGGGTTATCGCAAGAGAAGCTCCTGATCGAAGCCCCGGTAAACGGCGGCCGTAACTATAACGGTCCTAAGGTAGCGAAATTCCTTGTCGGGTAAGTTCCGACCTGCACGAATGGCGTAATGATGGCCAGGCTGTCTCCACCCGAGACTCAGTGAAATTGAACTCGCTGTGAAGATGCAGTGTACCCGCGGCAAGACGGAAAGACCCCGTGAACCTTTACTACAGCTTGACACTGAACATTGAGCCTTGATGTGTAGGATAGGTGGGAGGCTTTGAAGCGCGGACGCCAGTCCGCGTGGAGCCAACCTTGAAATACCACCCTTTAACGTTTGATGTTCTAACGTGGCCCCGTGATCCGGGGTGCGGACAGTGTCTGGTGGGTAGTTTGACTGGGGCGGTCTCCTCCCAAAGCGTAACGGAGGAGCACGAAGGTCAGCTAATCACGGTCGGACATCGTGAGGTTAGTGCAATGGCATAAGCTGGCTTGACTGCGAGAGTGACGGCTCGAGCAGGTGCGAAAGCAGGTCATAGTGATCCGGTGGTTCTGAATGGAAGGGCCATCGCTCAACGGATAAAAGGTACTCCGGGGATAACAGGCTGATACCGCCCAAGAGTTCATATCGACGGCGGTGTTTGGCACCTCGATGTCGGCTCATCACATCCTGGGGCTGAAGTAGGTCCCAAGGGTACGGCTGTTCGCCGTTTAAAGTGGTACGCGAGCTGGGTTTAGAACGTCGTGAGACAGTTCGGTCCCTATCTGCCGTGGGCGCTGGAGAACTGAGGGGGGCTGCTCCTAGTACGAGAGGACCGGAGTGGACGCATCACTGGTGTTCGGGTTGTCATGCCAATGGCACTGCCCGGTAGCTAAATGCGGAAAAGATAAGCGCTGAAAGCATCTAAGCGCGAAACTTGCCCCGAGATGAGTTCTCCCTGAGACTATAAGTCTCCTGAAGGGACGTTGAAGACTACGACGTTGATAGGCCGGGTGTGTAAGCGCAGCGATGCGTTGAGCTAACCGGTACTAATGACCCGTGAGGCTTAACCTTACAACGCCACAGGCGTTTTGCAGTGACGCGGTTTCAATTTTCAGCACGTACCGGATTATCGGGCCCGCCTTTTTTGGGGGGGTCCGGAACAGAATTTGCCTGGCGGCACTAGCGCGGTGGTCCCACCTGACCCCATGCCGAACTCAGAAGTGAAACGCCGTAGCGCCGATGGTAGTGTGGGGTCTCCCCATGCGAGAGTAGGGAACTGCCAGGCATCAAACCAGAAGGGCCCCGCGCGAAAGCGCGGGGCCCTTTCCCATGGAAAAAATAAGGCGCTCTCCGGATTGCCGGGGCGACGGCCGGCCGCGGCGAGCGGGGGCTTTACCCGCCGGAGCGGGCCGGCGATAATGCGGCCGGCCTGCGCGGCCCCGGCGGCGCGATCCCGGGCCCGAACCAGACCCTACCCCAGAACCCACTCTGATATATATAATTTTCCTTCTCCCGCAGCCTGCGATCCGTTTCAGGTTACTTATTGCGCCCATTATACACCCGGATCAGAAGCCCTTCATTCATCTGCAATCTCCTTTACAGGCTGGTTTTAAAGCATCAATTGTAATAATTGTGCTAAATGACGTTGCTGGCATTTAACTGCAAAATGATTTTTATTTGATTATGCAGGCCTATAAAAAAGGGCCCACGCTTTACGTAAGCCCCTGCTGAACTCTTCACTAAATAACCTGTACTAAAACGTACGCCAAATATCCTGTAGCAATATTATGATTAGCCATCGCGCTAAACGGATGGCGTAACAAGTACTTCGAACGTGCCGCTATAACGTCCTAAAGGATAGGTTTCGCTGCGTTGTGCAGAAACAAAATTCACCCTCACACCGCGTTGTGGATCCGGTACGTCAGAAAAGTTGGGATAAACTTGCTGATTGTATACGGGAAAGCTGGTTGCTGACTCAGCTCCATCAGGGGTAATCCATGTTGTGTTTATTTTCATACGATCGTTATTTTCTGAGATAAGATCGCTATCATTCAACGCGTTGAACCGCAGGCCAACAGAATTAGCATTACCTATGAAATGAAATGCCGGTGTTCTGGCTGTCATATAACCGCCTTGGTTCTCCAGCACCAGGCTAATTGCACCGTTCGTCACATCTCGCCCATCAACATATATTCTTACGCTGGTACTGATCTCAGCCTGAACATCAATCGATGTTTTCACAGACGTTGCTGCTTGCACCGCGGGCACTGCCGCAAATGCCAGTAAAAATCTTGTAACTATTTTCTTTATCATTTTTTGTTACCCTTCCGGAGTAATGACAGCAGTTAGCCTGTCTGTTAAACGTGTACCGGCAGCCATACCTCGAGTTTGTTTACCTTCAAGCCGAAACTGAATCTCGATCTCTTCACTGGTCACTTCGCCTGCCGGAAGCTGCCCGTAGATCCTGTCGCTGGGCACGATACTCTTACCTGCAATAATAATGTGATAAGGCATACTTTCTTCCCCAGAAGGCGTGCGGAGCTGCCATTGATTATTAGATTGCTGTGTCGATTCAAACCCCAGCCGATAGGGCAATGCGTTACTGGTAGCGAGGGCTGTTTTGGTAATGCGCAAACGCGCACTGGCCAGTGCATCACGTGTGTCACCCACTTCACCGAAGCCCAGTGCAGGTTTATCAAAACGTGCAGATAACACTGAAGCATCGGAATCGATCGCGCTAAGATCCAGATAGATCGGCGACGTTGAAGCAGTATTGCCTGCAGTTTGAGCACGGAGATGACCAATTTGCAGTCGTGTTGCTGAAGCCAGCTGCATCAATGCCCGTCTTTCACCTTTAAAGGAAATCTCAGGCTGCAGGTTTATCCAGCGTTGGCGGGAAACACTTTCAAGATGCCATGACGCACCGCAGAGTAGTTTTTCGGATGATATTGCATGACGAAATGAGAGTGAAAATGAAGCCACACTAAGCATGCCATTTTCACACTGCGCCGTGCCGTCAGGAAGAAGCTGAATAGCCAGTGGTTTTTCCGCCGCCTGCTGAAATTGCACTATTCCTGCTCCACCGGTGTTGCCACCCTCCGTCAGCATTTTAAAGCCGCCGCCCGGCTGAACATAAATCACCAGTGCCGTTTCCGCGCTGACGTACAGCGGTAACAGCAGCGCACTGCAGAGCAGTAATTTCATCATCTGTTTACTCCCGATGTTGGCATTGCTCATAGACATGCAGCTTGCCATCCATTTCGAATGCCAGGCGTTTGCTGACGCTTAACGTACGTGGGTGCGTGGGATAGATATTGAATGATTTCCGATCTTGTCGACCGTCAATAACAAGGTTGCGCAACTCGCTGCGCACGTTGCCGGTTGCGGTTATTGTCCACGAATTACCCTTACAATTCAGGCTAATTCCTCTGTCATGCTTGCCCTCAGGCAGATACCGTAATAGGACGTCATAACCAACGGCAAAGCGAACCTTGCCTTTATCCAGCTCCTGTTCCGGGTAGCTGGGCCGAATTCGCAGCCGATAAACTGTTTCATGACTCACCGATTTAAGCGGCAGAATCCTGACTTTGCGCTCTTCGCCATAAGGGACAATCAGCTTGCTGGGGCTAAAAAGCAACGTCGGATCCGCTGCACCCAACTCTTTGATACGATTCTCATTGTTGTCACCAGGATTAGTGACTCTGAACAACTCCAGCGTCACAAATTCATAGCGTTCGCTATCAGTGGGCGTGGCGTTATCCTGTGCTCGTAATGCCGAACGTACAGAAATAAAGTTTTCACGAGGCGTATCCTGACGTATCTCTTTAACCACCGGAAAAACCTCAATAGCCTGCACGCTGGCCACCGCTAATACGACACAGAAAGGAAGCGTGTACCATTTATTCAATTTCACAATTCACCTCACGAATTTGCATAACGCCTTGCGTCATTTTGATCTCCTGCTCAATGAGCGGGCACAGGTAAGCCTGGCCATCCTTTTGTACTGAAAGCGCGTTAAGCTGCTGATGACTTTCCAGCTGATAATCACCTACGAACAATCCTTCCTCATCGGTCATGGCATTGGCGCCAACCACGCGGGCATTGGCCAAAGGGCGCCCCGCCAGATAAAGACGGCCGGTGACGGTAAGATTTTGAGTTGCGGCGAGCCTGACGTGATAAACCTGCCCGGGCATAGCCCAGGTGGAAGGACTTGTGGTTTTTAACGTATAAAAGGCATTATTTTTAACGGTGAACAACTGCTCCGCTTTCGGCGCAATCTTTTGATAAGGCGTCATACTCAACGTGGTTTTCTGTCCACCTTTAATGATTACCGGTTCATTACTGCGGTTTCGCACTTCGAAAAACTGATCTTTTGGCAGCGTACTGGCATCCACGATTAGCGCCGCAGCATTTTCCATTTTACCGAAGGCGATCTCGCCGCCACCGACGGCGAATCCGCCGCGTTGTGAAAGATAATGTTGACGATAATCAGAGGTGCCGAAAGATTGCGAAACACCGACGGACGTCGAACCAAAGCGGTTATCAATGCTTGCACCCGCACCGATGTTGTTGCTGTCATCTGCGCTGCGGTTGACGCTGGCGTTGACAACATATCGGCTGGCGCGATCAAAGGCCGGATTATCCAGATTGAGCGCATAGTCAGCGCCGTAATTATTTTTATGATCGTCGCTCAGACGGGTCCGCACATGTAATGCCTGATAGTGATCAAAACTTCGTTCGCGCATACCGAGCGTTAACTGAGCATAAATACGATCTTCGGTAGTGTTGTTGTAGTTATACCGGCCAACGTATTCATTAATGCCGTGGTGATAGCCCACGTCAACGCGCAGGTTAAGGCTGTCAGCCAGAGAGAAGTCGCGATTGAGATTAATATCCCAGCTTTTAAACGCTGATTTATTCTCACGTCCATACTGCTGATAAAACGTGTTCAATCCATAGCTCAGGCTCAGGCCGATATTCCCCGGAATAAATGTCGTGGCACCAAATTGCCATGATTCAAAATCCCATGCGGGTACCACGCCAAAACGTCGATAGCCCTCTTCATCACCTTTATACAGATAGTCCCGGTAGCTGAAATTAAGCCCGAGACGGTAGAGATTCTTCATCGCGCCGAGCTGATAGCCGCGGCTTCCCTGGTCGCCGTAAATGCCATCGGCATACAGACGCTCGGCAAACCAGCTGTTTATTGGTATATCCAGACTACTACTGGCAAAAAGACGGTTGTCGTCTGTTAACAGGCCGCCGCCGACGGAAAATGCGGTTGGCGACGTCCAGGCAAGTGAAACATTGCTCACCAGATGATTGCTGATGTTATAGCGGCTGTTAATGCCGGCTTTTGTGCGGGCGAGCAGTGCTCCCTGACGCGGGTCATAGCGGCCAAACTGCAGAATGTATTCAACCTCTCCAGAGTGAAAGGTGCCGTTACGCTTGAAAAATGGCTGGCTCTTCTCCTCTCTGGCACCGTTAATAAGCCTGGATACCAGCAGTACGTCGTAGCCGCCCGCTGGCCAGCTGGCAGTATCAAGATGCTGTAGCCCTGCCGGAAACTGTTGAATATCGATCATTCGCCCCTGGCGATAGACCTCAACGGTTCCCGCCTGGGGCAAATAAATCGTCACCGGTGAAGCAGCACCGGTGCCAGCAGAAAGATAGTTGTCGCCCATGTAACCCAGCGCGATACCATCAAAACTTACGGGGTTAAAAAAACTGTAGGATGCAGAAGGCGTGCCGGTAATAAGGTTGTCGCTAAGGCGCTGCCGGCCCATCTTAAAACGTTGATTCTTATGTTCCAGATAAAGTGCCAATTCCTCAAGACTAAAATCCGTATCGCGTGCGTAACTCCATGCGCTTCGTAGATAGGTATTTCCGGTAAAATTAAGCGTTTCGCTGGCGCTCAGGCTCAGGTTATCGCCATACGAATCAGCAAGATAATTAAGGTTGTGTGCATGGACAAATCCCGGATTGCTCTGATAAGGAATAAAGCTTTTTTCCTTATCCGGGCGATCGCTACGAAACAAATTTGCTGGCAGAATCACACGTAACGTTGCGTTGCTCTCATCAAGCATGACACCAATATCACTGTCGCCAGCGGCATCTGCAGAAAGCCGCTTCAGAGGTGCCGACAATGCGGACAACAGCGCAGCCTGAGACAGAGTAAGCGAGGTAGCATCGGCCGTAAAAATTTGTTCGGCCACCGCAATCGGTGAGAGCAACAACACATCCTGACGATCAAAATCAACGCTAAATGTACCCAGAGAAAGATCGCCATACAGCACCTCAAAAATGCCTTGTTGACGAGCATTAAAAATATCTTCAAAACCCTTAGGCACCGGTACCGCGGTTGAGGCGATTAACGACGCCGCGCAGAAAAAACTTATTATTGTAATAAGAGTATTTTTTATATATGTAAAATTCATTATTTCTGTCTCTTTTTTAAATAACCGGCGTTAATAAAAGAGTGAAAGTATTAGCGTACTGCCCTTTGGTATAATCTCCTGCTAATTTTTCTGATGAAAAATGAATTTTCACGCCATTTTGCACATTACTTTGGCCTACGTTGCGAATAACTGGCATTCTTAAATTCTGTAGCGCCTGATAAGATTCGCCACGGAAAATAAAATCGCCGCTGAGATTAATAGAGTTGTTACCGCCAGAAACCTGAGGCAATATGAAATGGGTTTCTGCAAAAACGATATCAGCCTGATCGATATTCCCAACGATATGAAAGAAACCCGATTCCCGTTCAAATTTTTGAGAAATACCATTAACCGGCAGAGTAAAATCAAAGTTATCGCCTTCAATGGGTTTGTTCTCATAATAAAGAGAAACTCTGGCTACTGACTCAGCGGAAATATCAAGCAGAAGCTGCGCATCGTTATCCGCTGATGCCGCACTGCCCCACAGTAAAATCGTGGCGGGTAATAAAGTCGCAGAAAAAAAATTCATAGTTTACAGACAGGGGCGGCCAGGCCGACCCTGTTCCTTTAACAGTAATTAAGGTTTAGCTACGACGTTGGCGTAGACGGTACCGCTATAAGAGCCCTGACCAAGCTGGTCATAGTTTCTGTCAGAAACAAAACGGAAAACGACGGGTAATTCACCATGACTGCCATTAGGCAGCAGCGTGTAATCTTTGGTATCGCCTGAGTTGGCAAACTCCTGATTACCATTGGCGCTAATGGTCGTGATCTTGTAAGTCAGATCATTCAGTACGTCGCCCTGTGTACTGGTCAGGTTAAAAGCGCCACCGGTAGCAGCATTGCCATCATCAAGCGTTAACGACATCTCCAGCTTGCTGACGTCATTATTCCACAGCCTCAGAGCAGTGGTTTGCGCTTCCATTTTTCCAGATGCCGCCGGCGTTAGTTCTACCAGCATATCGGTGACAGGACGTCCGCCCGGATCGGTAATCATTGCACTGTCAGGCACGTTGGCCGTTACGTTAAACTTGGTGTCATATTTACCGGGTGTTGCTGCTGTTACAGCTAGCGGTAATAAGAGTGTGGCGATTGCAGCTAATTTAAATCTCATTTTGATTATCCTTTATCAAATAATATTTGGCCTTTTGATATCTCTGCATATCTTTTAAAAGGCATACTTATAATGCTATGCAGCCGTTTTATAAAAAATTGCGGCACAGATTACGCTTTTATAATGCAGTGAGAGAGGGGGTTTAATCTTTATCGCTTTTTTATTTACTCTTAAAATTCACCACCCTGGTGTTGTTTATTTCTTATGGAATCTTATATTTTATTGATCCTTTAAAATGTTATGGCCGACTTCCTCAAATACGGTGCGATGCAGACTTTCTTCAAGTTGCTCAACCGTGCTGGGGAGATAAAAATTCTTATTGCCTACGCAACCTTGCCAGTTTGCAGTCGGCCGATAATTAATGCCCACAAAAGCAATTTTACCGACGGATTGCGATGTGGAGATGGCCTGACGAATGCGATTGCACATGCCGGCGTTCATCAGTTCTTGCGTTAGGGTAATCTTTTCCGGATCGTCTGTGCCGTCAGAGACAATAATCAGTACCTTACGGGGAGCCGTTCCGACAGAAAGCGCAGAAGCGCCACGTAACACCCCACTGCTCACCAGTGTGCCACCCGAGGCGGTCATACTTTGAATTTGGTTGATGCGAGCATAATCGCTGGTCAACGGCACCTTCCAGCTATAACTCATCTTCAGGCAGTTGCCTTCACTCACTGCAGAAAGTGGAATATTGATGCTGTTAACGTTATTGGGAATGGCTGCTACGGTGGCGGCGACATTAATATTTTTTTGAAATTGCAGCGTTGGATTTAAGGCCAGTATGTCTACAGGCATAGGATAATAAGGGACAAAAGGAAAGTCGCAGCGGCTGCCCTCTTTGGCTCCCCAGCCGAACGGAACTAATCCCGCCTTGTTGCCAGCATCATACTGATAAAGGTCTCGAACCAGCTGTAATACAATGCGTTTTAATTCACTGAGTTTGGTACCACTGGTGCCAAAGGGTTCATTCATCGATCCTGAAAAATCCACTACAAACATCACATCTATGCTGGATCGGAACTTGCGTGCTGCGCCGTTGCCACCCACCAGCATGTCCTGGCTAAATGTGGGAAAAAAGGTTGATGAAAACCAGGATGTTTGTTGAGTCTGGCCGCTAACGCGGTATTCAACATAAGAAAGGTTGCCGGGGCTGACGCCATATTTAACCACGACGTTTGGCTGCAGCACCGCTTTTTCACGCGGCATATAAGCCGCAAAATAGGCTTTAGACAGCGTGTAGTTGCGCTCAGCGCCTTCGCCGTTGTTCTCTGCGGTAAGCGCCAGCGCGGCCTGTTCCATTGCATCCGACAGACGGGCGCGCTCTGCTATATAGCGCGATCCCTCGAGGCCTAATATTGAAATACTAAACAGGAAGCCGGACAGTATGACAAAGCCAATGGCAAAGGCGCCTCGCCGATCGTTCCGAAAATCACGCAATGATCGTAATGGCTTATTAAGCATGTTCATAATGGTTCCTTGTTGTGTCAGAAGAACGGCCAGTCCCTCTTTTTCCTTTTACGCTGGCGCCGTATATTATTGCTGGCCAGCATGCCGCAATGCATTGTCAAAACTTTTCAGCGCGCCATGACGATGGCAAACGATGACATCACCGGATGCTCCTCTTCTGACGTCAGCCGTGTGTACATACTCTGCGTCGGCAAACAGACCGTGACCTGGTAAAGCGGCACCCAGCGGCCATAGCTGCCTCGCGGCGACAAATCAATTAACTGATCCAGCGGTACTTTTGGCATGCAGGCCTCACCCGCAGGCCATTTGCGATAGAGCCGAACGGTTTTACGGTTATCATTTTGCCCGGCGGGATCGACGAAATGCACTTCCTCCACATACAGCGATAACCGGGACAGGTCCGCTGACGTTTGCATATCCAGCAGCATGCGCCGCGCCAGCGCCTTAATTTTAGTGACGTCGTTTTGCTGTAGTTCTTCTCTTCCTGCAAAAAGCTGAATACGTTCTCGCAGAACGCCAGCAACGGAATAAGCAGTGCGGTCAAGTTTGCCTGCCATTGCCTGGCGCACCATTAAGTCGGCAAAAAACACCAGAAAAACGATCAGGAACATCATGATGAAAACAAACTCAACCGCTATTGCACCACGCCGATCAGTGCATAAATTTGGAGCGTTCATATTCCTGTACAAAGATCACCTCACGATTCAATAAGCTGTCGGCCCAAAACCCCGGGAAAAGGAAAAACATCGGTTCATAGCGATATTTAACCTGATAGCGTGCAATGGGTTGGTTACGGTAATTGCCGCTGCTGCCGCCGCTGTTATTCATCTCATCAATGCTGCTGGCATAACCCATGGAGATATCCACCGCGTCCGAATTGGTCAGAAAGCGCCAGAGCGCACCCGTTTGACGAAGCATGCGATCTTCAAAGCGCGTACGGTAATCACCGCTGGTGCTTGATGGCACATTCTTGGCATCTTTGGCCGCTTCTGAAACCGCCAGATCGATGACCGACGAGACATAGGCCAGACGGCCTACTTCAGCGATAAAGAAGACGGTAAAAACAAAAAAGATAATCGTAAGGGCGAATTCAATCGATGCGGTTGCCGTGCGATCTTTAATAAATGAATAAACGCTTCGCATTAGCCAAATCCTCTGCCGGAAGGGGGAGATATTTGTGCCAGAGCGTTAATTAATGCCTCTGGCTGCGGCGAAAGATTCTCGTCGCGAATAATTTCTCGTGCATAGCGTCTGTCACCGACTTTGACCAGCGCCAGCACCAGGTTGCGCATCAGCCGATCGTGTTTGCGCCCACGTAAATATTGCGGCAATAGCAGGTTGACGGCATCCTGGTAGCGACCATCGATCATGGCGAGCATGGCCAAATTATTCAGCGCAATATCATCAGCGATAAACAGCGAACGCGCCCGCTGCAATGATTTCTGCGCTTCTGTCAGCTGGCCATTTAATGCCAGCGCGACGCCACGAAGATTCCAGGCTTCAGCATGTTGTGGTTCACGCTGCATTATTTTTTCCGTTGCACGTACCGCTCGCGGGTATTCGCCCAGGGCGATCAGGTTTTGCGCCTGCAGCAGGTAACGCGGAATATCCGGATTATTCAGCAGTGGCTGCAGCGTCTGCAGTGAGCTTTTATAATCGCCAGACAAGTAGTAATTACGTGCCAGCTTCATTCTGATTGCGGGATCGTCTTTTTCTCTCAGCCAGCTGCGATAAAGCGTAATCAAACCGTTGTAGTTATTAACCTTGAGCAGGATCTCTTCCTGGCTCTTTGCCTCCTGGCTATCAAATGTTTCGGGGCGTGCGCATCCAGCCAGCAGCAGGGCACAGAACAGCAGGCTTATTTTTTTAAAACAGTGCATTTTTCATAATCCTCAAAACACCAGGCGCGGCAATTAAAATGGTAATGGGAAACATGATGAACAGGATCAGCGGAATGCTCATGCGCGCTGAGAGCTTGCCGACTTTTTCCTCAGCGCTCAGCAGTTGCAGTTCACGCATATCGCGAGAGAGTTCAATCAGGTTGTCGTAGAGTGACGTGCCGTAATGCACGCTTTGTTGCAGGGTGGCGCAAAACATACGCATTTCGGTTTTATCTACCATGCGATAGAGTTCGCCCAGCGCTTCTTCCATACCGCTGACGTCTGCCCGTTTGGTTAACAGGCGCATCAGGCTGGAAAGATTGGCATCAATTTCTTCGCCGTTATGGGTAATGAACTTAATGGCATTTTCTACCGTCATACCGGCCTGAATGCAGACCGCCAGCAGGTCAACAAAATAGGGCAGTGCGTCCATCATTAGCTTATAACGTTGCGTAATTGCAGGCTTTTGTAGCAGCCCTGGAATCACAATAATCAACACTAATAACAGCAGCATCACCATTACTAAATCCTGCGCACTCAGCGTAAACAGGCCGATTTGCTCTGTGAGCGAAATAATTGCCATTACACACACCAGCGTACCCATTTTTACACTGAGTTGAGTATCAAGCTGCTTTAACAGGCTTAGCCAGCTACTGTTATCGATAAGGATATTGTCCACATCGATAGTGCTTTGACGGATGTGCTGTCGATCTTTCTCCACGCCAGCAATGATGCGCTGCTGCTGGCGCAGCCGATAATGATGGCGGCAGGCCATGAAGGCGATAACAAAACCTGAAAGCAGCATTAGCAGATAAAAGAACATCGTCATACTGCTCTCCTAAGCAACAGCCAAATGATCAGCATGCCGATACATTCACTGGCAATAACGTAATAGAGGATGAGCTGACCGGTTGGGTCATTAATAATAAAATCGAAATTCTCCGGGCTGAGATACTTCATGCCGCAGAAAAAAAGCAGCGGTATAGCCGCCACAATTTTTGCTGAGGCGCGCGCTTCTGAGGTCATCGCCAGTTTACGCCGAGACATATTGCGGCTGTTGGTGACAATGCGATTCAGCCGCCCAATCAGCATGCGCAGCTGTCCACCGTGTTGCAGGCTAATCAGCATTACGGCGACAAAGAAATAAAATTCCCGATAACGGTATTCGCGGCAGGCGTCATTGAGCACACGCTCAGGCTCTTCGCCGAGATTCAGGCGACGATCGATACGGCGAAAGCTGTTGCCCAGCGGGCCTTCAATACTTTCGCCACAGCGATGCAATGCCTGATGAATACTGTTGCCAGCAGAAATAGAGGCATTGATCACCGACAAAACTTCTGGAAAGGCATTTTCAAAATAGCGGCGTTCAAGCGTGCGGCCAATGCTGATTTGCGCCATAAACAGCAGCGGCAGGATCATGGGAATGAACAGCCACAGCCGAAACTGCAGCCAGTTGGCGTTGAGAAACAGCAGTGCACACAGGGTGGCAATCGCCGCCAGCGCGCCTTTGCTCTCTTTTAAGGTGCGATTACCCAGCGCATAACTTTGCCATTCCAGCCAGCGCGCCTGCATATAGCGCAGGGGAGGAAAGACCGTGCTGCTGGTATGACGGGGGATAATGGCGTGGCGTAATTTGTTCCAGCTGCGGTAATTGAGCAGCAGCAGCACGATTCCCGCCAGCAGAATAAAATAAGCCATGACTTACTCCATTCCAAAGAGCTGCTTCAGCTCGTCGGACAGGCTGAACATGGCTGCATTGCGCATGACCACCGAGCGCAGCAGCAAGCCGTGATTTGAGAATTCACCCTGGATGCGGCCTTCAGGTGTGCGCTCGGCATGCGTCGCGAAGGTGAAAATATCCTGCAGAATGACTCGTTCACCTTCGATGCCCATGACTTCACTGATGTGCATGATTTTTCGCGAACCGTCGTTGAGGCGCGAGACCTGAATAACCAGGTTAATAGCGGAAACAATGTTGCGACGCACCGATTCCATGGGAATGTGCATGCCTGCCATCATCACCATATTTTCCAGACGTGAAATGGCGTCGCGTGGGCTATTGGCATGCAGGGTGGACATTGAGCCGTCATGACCGGTATTCATCGCCTGCAACATCTCAAAGGTTTCTTCACCACGGCATTCGCCGACGATGATGCGATCCGGTCGCATCCTCAACGCATTAACCAGCAGAGCACGCATGGTGATTTGGCCGGTGTTTTCCAGTCCGGCCAGGCGCGTTTCCATTCGCAGTACATGAGGCTGCATCAGGCGCAACTCCGCAGCATCTTCCATCGTGATGATGCGCTCGCTGGAGTCGATATATTTCGACAGCGCGTTCAATAGCGTGGTTTTACCGGAGCCGGTGCCGCCCGAGATAATGATGTTGGCGCGGCAGCGGGTAGCAATAATAAGAAAGTTAGCCATCTGGCTGTTGAGCGCGCCGAAGCGCATCAAATCCGTCAGCTCAATGTTATTTTTACCAAACTTACGGATTGAAATTGAGGTGCCGTCGAGCGCAATCGGCTGAATGGCGACGTTAAGGCGGCTGCCATCTGGCAGGCGTGCATCGACCAGCGGACGACTCTCATCCAGGCGTCTTCCTACCCGCTGCACCAGCCGTTTGGCAATATCCGTCAGCTGTTGATTATTGATAAATCGAGCGCTGGAAAGCTCAAGTTTGCCGGCACGTTCAATGTAGATCTGGCCGGGACCGTTTACCAGAATATCGCTGATCTCATCATCTTCCAGCAGTGCGCGCAGCGGTCCAAAGCCGGTAATCTCATCCGCCATGATCTCAGCCATGGCATGCTGTGCCTGACTGTTGAGATAGAGATTCTGGCTGAGGATAACCTGCTCAAGGATGCGGTTCATCTCAGCCAACAGCAACGTTCGATCCTGTACCAGCTGCTCAATTTTATTAACGTCGATGTTCTCCATGACGCCTTCACGTAAGGTTTCCTGTAGCTCCAGGCTCATATTCATTTGCGGCTCCTTGCCATAGGTAGCAGACGCTTCAACAGAGAAGAGGAGACTGCCGGTGATTCGCCAAGGATCAGCCGCACCAGTACATCGATCTGCGGGATCGATTGTGTGGCAGCGGCGATCGCCTGTTTGCGCTGATAAGGAATCAGAATGTCGATATGCCGGCCAAGCAGCGCTTCAATATCTTCCTGGCTCAGCATCTCTGACGTGCATGGACGGACATCATTGAGGCAAAGCAGCAGACGACGTGATTTCTGTCTGGCGCGATTAATGCTCTCAACCAGTTCAATGGCCTGCCGTACAACACGTATTGAGGTCATAGAGCGATCCAGCACCAAAACCAAACAGGCTGAATGTTCGGCAATATGGCGCTGTACCTCTTTAGTCAGCGTATGAATGGCCTGTTCAAACAGAACAAAGTTAACATTGAGAAAGTTTTCGCTGGTGAGATCCGGTAATTGTGATTGTCGGGCGAACATGACTTGCAGATGCTTGCCTACGGAGGTGACTTCCTGAGAGAGCTTTTTACCGGCCAGTAAATCGAGATCCTGCGATGCTGCAGCGCCCTGAATCATCAATGTCGGTACCTGACGCAGCTGGGCAATGCGGTTGGCTACCTGCCACGCCAGATAAGAACTGCCAGCGCCGCCTTTACAGCCCAATATGCTGATACTGATGGCATTGCGTCGGACGCTGAGGGTTAGGCCATTGATGGCAGCTTCCGTGATAGCATCGCGCTGCGCATAAAGATTGAAGTAACGCATGCCATGATCGGCAAAGCGTTGTGCCAGCGTAATTGAATCACTGTCGCCTACCACACCGCACCAGATACTGCGCGGCACCAGTGCCAGCAGGGCAGTAATAATTTGCTCTGGCAGACGGTCCTGCTCAATATCCACCAGCAGGCCATAGGTTCCTGCAGGAATATCCAGATGCGTGATAGTGGTAATGTGGCGCGTTATCACTTCTATGTGCGGGAAGCCTGCCAGCCGAAGCAGGCTGGCCAGCTCCTGACTCCTTTCAGGTTGCGCAGAGATAACATAAAACACTCTTTCAGCCTGGGAGGAGCGCTCCTCTTTTTGGGGAAATAACAGCATCTGACTCGCACCTCAGAAAAAATATTTTTCAGGATTAACCAACGATGAGCTCAGCGCATTGTTCAGCGCGCAACCTGGGTCATCACTTGCATCAAAACGCCAGTTCTGCGTGGCATAGGTGCATTCGGGCAGGCGCAGTTGAATACGTTCAATTTGTATTTCAATACCGGCAAGCGGCTGAGAGCGAAAGATGCCGCGTTCCAGTTGCAACCTGATGCGCTCGGGCGACAGGCCGCGCGCAATCAGGCGCTGGCGTAAGATTTCTGCTTCCTGAGTGAATGCCGGATCTGACCAGAGCAGGCGAATTTGTCCGTTGAAGTTGTCGCCGGTTATGTCCAGTACGTTGTTCAGTGCGGCTTCGCGCGCGGTTTCACTGCTCTCAAATACGCTGACAAACTGTTCGCTGATGTGCGGCAGATCGCTGGCGGCATGGGGGTTGGTGGCTGTTATCCAGAGTGGAAATAACAGGCAGACGTAAGCGCATCTCATTTTATAAACCCTCCTTGTTCGACAAATTGCTCAGCCAGCTGGCGGTTACGGCGATCGCTAATGCCGTCGACGTTCAGAAAACGGGCAAGCGTTGAGGTACGCTGGAAATCGGGCAGGGTGATTTGTCGGGCCGTCACGGGCTTGACCAGGTTGACCGTAGCGACGACGATCAGCTCGCTGTGTGAACGCTCGGTTTGAGCATGACGAAACAGTGCACCAAGTAGTGGAATATCACCGATGAAAGGCAGGCGAGAAAGCGCTTCACGTTCGTTTTGGCTCAGCAAACCGCCCAGTAAAAAGCTTTCGCCGTCAGCCAGCTCAACGGTGGTTTTGGCTCGTCGCGTTTGAAACGCGGGAAAAGACTGTGCGGCATCTATGTTGTAAGCGCCATCAACGCTGCTCACTTCATGTCCAAGCGTCACGCGGATACGCTGGCTGTCGCTTACCCGCGCACCCACATTGAGTTTTATGCCGAATTCTTTGTACTGCACTGATGTACCGCTGACCGAGCTGAAAACGATCGGCACCTCGCCACCTACTAAAAACTCAGCCGTTTCGCCGGAAATCACCGAAAGATTAGGCTCAGCCAGCACACGAGCTACGGTGTCGTTGCGAATTGCCTGCACCATGCTGCTAAGCGTGTCGGCGCTGAATTTTACAAAGCGAAATGCGCCCGGCGTGAGGCTGCCGTTAGCGCTACCAATGGTGCCCCAGTCAATTCCGACGTTGTCGGTAAAGCTTTTAGTGACCTCAACCACGGAAAGCTTCACGTTGATTTGGTTGGTTACCGGCAGTTTCAGCTTATTGATGACGTCCTGATACACCACCTCATCCAGCCAGCTTGAGCTGTCGTTACCGCCGCCGCCAGCGTCTGCGGCTACATCAGCTACCTGCTTTTTATTCACGATACGTTGCGCGCCAACGCCTTCTCCGACAATTTGATAAATTTTGTCGCGATCGTCCTCCGTGGCTGCTGTACCGCTTAATACATAAGTTTTGCCTAACTTTTGAATCGTGACCCGACTGTCGGGCGCCACCTCACCAATACGTTTTTGTACCGCTCCGAGCATCGGATCTACCACTAAGGTGACGCGCAACAGTTGCTCACTGGCCTGATCAAGCACGTTCAAATCGGTACGGCCATTTTCCTGGGCGTAGACAAGCAAGCTTTTTTCACCAATGACTTCGTAATCAGCAACGCGTGGAGAGGTGATAAACACCGTGGCTATACGTTCTGCGGTCTGAAACATATGGGAATCGCCAGGTTCCATATAAAGCTCCTGCGCAATAGCCGTTTGAGAAAGCAGTATGCTGGTGGCCAGAAAAAAAATACGACCTGATACAGAAAGCAATTCTGCGAATGGTGCCATGACACAATGACGTTTCACTTATTACCCCTTAATTCCCGAACCGCATGAAACTGCGGTAAGACTTCGGACAGCGTTATCTTTTTATTCAAATTCTCATCATTACCCTGTGAAGGAAAAATAAGCAGTTCACCTGATTTCTCCACTACCTTGAGTTTGGTTAATTGTGGTAACGACAAGCGAAGCAGCACCTCACCGATAGGTGCATTATCATTGAGTGATGGGTTTTCTGAACGCTTATACTGTTTAATATTGATAACATCGACGGAGTCCATCAGCTTACTGATAACGTAACGTTTATTCTCTTTTGTGGTACTGCTGTCTTCGTTACCCAATTTAAAGTTAATGGTCTTAGCCGTGTTGTCCTCTTCTATTCTTAAAAATAAAGAAACTTTCTCACCAATATTAAGCGTTGAGAGTAGATAAGAATCATCTGTGCTGAGATGGACAGCGTAAGGGAATTCACTTTGCTTCAGACTATTCTGTATAAAGGTTTTACTTTCTGGTGATTCTATCATTTCAGGAATGATAGCACTGCCTTTAGCTATATTATTACGCACCAGAGAACCATTAAGTCTTCCGCTGTTATTTAAGGGTAGTTCACGAATGTCTTGCGCATCTTTATCGATCTCAATCTCCCGCAGGCGATATCCGGATGCGTTTAATATTTCATAATGATTCAGGTCGCGCGTAGCCTCAGCAATAAATATTGAACGTTTATCACTTGAGGTGTTCAATTTTTCAGCAGAAGGCAGTGAGCTTCCTTTTTTCTGTAAGAAAATACCGGTTATTCCAACGGCAATAACAATCAGTGAGGTAAAAAAAAGCATTCTGTGATTCATGACCGATCCTCGTTACTGTACTGCAATCGTGGTTGGATAAATTAAAATAAAGGCCAGCGACATAGCGACAGCATAAGGCACGCCGTGATCCAGCGTACTTCTGCGAAATGCAATCAGTCCGACAATGGCAATAACACCGCCAAATAAAAGTGTAGTTATCAAAAATGTGAGCAAGAAAGAATTGAAAAAGGCTAAAGACAATATCGTTAGCAGTTTTACATCGCCACCACCCATGGTATGAAACATAAAAAGAATAAAGCACAGGATAAAAACAATAAAAGCCGCGGCGATGTTAGGCATTTTCTCCTGCATGATAAAAAGTGGAATAAACAATGAAATCAACATCAACAGGCTGAAATGGCTGATGATGCGTGTTGTGATATCTTTCCATGCTATATACAGCAGTAAGAGTGAAACGAAGAAAAAATCCAGCTTAATCCACCAGTCCATGTTACTGCTCTTAAAAAAATTTATAAAAGCTGTAAAAACCCAAAGGATGAGCTTTTACAGCAGAGTGCTCGTAATGATTTTCTAAGCAGCGCAGCCCAGCTTATGGTGCCTTTTGACTTATATTTCTAATAGCACTGCCGATTGTATCAAATGCGTTCTTCAGTTCGCCCAGTAACCCCGTACTTTGAGTACCTAATACCAGACTTAGCAGAGTAGCAATTGCAACACCGATAAGTGCATATTCAATTGCTGTTACGCCACGTTTATCACGTGTCAATGCACGTAAGTTCATCAGAGTAAAAATATAACCACGGTTAATAATATCTTGCATTTTCTTTCTCCTTAATTTTCCGCCTGTCCTTTTGTTGGACATCATAGTGCCGACTGCCTTCACCTGTTAGCAGAGGACATGAGCATTTAACGAAATATTGTCTACGCTGTCCCTGGAGAGATTATATTATTTTTTATTTTTCATTGTTATTTATCAATCTGCATGATGTATTTCACAACCAATACTGTAAGTGTCGTTAGCCAACAGACGGCTAATATCGCCATGATTGAAATAAAATGATCAAAGCGACTTTTAGCCGGTTTTTTGGGCACTGCTTTGATGCTTGCCATTGACGTAGCTTCATGTTCCGCTGGTAACGATACTTCCTCATGTTCAACAGCCATTACCGGATGTTGTTCTTCCTTCACTGCAAGCGGCTTAACGGTGACCTTTCCGGTATATTTCACTCCCCGACGAGGAATCGTTTTAATCAACGCGCCTGACAAACCTACCAACTCAAATGCTTTACGTAGGGCATATATTTGTCCGTAATAACTGCTGTCACTGACGACACCACGTTGCTCGTGCCAAATCTGGTTGATGATTTTTTGTTTGTCATTCTCTCCATCCAACAGAAGGATTAGAAACCGGTAACTGTTTTCCGACAGGTTGACCACGTGCCCTGACAGGCTGATCAAAAACCGTTTCTCCGGGAGAAACTGTACGCCGTTATCAAGAAAGAAGATTAATTCATTGTGTTCGGATCCATTTGCCATAACGTTTCCTTAATAATTACTGATACGTTGCACGTTTTAGTCCTGTTTTGATTTAGTGATCATAGCAAGACGTATCGAGTAGCTATGTGCACATTATAATTATGCTGTTTTTCATTGCATCTCATTAAACCTCATTAAAGCTCTTTAGCTTACCAATGCAAAATTTTGAGCAAGATGAGAACAGTAATAGAAAGCCAATAATAGATAATTAAGAAATAATAAGATATTTTATTAATGAATTTTAGTATGCCAATTTTGTATATTGTTCATTAGATGATCACGTGTCTTTTCGATTTTTATCCTGGGCAGGTTTATGGAGGAATATACGTTATGATTTCGTCGAAAGATATCTCATTAGTTCGATGTTGATTAAAAAAATCAGCAAGTTAAAGCATTTTATGCGCTGTTATCGGCTTAATCGTCATTATATGAAATCAATTTATTGTGTTTGATATTTTTTAATTATTACTTGCTATCATTTCACTAAGAACGTTCTTGAATATTATTTGAGACCTGTCTTTTAATCATCAGCGCAGTGTCTTTATTGCCTGGTTTTTCCTCACGATGAGCGACAAGTATTGTTCCCGTATGACTCATTGACCGCGGAACGCAGCGGCAAAATCTCCTGCCCGCTATGACAGGGATCGGGTACACTACGAGGCAGATAATTCAGTCAGTCAGGGCGTTATGATGTCTCTTTCTCCTACCTCTTTAGTATCCTGGAATACCTTTCATATTGATGTAAATGCAGCATCAGTTAACGTTGCCGACAATAGCGAAATGCTGGCGCATCTGTGGCAGGCAAGTCAGCGCCGACAGGAGCCTGTATTGCTGTTAGGCGAGGGCAGTAATGTGCTTTTCCTGGAGGACTTTGCCGGACAAGTCATTATCAATCGTATTAAGGGTATTGAGATAACAGAAAAGGAACATGCCTGGCATCTGCATGTTGGTGCAGGTGAAAACTGGCATCAGTTGGTTGAGTACGCGCTGAAAAAAGGGATTCCAGGACTGGAAAATCTCGCCATGATTCCTGGCTGCGTTGGATCCGCACCGATTCAAAATATTGGTGCTTACGGCGTTGAGCTTCGGCAGATTTGTGAGTATGTCGATGTACTGCATCTGGCATCGGGAACGCAAGAGCGTTTGTCTGCCGAAGGTTGTCAATTTGGCTATCGTGACAGCATCTTCAAGCACCATTATCAACAGGGCTACGCCATCGTTGCAGTAGGCTTTGTGCTGTCGAAAGCCTGGACGCCGGTGATGACCTATGGCGATTTGACCCGCCTGGATGCTGACAACGTTACGCCGCAGCAAATCTTCGATAGCGTATGCCAGATGCGGAGCAGTAAATTGCCCGATCCCAATGTAACCGGTAATGCAGGAAGCTTTTTTAAAAATCCTGTTGTCACGGCCGAGCAGGCAGCAGAGATTCAGCGTGCCTATCCTCATGCGCCTGTTTATCCACAGCCGGAAGGGACAATGAAGCTGGCCGCGGGCTGGCTGATTGAACAGTGCGAACTGAAAGGGTTTCAGATTGGCGGTGCCGCAGTGCATCGCCAGCAGGCACTGGTATTGATTAATCAGCATCAGGCAACGGCTCAGGATATCGTGGCGCTGGCGAAAACCGTACGCGAACGTGTCGGGGAAAAATTTTCTGTCTGGCTGGAGCCTGAAGTCCGATTTATCGGCGCCGGCGGCGAACGTAATGCGGTTGAGGTGATTTCATGAAGGACCACACTATTCCTTTAAAGCTGGTTGCTGCGCTTGCTGACGGTGAGTTTCATTCTGGTGAGCAATTGGGCGAAGCCTTGGGCATGAGCCGTGCAGCGATCAACAAGCATATGCAAACGTTGAAAAGCTGGGGGCTGGATGTTTACACGGTAACCGGCAAGGGTTATAGCCTGCCAGGTCCAATCCAGCTATTAGATGAAGCGGCCATTCTTGCCCGTCTTCATCAGCCTAACCTGGCGATCATTCCTGTTATTGATTCAACGAATCAATATCTGCTGGATCGTCTGAGTGAGTTGCAGTCGGGTGATGCCTGTATTGCTGAATATCAACAGGCCGGGCGCGGAAGGCGCGGGCGGCAATGGTTCTCACCTTTTGGCGCCAACTTATATATGTCGATGTATTGGCGATTAGAGCAGGGCCCGGCGGCGGCGATGGGACTCAGTTTGGTCATCGGCATTATCATGGCTGAAGTGTTACAGGCGCTGGGTGCGCCGGATGTCAGAGTCAAATGGCCCAACGATCTCTATCTTAAGGACCGGAAGCTGGCGGGCATCCTGGTTGAGCTTACGGGTAAAACTGGCGATGCTGCGCAGATTGTTATGGGTGCCGGCATCAATCTGGCAATGCGCTCTGCTGATGCGGCACAAATTAATCAGGGATGGATTAATCTGCAGGAAGCTGGCATTGCGATTAATCGCAATGAACTGGCGGCAACGCTCATCAACAGTCTGCGCGAAGCATTAGCGCTCTTCGAGCAGGAGGGGCTGGTGCCCTTTATCGGTCGATGGGCTGCGCTGGATAACTTTATTGATCGGCCGGTGAAATTGATCATGGGCGATCGGGAAGTCTATGGGATAGCTCGGGGTGTTGATAAACAGGGTGGGTTGTTGCTGGAGCAGGAGGGAGAAATCAAATCCTGGATGGGCGGCGAAATCTCATTGCGACCTCAATAATAAAAAAGCCTGCTTCTCGCAGGCTTTTTTTATGCGGCTACTTTCGTAGCCTGACCAAATCCACCGCATGATTAGCGCTTTTGGTCATGATCAAGCTGGCGCGTTCGCGAGTGGGCAGAATATTTTCACGCAGGTTAAGCCAGTTAATCTCTTTCCACAGGCTGGTTGCCACATCAATCGCCTGCTCCTCTGACAACTGAGCATAGTGGTGAAAGTAGGAGTCGGGATCGGTAAACGCGCCCTGACGGAATTTGAGAAAGCGGTTGATGTACCACTTTTCCAGCATCGCCTCCGGCGCATCGACATAGATAGAGAAGTCGACGAAGTCAGAGACAAAGACATGATGCGGATCGTGCGGGTAATCCATGCCGCTCTGCAGCACGTTCAGCCCTTCCAGAATCAAAATATCAGGCTGAACTACCACTTTGTCGCCATCGGGAATGACATCATAAGTCAGGTGAGAATAAACAGGAGCGGTGACCTGAGGAGCACCCGATTTAAGGTCGGAAACAAAATTGACCAGACGATGCATGTCATAAGAGAGCGGAAAGCCCTTTTTCTTCATCAGACCGCGTTCTTTTAACACCGCGTTAGGGTGCAGAAAGCCATCGGTGGTAATCAATTCAACGCGGCGATGCTCAGGCCAGCGGCTCAACAGTGCCTGTAAAACACGTGCCGTGGTGCTTTTGCCGACGGCGACGCTGCCAGCGATACTGATGATATAGGGGATCTTTTGGCCATCGGTACCAAGAAACTGCTCCAGCGCCCGCTGGCGACGCAGGTTGGAACTAATATAGAAATTGAGCAGGCGCGATAACGGCAGATAAATTTCCGCTACTTCTTCCAGCGACAAATCTTCATTAATCCCTTTAAGACGAGCAATTTCATCTTCTGTTAACGTCATTGGAACGGAGTTGCGCAGCGCTGCCCACTGCTTTCTGTCGAACAGCAGGTAAGGAGTGGTAAGCGAATTATTAATTTGGCTCATAAGCACGCTTCTGCCAGCAAATATTGATTGGCTCATCTGCTACGTTCGGAAATTGTACGCAGAAGAACACGTATTTCCAGCCGATTTGAGATAAACGAAAAAAACAATGGGCAGGAGGTTAACACCACTGTAACGAGAAAAAGAAGGAAAATGATCAAACTCCAGCAGCATTGCCTGCGGTTATTCGGTTTCAATATCTTTGAGGCGATGAACGGCTCTTGTGTACTGCTCAGCGGC
The DNA here is from genome assembly GCF_001517405.1 of Duffyella gerundensis. NCBI lineage: Bacteria > Pseudomonadati > Pseudomonadota > Gammaproteobacteria > Enterobacterales > Erwiniaceae > Duffyella > Duffyella gerundensis. The sequence continues at coordinate 3,528,888 of NZ_LN907827.1, read as the reverse complement.
TTTTGCCCTTCCTATATAGATACACAGCGCAACAGCGGAAAACAAAATCCATGTGTGGATAAATGGAGGTTGCGGCCACAGGTACGAGGCAAAAATGGCAGTCTGCTCGTGTGAAAAAGAAGATAAAAGCTTTGTTTATCTGCTTGCAGACGAAAAACGAGTCTGACGGGCACTAAACTTATTGCTTATGAAGCGAAGGGAAATGACAAATTCGTTGGATTTTTGCCCAATAAAATAGCGTTCGCAGGTCGTTTTGCGGATAAATGCACAAAAAACAAGCGAAAGAACATTTTTCGCGATTTTTTTGTTGCATCGAACCGCCGGTCTTCCTAGAATGCGCGTCACTTGATGCCGGCTTAGCTCAGTTGGTAGAGCAACTGACTTGTAATCAGTAGGTCACCAGTTCGATTCCGGTAGCCGGCACCATCAAGTACCCGGTGGGGTTCCCGAGCGGCCAAAGGGAGCAGACTGTAAATCTGCCGTCACAGACTTCGAAGGTTCGAATCCTTCTCCCACCACCATTTCATTCCTCAGGGAGTGAAGCAGATAGGCACCATGTTTATCTGCACCGGTGAGGTTAATATAACCCACCAACGAATTCAGACTGCGCTCAGGTGCAGTCAACGCATGTCAATAAACTGACATGTAAGAATAATAAGAGCGCTTCTCTTATTATTCGCAAGCTCCAGAAAGAACAGGTAGCCGAGTTCCAGGATGCGGGCATCGTATAATGGCTATTACCTCAGCCTTCCAAGCTGATGATGCGGGTTCGATTCCCGCTGCCCGCTCCAGATGTGCTGATATGGCTCAGTTGGTAGAGCGCACCCTTGGTAAGGGTGAGGTCCCCAGTTCGACTCTGGGTATCAGCACCACTTCTTTATCTCCTTCCCTGATTCTTCTCTGTATCAATAATTCAACATTCAGGCTTATCCTGGTTGATGTGGTGATATCACCGATTTATCCGTGTCTTAGAGGGACAATCGATGTCTAAAGAAAAATTTGAACGTAAAAAACCGCACGTCAACGTCGGTACTATCGGCCACGTTGACCACGGTAAAACTACCCTGACTGCCGCTATCACCACCGTTCTGGCGAAAACCTACGGCGGTTCTGCTCGTGCATTCGATCAGATCGATAACGCACCGGAAGAAAAAGCACGTGGTATCACCATCAACACGTCTCACGTTGAGTATGACACCCCGACTCGCCACTACGCGCACGTTGACTGCCCGGGCCACGCCGACTATGTGAAAAACATGATCACCGGTGCTGCCCAGATGGACGGCGCAATCCTGGTTGTTGCTGCGACTGACGGCCCAATGCCGCAGACCCGTGAGCACATCCTGCTGGGTCGCCAGGTTGGCGTTCCTTACATCATCGTGTTCATGAACAAGTGCGACATGGTTGATGATGAAGAGCTGCTGGAACTGGTTGAGATGGAAGTACGTGACCTGCTGTCACAGTACGACTTCCCGGGCGACGACACGCCAATCGTTCACGGTTCAGCGCTGAAAGCACTGGAAGGTGACGCTGAGTGGGAAGCGAAAATCATCGAGCTGGCCGGTCACCTGGATAACTACATCCCGGAACCAGAGCGCGCAATCGACAAGCCGTTCCTGCTGCCAATCGAAGACGTGTTCTCAATCTCAGGTCGCGGTACCGTTGTGACCGGTCGTGTAGAGCGCGGCATCGTTAAAGTCGGCGAAGAAGTTGAAATCGTGGGTATCAAGGATACCGTGAAATCAACCTGTACCGGCGTTGAGATGTTCCGTAAGCTGCTGGACGAAGGCCGTGCGGGCGAAAACTGCGGTATCCTGCTGCGCGGCGTTAAGCGCGAAGATATCCAGCGTGGACAGGTACTGGCCAAGCCGGGCACCATCAAGCCACACACCCAGTTCGAATCAGAAGTGTACATCCTGTCGAAAGACGAAGGCGGCCGTCATACTCCGTTCTTCAAGGGCTACCGTCCACAGTTCTACTTCCGTACAACTGACGTGACCGGAACCATCGAGCTGCCGGAAGGCGTTGAGATGGTAATGCCAGGCGACAACATCAAAATGGTTGTTACCCTGATCCACCCAATCGCTATGGACGATGGTCTGCGCTTCGCAATTCGCGAAGGCGGCCGTACCGTTGGCGCGGGCGTTGTTGCTAAAGTTATCGCTTAATCGCTGATAATATTTGACGCAACACAGTCAGAGAGGGCATCATTTGATGCCCTTTTTGTACGCTGTAACATAGAACCTGGCTCATCAGTGATTTTCAATCATAATCATTGTTGAGACAGGCTCTGTCGCACGGCGTCGGATACCGGTAAATGTTGCACGAAAACCGGTTTGGATGCCTCGCAGTGCGGGGTTATTGAGTTTCTGATTTATTGTGGCAGGTTGGTTTATGAGTGCTAATACCGAAGCTCAAGGGAGCGGGCGCGGCCTGGAAGCGATAAAATGGGCAGGCGTTGCAGTCTTGCTCATCGTGGCCATTGTAGGCAACTACTATTATCGCGAAGTCACATTGCCCTTACGCGCACTGGCCGTTGTCGTTCTGATTGCCGCTGCGGGTGGCATTGCATTGCTGACAACCAAAGGTAAAGCCACAGTGGCTTTTACGCGTGAAGCAAGAACCGAAATGCGTAAGGTTATCTGGCCAACTCGTCAGGAAACGCTGCATACCACGTTAATCGTTGCCGCGGTTACCGCCGTGATGTCACTGATTTTGTGGGGGCTGGATGGTATTCTGGTCCGTCTGGTATCGTTTATCACTGGCCTGAGGTTCTAAGATGTCTGAAGCTCCAAAGAAGCGCTGGTACGTCGTTCAGGCGTTCTCCGGTTTTGAAGGCCGCGTAGCACAATCGCTGCGTGAGCATATCAAGTTACACAACATGGAAGAGCTGTTTGGTGACGTCATGGTTCCCACTGAAGAAGTGGTTGAGATCCGTGGTGGCCAACGCCGTAAAAGCGAGCGTAAATTCTTCCCGGGCTATGTCTTAGTCCAGATGGTAATGAATGACGCAAGCTGGCACCTGGTGCGCAGCGTTCCGCGTGTAATGGGATTCATCGGCGGCACATCTGACCGTCCTGCTCCTATTAGCGACAAAGAAGTCGACGCAATCATGAATCGCCTGCAGCAGGTTGGCGATAAGCCACGTCCTAAAACCCTGTTTGAACCGGGTGAGATGGTGCGCGTAAGCGATGGCCCATTTGCCGACTTCAACGGCGTGGTTGAAGAAGTGGACTACGAAAAAAGCCGCCTGAAAGTTTCTGTTTCTATTTTTGGTCGTGCAACGCCGGTAGAGCTGGACTTCGGTCAGGTAGAAAAAGCTTAAGCACCTGCATCGATTTTTGACGTCGGGTAGCTTGCGAGAGGCGCGAAATTAACCTATAATTTCGCGCCTTTTGTATTTATGCGCTGTCATAGCGCGTAAACCATTATCACGGGGAGCCTTCCGGGGCGCTAAAACCCAACAGAGGAATTATCATGGCTAAGAAAGTACAAGCCTACGTTAAGCTGCAGGTTGCAGCTGGTATGGCAAATCCAAGTCCACCGGTTGGTCCAGCACTGGGTCAGCAGGGTGTTAACATCATGGAATTCTGTAAAGCGTTTAACGCCAAAACAGAGAGCCTGGAAAAAGGCCTGCCAACGCCGGTTGTTATCACTGTCTATTCAGACCGTTCTTTCACCTTCGTTACCAAAACGCCTCCGGCTGCCGTTCTGCTGAAAAAAGCAGCGGGCATCAAGTCTGGTTCTGGTAAGCCGAACAAAGAAAAAGTCGGTAAAGTAAGCCGTGCTCAGGTACGTGAAATCGCAGAAACCAAAGCTGCGGACATGACTGGTGCTGATGTTGAAGCGATGACTCGCTCAATTGAAGGTACCGCTCGTTCCATGGGCCTGGTAGTGGAGGATTAAGAAATGGCTAAGCTGACCAAGCGTATGCAGGTTATCCGTGACAAAGTTGATGTGACTAAGCAGTACGACATCAATGAAGCTGTTGCTCTGCTGAAAGAACTGGCTACTGCCAAATTCGTTGAAAGCGTTGATGTTGCTGTCAACCTCGGCATTGATGCACGTAAGTCCGATCAGAACGTACGTGGTGCAACTGTACTGCCACACGGTACTGGTCGTTCCGTACGTGTTGCCGTATTTGCTCAGGGCGCGAACGCTGAAGCTGCTAAAGCTGCGGGCGCTGAACTGGTAGGTATGGAAGATCTGGCTGACCAGATCAAGAAAGGCGAAATGAACTTTGACGTTGTTATTGCTTCTCCAGATGCAATGCGCGTTGTTGGCCAGCTGGGCCAGGTTCTGGGCCCACGTGGTCTGATGCCTAACCCGAAAGTAGGTACCGTAACGCCAAACGTTGCTGAAGCAGTTAAGAATGCTAAAGCAGGTCAGGTTCGTTACCGTAACGACAAGAACGGCATCATCCACACCACTATCGGTAAAGTTGATTTCGATTCTGAAAAACTGAAAGAAAACCTTGAGTCACTGCTGGTTGCGCTGAAAAAAGCCAAACCTTCACAGGCTAAAGGCGTGTTCATCAAGAAAGTTAGCCTTTCTACCACCATGGGCGCTGGCGTTGCCATCGATCAGGCTGGTCTGAACGCGACAGCAAACTAATTGCTGTTGAAACGGGCGAAATTTTCGACTAGAATCTTACGCCCGTTGTTCTGCTAATGATTTTTAGCTGAACCCGAATTTTTACTGACAGGTTATCTCGCGTAAGCGGTAACGTGTTAGCAGGTTTTAGGTTGGAGCCAGGCCTTATCCTGGCCTCCGTCCAAGACCGCAGGGGCTGACTGGGGAGCGCGCTTTTTAAATAAGGCGCTGTGAACCAAAACGCTTAATCACCTGCGTAGACGGTGACAGAGCCGAAAAGAATATTTTGAATAGTCTTTACTGGATTCTGCTCACCGTGATTTAGCGCTTATTCACCTTCGGGCAAATAAGTGAAGTGAGTTCCGGGGAAATCCTTCTCCGGCTAAAATCCAGGAGCAAAAGCTAATGGCATTAAATCTTCAAGACAAACAAGCGATTGTTGCTGAAGTCAGCGAAGTGGCCAAAGGCGCGCTGTCTGCGGTTGTTGCGGATTCTCGCGGCGTTACCGTAGACAAAATGACCGAACTGCGTAAAGCAGGTCGTGAAGCTGGCGTTTACATGCGTGTTGTTCGCAACACCCTGCTGCGCCGCGTCGTTGAAGGGACTCAGTTTGAGTGCCTGAAAGACACGTTTGTTGGTCCAACCTTGATTGCATATTCTATGGAACATCCGGGCGCTGCTGCTCGTCTGTTCAAAGAATTCGCGAAAGCGAATGCAAAATTTGAGGTTAAAGCTGCGGCCTTTGAAGGTGAGTTAATCAGCGCTGATCAGCTCGATCGCCTGGCAACTCTGCCTACTTACGATGAAGCAATCGCACGCCTGATGGCAACCATGAAAGAAGCCGCTGCCGGCAAACTGGTTCGCACTCTGGCTGCAGTCCGTGATCAGAAAGAAGCTGAAGCAGCTTAATCTTTCTCATTACGTACTTTTGCTAACGTATATCCCTAATCTGAATTCCAGGAACATTTGACATGTCAATCACTAAAGAACAAATTATCGAAGGCGTTGCAGCCCTGTCTGTAATGGAAATCGTTGAACTGATCTCCGCTATGGAAGAAAAATTCGGCGTTTCTGCTGCTGCTGCTGTAGCTGCAGGTCCTGCTGCTGCCGCTGAAGCTGCTGAAGAGAAAACTGAATTTGACGTTATCCTGAAAGCTGCTGGCGCGAACAAAGTTGCAGTAATCAAAGCTGTACGTAGCGCAACTGGTCTGGGCCTGAAAGAAGCTAAAGACCTGGTTGAAGCTGCTCCAGCTGCAATCAAAGAAGGCATCAGCAAAGACGACGCAGCTGCACTTGAAACTGCTCTGAAAGACGCTGGCGCTGAAGTTGAAATTAAGTAAGACAGCCTTAGGGTTGCAGTCTGAATAAAATCAGGCTGATGGCTGGTGACTTTTGGGTCACCAGCCTTTTTGCGCTAAGGGACCTCAATGGGGTTTCGCACAGTTTGTCCATTGAATGTCTCTATAATATCTTTTTCTATCGACGACTTAATATACTGCTGTCCTGCAAGGTTCCCTGCCGTCGCAACAGTGATGAAATGATTTAAGAGTGATAGAAAGATGTATTGCAGCAGGTGTCATGCCTTTGCTGAAAATCATAATCGTGTTGCATGAACTGTCCTTCAAATCGGACAGCGCGGGTCGACTTGTCAGCTAGCTGAGGAACCCTATGGTTTACTCCTATACCGAGAAAAAACGCATTCGTAAGGATTTTGGAAAACGTCCACAAGTTTTGGATATTCCTTATCTCCTTTCTATCCAGCTTGACTCGTTCCAGAAGTTCATCGAGCAAGATCCCGAAGGCCAATATGGTCTGGAAGCGGCGTTCCGTTCCGTATTCCCGATTCAAAGCTACAGCGGTAATTCTGAACTGCAATACGTCAGCTACCGTCTGGGTGAGCCGGTCTTCGACGTGAAAGAGTGTCAGATTCGTGGCGTGACCTATTCGGCACCGCTGCGCGTCAAACTGCGTCTGGTGATCTACGAACGTGAAGCGCCTGAAGGCACCGTAAAAGACATCAAAGAACAAGAAGTGTACATGGGCGAAATTCCGCTCATGACCGATAACGGTACCTTTGTTATCAATGGTACCGAGCGCGTTATTGTTTCTCAGCTGCATCGTAGCCCGGGCGTCTTCTTTGACAGCGATAAGGGTAAAACCCACTCATCGGGTAAAGTGCTCTATAACGCACGTATTATTCCTTACCGTGGTTCATGGCTCGACTTTGAGTTTGACCCGAAAGACAACCTGTTTGTTCGTATTGACCGTCGTCGCAAGCTGCCGGCCACTATCATTCTGCGCGCGCTGCAATTTACCACTGAACAGATTCTTGACCTGTTCTTTGACAAAGTTGTCTATGAAATTCGCGACAACAAGCTGCAGATGGAACTGGTGCCAGAGCGCCTGCGTGGCGAAACTGCTTCTTTTGATATTGAAGCGAATGGCAGCGTTTACGTTGAGAAAGGCCGCCGTATTACCGCGCGCCACATTCGTCAGCTTGAAAAAGATGGCATTCAGCATATTGAAGTGCCGGTTGAGTACATCGCAGGTAAAGTCGTTGGTAAAGATTACATCGACGAAAATACCGGTGAGCTGATCATTGCTGCCAACATGGAGCTGTCGCTGGATCTGCTGGCGAAGATGAGCCAGGCGGGTCACAAGCGCATCGAAACGCTGTTCACCAACGACCTCGACCACGGTCCTTATATTTCTGAAACGCTGCGTGTTGATCCAACCAGCGATCGTCTGAGCGCACTGGTAGAAATCTACCGTATGATGCGTCCTGGCGAGCCGCCAACGCGTGAAGCTGCAGAAAATCTGTTTGAGAACCTGTTCTTCTCCGAAGATCGCTATGACCTTTCTGCGGTTGGCCGCATGAAGTTCAACCGTTCTCTGCTGCGTGACGAGATCGAAGGTTCCGGTATCCTGAGCAAAGACGACATCATTCAGGTGATGAGAAAGCTCATTGGTATCCGTAACGGTATTGGCGAAGTGGATGATATTGACCACCTCGGCAACCGTCGTATCCGTTCCGTTGGCGAAATGGCCGAAAACCAGTTCCGCGTCGGTCTGGTCCGTGTAGAGCGTGCTGTTAAAGAGCGTCTCTCACTGGGCGATCTCGATACGCTGATGCCGCAGGATATGATCAACGCTAAACCGATCTCTGCTGCTGTTAAAGAGTTCTTCGGCTCAAGCCAGCTTTCACAGTTTATGGACCAGAACAACCCGTTATCAGAGATCACGCATAAGCGTCGTATTTCTGCTCTCGGCCCGGGCGGTCTGACGCGTGAGCGTGCAGGCTTTGAAGTTCGAGACGTTCACCCGACGCATTACGGTCGTGTGTGTCCAATCGAAACGCCGGAAGGTCCAAACATCGGTCTGATCAACTCCTTGTCTGTGTATGCACAGACCAACGAGTATGGTTTCCTTGAAACCCCATACCGTCGCGTACGCGAAGGTCTGGTTACCGATGAAATTCATTACCTCTCTGCGATTGAAGAGGGTAACTACGTTATCGCTCAGGCCAACACCAACCTCACTGAAGAGGGTGCGTTTGTTGATGACCTGGTGACCTGCCGTAGTAAAGGCGAATCGAGCTTGTTCAGTCGCGATCAGGTTGATTACATGGACGTTTCTACCCAGCAGGTAGTTTCCGTCGGTGCATCTCTGATCCCGTTCCTGGAGCACGATGACGCCAACCGCGCATTGATGGGTGCAAACATGCAACGTCAGGCGGTTCCAACTCTGCGTGCTGATAAGCCGCTGGTTGGTACCGGTATGGAGCGCGCGGTAGCGGTAGACTCCGGCGTAACTGCCGTAGCGAAACGTGGTGGTACCATTCAGTACGTTGATGCCTCTCGTATCGTGATTAAAGTCAACGAAGATGAGATGCACGCGGGTGAAGCGGGTATCGATATCTACAACCTGACCAAGTACACACGCTCCAACCAGAACACCTGTATCAATCAGATGCCATGTGTTTCTCTGGGCGAGCCGATTGAACGTGGTGATGTGCTGGCTGATGGCCCGTCCACCGATCTCGGTGAGCTGGCGCTGGGTCAGAACATGCGCGTGGCGTTCATGCCGTGGAACGGCTACAACTTCGAAGACTCCATTTTGGTCTCTGAACGCGTAGTACAGGAAGATCGCTTTACCACCATTCACATCCAGGAACTGGCTTGCGTGTCGCGTGACACCAAACTGGGGCCAGAAGAGATTACTGCTGATATCCCGAACGTGGGCGAAGCAGCGCTTTCTAAACTGGATGAGTCCGGCATCGTTTATATCGGTGCGGAAGTGACCGGCGGTGACATTCTGGTTGGTAAGGTAACGCCGAAAGGGGAAACCCAGCTGACGCCAGAAGAGAAACTGTTGCGCGCTATCTTCGGTGAGAAAGCGTCAGACGTTAAAGATTCCTCTCTGCGTGTGCCGAACGGTGTTTCCGGTACGGTTATCGACGTTCAGGTCTTTACCCGCGATGGCGTGGAAAAAGATAAGCGTGCGCTGGAGATCGAAGAGATGCAGCTGAAGCAGGTTAAGAAAGACCTGACTGAAGAGCTGCAGATTTTCGAAGCAGGCCTGTTTGCCCGTATCAACTACGTGCTGGTTTCCGGCGGTGTTGAAGCGGAAAAACTGGACAAGCTGCCGCGCGAGCGCTGGCTTGAACTGAGCCTGACTGACGAAGAAAAGCAAAATCAGCTGGAACAGCTGGCAGAGCAGTATGACGAGCTGAAGCACGAGTTTGAGAAAAAACTCGAAGCCAAGCGCCGTAAAATCACCCAAGGCGACGATCTGGCACCAGGCGTGCTGAAAATCGTTAAGGTGTATCTGGCCGTTAAACGTCAGATTCAACCGGGTGACAAAATGGCGGGTCGTCACGGGAACAAGGGTGTTATCTCCAAGATCAACCCGATCGAAGATATGCCTTACGATGAAAACGGTACGCCGGTTGACATCGTTCTGAACCCACTGGGCGTTCCATCGCGTATGAACATCGGTCAGATCCTCGAAACCCACTTGGGTATGGCGGCGAAAGGCATCGGTGAGAAAATTAACGCGATGTTGAAAAAGCAGGAAGAAGTCAGCAAGTTACGTGACTTTATCCAGCGCGCTTACGATCTGGGCGCTGATGTGCGTCAGAAAGTTGATCTGGCGACCTTCACGGATGACGAAGTATTGCGTCTGGCAGAGAACCTGAAAAAAGGTATGCCAATCGCAACGCCAGTATTCGATGGTGCAAAAGAAAGCGAAATCAAAGAGCTGCTGCAACTGGCCGATCTGCCAACTTCTGGTCAGATTACCCTGTTTGATGGCCGTACCGGGGAGCAGTTTGAGCGTCCGGTTACCGTTGGCTACATGTACATGCTGAAACTCAACCACCTGGTTGATGACAAGATGCATGCACGTTCTACCGGCTCCTACAGCCTTGTTACTCAGCAGCCGCTGGGTGGTAAAGCACAGTTCGGTGGTCAGCGCTTTGGTGAGATGGAAGTATGGGCACTGGAAGCATACGGTGCCGCTTATACGCTGCAGGAAATGCTCACCGTGAAGTCTGATGACGTTAATGGCCGTACCAAGATGTATAAAAACATCGTTGACGGTAACCATCAGATGGAACCGGGCATGCCAGAATCGTTCAACGTACTGTTGAAAGAGATTCGCTCGCTGGGTATTAACATCGAGCTTGAAGACGAATAACTCCGTAATTGGAAAGTGCTCGCATTTGTACTGGTTACAGGGCGTCCGGCGCAGGCTGGACGTCCCTGAGAAGTCTCACTCCGACGGGAGCTAATCCGTGAAAGACTTACTTAAGTTTCTAAAAGCGCAAACTAAAACTGAAGAGTTTGATGCGATCAAAATTGCTCTGGCTTCGCCAGATATGATCCGTTCATGGTCTTTCGGTGAAGTTAAAAAGCCAGAAACCATCAACTACCGTACGTTCAAACCTGAGCGTGACGGTCTGTTCTGCGCCCGTATTTTTGGGCCAGTCAAAGACTATGAGTGCCTGTGCGGTAAGTACAAGCGCCTGAAGCACCGTGGCGTGATTTGTGAGAAGTGTGGCGTTGAAGTTACGCAGACTAAAGTGCGCCGTGAGCGCATGGGTCATATCGAACTGGCATCACCAACGGCTCACATTTGGTTCCTGAAATCACTGCCATCACGTATCGGCCTGCTGTTAGACATGCCGCTGCGCGATATCGAGCGCGTGCTCTATTTTGAATCTTATGTCGTGATCGAAGGCGGCATGACCAACCTCGAAAAGCGCCAGATCCTGACTGAAGAGCAGTATCTGGACGCGCTGGAAGAGTTTGGCGACGAATTCGATGCGAAAATGGGTGCGGAAGCGATCCAGGCCCTGTTGAAAAACATGGATCTGGAGCAAGAGTGCGAGCAGCTGCGCGAAGAGCTGAACGAAACTAACTCCGAAACCAAACGTAAAAAGCTGACCAAGCGTATCAAGCTGCTGGAAGCGTTCGTTCAGTCTGGTAACAAGCCAGAGTGGATGATCCTGACCGTGCTGCCGGTACTGCCACCGGATCTGCGTCCGTTGGTACCGCTGGACGGCGGCCGTTTTGCGACTTCCGATCTTAACGACCTTTATCGTCGTGTGATCAACCGTAACAACCGCCTGAAGCGCCTACTGGATCTGGCTGCGCCAGATATCATCGTGCGCAACGAAAAGCGTATGTTGCAGGAAGCTGTGGATGCATTGCTGGATAACGGCCGTCGCGGTCGTGCGATCACCGGTTCCAACAAGCGTCCGCTGAAGTCACTGGCTGACATGATCAAAGGTAAGCAGGGTCGTTTCCGTCAGAACCTGCTGGGTAAACGTGTTGACTACTCCGGTCGTTCGGTTATCACCGTTGGTCCATACCTGCGTCTGCATCAGTGCGGTCTGCCGAAAAAAATGGCACTCGAACTGTTCAAACCGTTCATTTACGGCAAGCTGGAACTGCGTGGCCTCGCCACTACCATCAAAGCTGCGAAGAAAATGGTTGAGCGCGAGGAAGCGGTTGTCTGGGATATCCTTGACGAAGTGATCCGCGAGCACCCGGTTCTGCTGAACCGTGCGCCAACGCTGCACCGTCTGGGTATTCAGGCTTTTGAACCGGTTCTGATCGAAGGTAAAGCGATCCAGCTGCATCCGCTGGTTTGTGCGGCATACAACGCCGACTTCGATGGTGACCAGATGGCTGTTCACGTACCGCTGACGCTGGAAGCCCAGCTGGAAGCACGTGCGCTGATGATGTCTACCAACAACATCCTGTCACCTGCGAACGGCGAGCCAATCATCGTTCCTTCTCAGGACGTTGTACTGGGTCTGTATTACATGACCCGTGACTGTGTTAACGCCAAAGGCGAAGGCATGGTGCTGACCGGCCCGAAAGAAGCTGAGCGTGTTTACCGCGCTGGCCTGGCTTCTCTGCACGCTCGCGTTAAGGTGCGTATTACCGAACACGAGAAGAACGAGCAGGAAGAGTGGGTTGCTAAAACCAGCATCATCGATACCACGATTGGCCGTGCCATTCTGTGGATGATCGTGCCTAAAGGTCTGCCTTACTCCATCGTCAACCAGGCGCTGGGTAAGAAAGCGATCTCCAAAATGCTGAACACCTGTTACCGCATTCTGGGCCTGAAGCCGACCGTTATTTTTGCTGACCAGACCATGTACACCGGTTTCGCTTATGCGGCCCGTTCAGGTGCGTCTGTTGGTATCGATGACATGGTTATCCCGGCCAAAAAAGTAGAAATCATCAGCGAAGCGGAAGCGGAAGTTGCTGAGATTCAGGAGCAGTTCCAGTCGGGTCTGGTTACCGCTGGCGAACGCTATAACAAAGTTATCGATATCTGGGCTGCCGCTAACGAACGCGTAGCGAAAGCGATGATGGAAAACCTCTCTACTGAACTGGTCATCAACCGTGACGGTGTAGAAGAGCGCCAGGTTTCCTTCAACAGTATCTTTATGATGGCCGACTCCGGTGCGCGTGGTTCTGCTGCGCAGATTCGTCAGCTGGCCGGTATGCGTGGTCTGATGGCGAAACCAGATGGTTCCATCATCGAGACGCCAATTACCGCAAACTTCCGTGAAGGTTTGAACGTACTTCAGTACTTCATCTCGACGCACGGTGCGCGTAAAGGCCTTGCGGATACCGCACTAAAAACGGCGAACTCCGGTTATCTGACGCGTCGTCTGGTTGACGTTGCACAGGATCTGGTTGTTACCGAAGACGACTGTGGTACCCACGAAGGTATCCTGATGACGCCGGTAATCGAAGGGGGTGACGTTAAAGAACCACTGCGCGAGCGCGTACTGGGTCGTGTTACCGCTGAAGATGTGCTGAAACCCGGCACCGCTGATATTCTGGTTCCACGCAACACGCTGCTGCATGAGCACATGTGTGACCTGCTGGAAGAGAACTCAGTGGACAGCGTGAAAGTACGCTCCGTAGTAGGTTGTGAAACCGACTTTGGTGTGTGTGCTCACTGCTATGGTCGCGATCTGGCACGTGGTCACATCATCAACAAAGGTGAGGCCATCGGCGTTATCGCTGCACAGTCCATCGGTGAGCCGGGTACGCAGCTGACCATGCGTACGTTCCACATTGGTGGTGCGGCATCGCGTGCGGCTGCTGAATCCAGCATCCAGGTGAAAAACAAAGGTACCATCAAGCTGACCAACGCCAAGTCGGTAACGAACTCGGCCGGTAAGCTGGTGATCACCTCGCGTAACGTCGAACTGAAAATGATCGATGAATTTGGCCGTACTAAAGAGAGCTATAAAGTTCCTTACGGTGCAGCCATGGCGAAAGGTGATGGTGAACAAGTTGCCGCGGGCGAAACCGTTGCAAACTGGGATCCGCATACCATGCCGGTTATCACCGAAGTGAGCGGTTTCATCCGTTTCACTGACATGATCGACGGTCAAACCATTACGCGTCAGACTGATGAATTAACCGGTCTGTCATCGCTGGTGGTGCTGGACAGTGCTGAACGTACCGCAGGTGGTAAAGATCTGCGTCCTGCACTGAAAATCGTTGATGCCAACGGTAACGATGTATTGATCCCAGGCAGCGATATGCCTGCTCAGTACTTCCTGCCAGGTAAAGCGATTGTTCAGCTGGAAGATGGTGTGAAAATCAGCTCCGGTGATACGCTGGCGCGTGTGCCACAGGAATCTGGCGGTACCAAAGATATTACCGGTGGTCTGCCACGCGTTGCCGATCTGTTCGAAGCGCGTCGTCCGAAAGAGCCTGCTATCCTTGCTGAAATCAGCGGGATCATCTCGTTCGGTAAAGAGACCAAAGGCAAACGTCGTCTGGTTATCACCCCGATTGACGGCAGCGAAGCTTACGAAGAGATGATTCCAAAATGGCGTCAGCTCAACGTGTTTGAAGGTGAGCGTGTGGAACGCGGTGACGTGGTTTCCGACGGTCCGGAATCTCCGCATGACATTCTGCGTCTGCGTGGCGTCCATGCTGTGACCCGTTACATCACTAACGAAGTGCAGGAAGTTTACCGTCTGCAAGGCGTTAAGATTAACGATAAACACATCGAAGTCATCGTACGTCAGATGCTGCGTAAAGCGACCATCGTGAGCTCAGGCAGCACCGAGTTCCTCGACGGTGAGCAGGCGGAGTTCTCTCGCATCAAGATTGCTAACCGCGATCTGGAAGCGAACGGCAAAGTCGGCGCGACCTTTGCACGCGATCTGCTTGGTATTACCAAAGCGTCGCTGGCAACCGAATCGTTCATCTCTGCAGCATCGTTCCAGGAGACCACGCGTGTCCTGACCGAAGCTGCTGTAGCAGGCAAGCGCGATGAACTGCGCGGCCTGAAAGAGAACGTTATCGTGGGTCGTCTGATCCCGGCCGGTACCGGTTATGCTTACCATCAGGAGCGCATGCGTCGTCGTTTGCATGGCGAAGCACCTGCTGCGCCGCAGGTTACTGCTGACGAAGCATCTGCCAGCCTGGCAGAGCTGCTGAACGCAGGCCTTGGCGGTAAAGACGATTAATCATCGTTGATACGCTGATAAATAAAAACCGCTCTTCGGAGCGGTTTTTTTATGCCAGAAAAACAGCATCAATATTTTCTGAGATCGTCGCGCGTGACGCCGATATCTTTTAGCGCACTGTCAGTCAGACGACTGAGAATTCGCCGTGTCTGATAACGTAAAATTCTGCTGCGTATACCGTTAACGATTACCTTTCCCAAGGTAAACACGCTACACAAGCCCATCAGTTTGCCACATCTGTTTTCGCCCGCTTCCATTATTGCCTCCTCAGTAAGTTACTGAGCACATTGTCATCCCGACACCGCTGGCAATACAGATGCAAAAAACACCTTTTATTAACATACAGATTGGGCCAAATTAGATCTGAATGATGAAAACGGGCGCCATCTGTACTGGTCTGGCGAAAGAACGGAGAAATCTATCGTGACACGTTATCAAACGCTGGCAGCGTTGTTGGCCCGGCGCATCGAGCAGGGCCTGTATCGTAGCGGTGAGCGCTTACCGTCCGTGCGGATATTAAGTGCTGAACATGGCGTCAGTATCAGCACCGTACAGCAGGCTTATCATCTGCTGGAGGAGAAGCAGATGATTACGCCGCAACCGCGCTCGGGTTACTTTGTCAGCCTGCACAAAGCTACGCCGCCGCTGCCAGCGATGACCCGGCCCGCTCAGCGCCCGGTAGAAATTACGCAATGGGATGCCGTGCTGGATCTTCTGAACAGCCGGCAGGAAGAAGATATTTTGCAGATGGGCAGTGGCATGCCGGATGTCACCCAGCCGACATTGAAGCCGCTGTGGAAAATCATGGCACGGCTGGCACAAAAGCAGGATCCGCGTCTGCTTAACTACGATACGTTACAGGGCCTGCCTGCGCTGCGCGAACAGGTTGCACGCCTCGCCATTGACAGTGGCTGTCAGCTCAGCGCAGACGACATTGTTATCACCACCGGCTGTCATGAAGCCCTCTCGGTATCGGTACGGGCGGTTTGCCAGCCAGGCGATATTATCGCCGTTGAATCACCTGCATTTCACGGTACGCTGCAAACGCTGCGCGGCTTTGGCATTCGGGTTATCGAAATCCCAACGGATTCCGCCACCGGTATTAGCCTCGAAGCGCTGGAACTCGCTTTTGAGCAGTGGCCGGTGAAGGCGATTATTGTGGTGCCCAATATCAATAATCCGCTGGGTTTTATCATGCCGGAGCATCGTAAGAAAGCGCTGCTGTCGCTGGCGCAACGCTACGATGCTGCCATCATCGAAGACGATGTTTATGGCGAACTGACCTGGGAGTATCCGCGGCCACGGAGCCTGAAATCCTGGGATCTCGATGGCCGCGTGCTGCTTTGCAGTTCGATTTCCAAAACCCTGGCGCCGGGACTGCGGGTAGGCTGGGTGGCGCCGGGGCGCTATCGCGATCGCGTTATCCATATGAAATACATCGCCACCGGCTCTACTGCCACGCAGACGCAAATGGCGGTGGCTGAGTTTATTCGCCAGGGACACTATTTACCGCACCTGCGCCGTATGCGTCAGATCTACCAGCGCAATTACGAGACGCTAAATTGTTGGGTACGCCACTACTTTCCCTGCGGCATCTGTGTTTCGCGTCCCGCTGGTGGCTTCCTGATGTGGATTGAATTGCCGGAGCCGTTTGATGCTGTACGGTTGAACCGGACGCTTAGCGAATCAAGATTGCAGGTAGCGGTGGGCTCGCTATTTTCCGCTTCCGGGAAATACCGTAACTGCCTGCGCCTTAATTTTGCGTTACCGATGGATCATCGAGCCGAGCAGGCGCTGGCTGTTCTGGGTGCCGCCGTGGAGCACGCGATGGCAGCCTGTGCCGTAGATGCATTGCCGGCATTATCGACAGAATAGCGGTGGGAAGGCAGGGCCAGAGAGGAGAAACAACTGGCCCTGGTCAAACAGGCTTGTTCGACAGGCGCACTGTAATCGTCAGAGATACGGCGTTCGAGCAGTAAACCTTGCTGCTACGAGGCGTGTCGAAAAATACCGCGCCTCGTGACAGCTGCTAACAGGCAGAGCACGAGGCGCGTTCCGTTCTTGCTATATCTCAGCGTTGATCCGGTTCCGCCAGTGCCAGCAGTTCGGCGGTGGCCAGACGCCAGTCAGCGGCCTGCGTGATGGCACTGACGACGGCAATGCTGCCCACCCCGGTCGCCAATACCTCCGGCGCGCGCGCCAGTGATATTCCGCCGATCGCCACCGTTGGCATCTCTCCCAGCCGAGCCAGATGGCGCTGCAGCTCGCTAATGCCTTGCGGCGCTGAGGGCATCGCTTTAGTTTGGGTAGGAAAAATATGCCCTAACGCAATGTAAGACGGACGCAGCGCCAGCGCACGATCCAGCTCAGCATCATCATGCGTGGAGATCCCGAGCCGCAAACCGGCCTGCTGAATGGCTTGCAGGTCGGCAACCTCAAGATCCTCCTGACCAAGATGAACGCCATAAGCTTGATGCTCGATCGCCAGCTGCCAGTAATCATTGATGAACAGGCGGGCTGCATATTTTTTGCCCAGCGCAATAGCGGCAACGATTGCAGGCTCAACGTCGATCGACGAACGATCCTTGATGCGTAGCTGGATCGTTCGTACGCCAGCTGAAAGCAGGCGCTCGATCCACTCAACGCTATCCACAACCGGATAGAGGCCGAGGCGCGGCGCGGTAGCAGGGAAGGGTAGCATCACAGTTTCTCCTCGTTAATCGCGCCCACTGGCGGGTGAATGTCATCACCGCGCGGCATTATGCCAACATCAATCGGCTGGGCGGCTGCCTGTTTCGCCGCATAGTCACGCACTTCCTGCGTAATTTTCATTGAGCAGAATTTGGGGCCGCACATAGAACAGAAGTGCGCGACTTTGTTCGATTCCTGCGGCAGCGTTTCATCGTGATAAGCACGCGCGGTATGCGGATCAAGCGCAAGATTGAACTGATCTTCCCAACGGAATTCAAAGCGTGCCTTCGACATCGCATTGTCGCGGATCTGCGCGCCGGGATGCCCTTTAGCCAGATCGGCAGCGTGCGCGGCGATCTTGTAAGTAATCAAACCCTGTTTCACATCTTCTTTGTTGGGCAGGCCGAGGTGCTCTTTTGGCGTCACGTAGCAGAGCATCGCGCAGCCGAACCAGCCAATCATCGCCGCGCCAATGCCTGAGGTGAAGTGATCATAGCCGGGCGCAATATCCGTGGTCAGCGGGCCCAGCGTATAAAAGGGGGCCTCGTGGCAATGTTCCAGCTGCTCGGTCATATTACGACGGATCATGTGCATTGGAATATGTCCCGGGCCTTCAATCATCACCTGCACATCATATTCCCAGGCGATACGGGTTAGCTCGCCCAACGTCCGCAACTCGGCAAACTGCGCTTCATCATTGGCATCCTGAATCGAGCCGGGGCGCAGCCCGTCGCCGAGCGAAAGCGAGATATCGTACGCGGCACAGATTTCACAGATGTCGCGAAAATGTTGATAAAGAAAACTTTCCTGATGATGAGACAGGCACCATTTCGCCATAATTGAGCCGCCACGTGAAACGATACCGGTAAGCCGTTTTGCGGTCATCGGCACATAGCGCAGCAGCACGCCAGCGTGAATAGTGAAATAGTCGACGCCTTGTTCAGCCTGTTCCAGTAGCGTATCGCGAAAAATCGCCCAGTTAAGGTTTTCCGCTATGCCATGCACTTTTTCCAGCGCCTGATAAATCGGCACGGTACCGATCGGCACCGGGCTGTTGCGTAAAATCCATTCGCGCGTTTCATGAATATAACGGCCGGTGGAGAGATCCATCACCGTATCGGCCCCCCAGCGCGTTGACCAGACCAGCTTCTCCACCTCCTCTTCAATGGAAGAGGTCACCGCAGAGTTACCGATGTTGGCGTTGATTTTCACCAGAAAATTACGGCCAATGATCATCGGCTCTGATTCCGGATGGTTAATGTTGGCCGGAATAATCGCCCGGCCGGCGGCAACTTCCTGACGTACAAATTCGGCGGTAATATTTTCCGGCAATTCGGCACCAAAGGCGTTGCCTGCATGCTGCTGGCGCAGCACATCACCGCGAATACGTTCGCGGCCCATGTTTTCGCGCAGGGCGATAAACTCCATTTCCGGGGTGATGGTGCCCTGGCGCGCATAGTGAAGCTGGGTAACACACTTGCCTGCTTTGGCTCTGCGTGGCTGCGGCAGATGCTCAAAGCGCAGATGATCGAGCCCTTCATCGGCCAGACGTTGCTGCGTGTAACCCGAGCTGAGCTGACTAATGGTTTCACTGTCGTCACGTTGAGCTATCCAACCGTCACGTATGCGCGGCAGACCGCGGCGCACATCAATCTCCGCCAGTGGATCGCCATAGGGCCCGGCAGTATCGTAAACAGGAATGGCTTCGTTGGCTTCATAGCGCGGCGTCGCGCTGTCGCCGCTGATTAAGGTAGGACTGACCTGAATTTCGCGCAAAGGTACGCGAATATCGGGTTGGCTACCGATCAGCCAGATGCGGCGAGAATTAGGAAAAGCGGTGCCCTGCAGGGAGTCAATAAACTGCTGAGCATGCGCGCGTTGTTCACGGCGATTGGATGGTGTAACAGACATAGCAAGGTTCCATTTCAGATGAGGAATTTGCTTGTCCGGAGTTCGGAAGGAGTAACAGACGATGTCTGTACAGACGGCACAATGCCGTTCTGAGTAGATTTACTCTTGTTCCCTTCGCAGGTTCTAACCTGATCAGGTTCCGCGGATCCCGAATAAACGGTCTCAGCCCTAAGGCACTCCGACAAGAAGAAGCAATGGCGATGCTCAGCCATCACGGCGCAACCACAGTTGCGTGGTACAAAAAAGCCCCATTAGCATAATGAGGCCATTTTCAAACTACAAGATCAACCTTATGCCGGGCGCGCGATAACTTCGTCGTTAGCCACAGGCGCATGAACAAGATTGGTCTCAGACGCTAACTGAATCAGCGTATCTTCCAGCGTAAAACGAGCTTCGAGGATTTCGCCAACTTCAGACAGTGCCTGTTGGAAAGCGATGTAGTTATCATCATCGATGGCATTTTCAAGATGCGTATCGTAAATCGCCATCAGACGTTCAGTATTCAGCTGCAGCGCCGGGTAGATTTGCGCGGCGGCGTTAAGAGGGCTGGTGCCTTCAACGTCATCAATAATGCGCTCATATACGCTGAAATGGCCGGTCGACAGATAATCGACTAAATTTTGGCAAAAATTATCCAGCGCTTTTTCATCCAGTACGGTCAGCGGCGATTTGCCAGGCTTGATCCCTACCGTTTGGTAATACGTAACGAGGAGCTGGCGGCGAGCATTCAGCCAAAAATCTACCAGTTCGTTACTTCCACCTACGCGCTCTGTCAGGAGATTTAACTGGTTGAGCATAATTGACTCCGTGTGAGTTATAGTTTCAATGCATTTGGTCCTGCAACTTCTTCAGAGTGCCAGTAAAAGCGAAGGATAACCATTATTTATGCAACATGAGATCTCAAGCGTAGACGCAGGCTGGTGGATTGTCAGCCATGAAAACAAACTTTGGTTACCTGATGGCGAATTACCGTACGGATCGGCGGAAAAATTTGCTCTGGTCGGCGCACAGGCGATGCCAGTAGGCGAATGGCAGGGCGAAACGGTGTGGCTAATTCGTGAAAACCGCGACGAGCACATGATGTCGGTCAGGCAGCTAATCGATCTGGATGTGGGACTGTTCCAGCTGGCCGGGCGCGGAGTGCAGCTGGCGGAGTTTTATCGCTCACATCGCTGGTGTGGTTACTGCGGTCATGAAATGAATCTCAGCACCCGCGAGTTTGCGGCACTCTGTCCGCATTGCCGCCAGCGCTACTATCCGCAGATTGCGCCCTGCATTATCGTGGCGATCCGCCGCGGCGATCGCATTCTGCTGGCGCATCACGCCCGCCATCGCAGCAATATTTATACCGTGCTTGCCGGATTTGTCGAAGTCGGGGAGACCCTGGAGCAGACGGTGGCGCGCGAAGTGATGGAAGAGAGCAACGTGAAGGTGAAAAACGTACGTTATGTCACGTCACAACCCTGGCCTTTCCCGCAGTCATTGATGGTGGCCTTTATGGCGGACTACGACAGCGGCGATCTGCAGCCCGATAAAAAAGAGTTACTGGATGCCGACTGGTTCCGTTATGACCAGCTGCCGTTGTTGCCGCCAGCAGGCACCGTCGCGCGTCGGCTCATTGAAGATACCGTTGCCCTGTGCCGCGCAGAAGCAGAATGAATGCTACACTGCGCGCCTGTTTTTAAGAGATTTTAGCCATGAGTGAATTGAAGAACGATCGTTATCTGCGCGCCTTGTTGCGCCAGCCTGTAGACGTCACGCCGGTCTGGATGATGCGCCAGGCAGGCCGCTATTTGCCGGAGTATAAAGCGACGCGCGCCATCGCAGGCGATTTTATGTCGCTGTGTAAAAATGCCGAACTCGCCTGTGAGGTGACGCTGCAGCCGCTGCGGCGTTATCCGCTGGACGCCGCGATTCTGTTCTCCGATATCCTGACGATTCCGGATGCCATGGGATTAGGGCTCTATTTTGAGGCAGGTGAAGGCCCGCGTTTCTCCTCTCCGATTACCTGTCGTGCCGACGTTGATAAACTGCCGATTCCCGATCCTGAACAGGAACTGGGCTACGTCATGAATGCCGTGCGCAC
Organism: Duffyella gerundensis; assembly: GCF_001517405.1. Classification (NCBI taxonomy): domain Bacteria; kingdom Pseudomonadati; phylum Pseudomonadota; class Gammaproteobacteria; order Enterobacterales; family Erwiniaceae; genus Duffyella; species Duffyella gerundensis. The sequence goes on along the minus strand of NZ_LN907827.1, from coordinate 3,507,592 downwards.
CATTCGCAAAAATCTGCAGGGCGAGGTGCCGCTGATTGGCTTTTCCGGCAGCCCGTGGACGTTGGCTACCTATATGGTGGAAGGCGGGAGCAGCAAGGCGTTTACCAAACTCAAGAAAATGATGTATGCCGAGCCGACCACGCTGCACGCGATGCTCGACAAGCTGGCTGACAGCGTCACCCTTTACCTCAACGCGCAGATCCGCGCTGGCGCCCAGTCGGTGATGATTTTCGATACCTGGGGCGGCGTGCTCACCGGCCGTGACTACCTTGAGTTCTCACTGCATTACATGCACAAAATTGTCGATGGTCTGCAACGCGAAAATGAGGGGCGCCGTGTGCCCGTCACGCTGTTCACCAAAGGTGGTAATCAATGGCTGGAAGCGATGGCAGCCACCGGCTGTGATGCGCTGGGGCTGGACTGGACGATGGATATTGCTGATGCGCGCCGCCGCGTAGGCGACAAGGTTGCGCTGCAGGGCAATATGGATCCTTCTATGCTTTATGCACCGCCTGCACGGATTGAGCAGGAAGTGGAAACTATTTTGCAGGGATTTGGCAACGGCAACGGGCATGTCTTTAACCTGGGCCATGGTATTCATCAGGATGTACCACCAGAACATGCCGGCGTTTTTGTCGAGGCAGTGCATAAGCTGTCGCGAAAATATCATCAGGAGTAACCGTGGATATACAGGCTTTACGCGCCGAACAAATTGAACGTGCTGCGCAGGTTGTGCGGCATGATGACTTTGAGGTTATGCCACCCCGTTTAATCGGCGGTGCCGACGTTGGTTTTGAAGAGGGAGGCGACGTGACGCGCGCCGCGCTGGTGCTGCTGGAGTATCCCTCAATGAAGCTGGTGGCGCACACGGTGGCGCGCGTAGCCACAACGATGCCCTACATTCCTGGCTTCCTCTCGTTCCGCGAATATCCGGCCTTACTGGCAGCATGGCAGCAGCTCGATCAGCATCCGGATCTGCTGTTTGTAGATGGCCATGGCATTTCCCATCCGCGTCGACTCGGGGTTGCCAGCCATTTTGGTCTGATGGTGGATGTCCCGACCATTGGCGTGGCGAAGCGTCGGTTATGCGGTAAGTTTGCTGACCTGTCGGAAGAGCCTGGCGCTCGCCAGCCGCTGATGGACAAAGGTGAGCAGCTGGCCTGGGTATGGCGCAGCAAAAAGCGCTGCAATCCACTGTTTGTCTCGACCGGCCATCGCGTTAGCACCGATACCGCGCTGGAGTGGGTTGAACGCTGCATGGGCGGATATCGCCTGCCCGAACCGACGCGCTGGGCAGATGCGGTGGCGTCACGTCGACCGGCCTTTGTTCGCTGGCAACAGCAGCCTTAATGCCGCTTTTGCTGTACACTGCCGGCAGAAAAATCACCAAGAGATTGCCCCATGTTACGTAACCCAATTCATCTGCGGCTGGAGAAGTTAGAAAGCTGGCAGCATATGACGTTTATGGCCTGTTTGTGTGAACGTATGTATCCCAACTACTGGGCGTTTCATCAGCAGACCGGTTTTGCCGATGCTCAGCTTTATCGTCGTCTGCTCGATCTGGTGTGGGAGTCATTGACGGTAAAAGATGCCAAAATCAATTTCGACAGCCAGCTGGAGAAATTCGAAGAGGCGATCCCCAACGGCGATGATTTCGATGTGTATGGCGTTTATCCCGCTATCGATGCCTGTGTTGCTCTGAGTGAAACGGTGCATGCGCTGCTGAGTGGCGACACGCTGGATCGGGCGATCGAAGTCAGCGAGACCTCAATCACTACCGTGGCGATGCTGGAAATGACCCAATCCGGACAGGAAATGTCCGATGATGAGTTAAAAGATAATCAAGGCGTCATCGACGAATGGGACGCGCAATGGGAGATATTTCGCCTGCTTGCCGCCTGTGAAGAACGCGACGTGGAATTGATAAAAGGATTACGTTCAGACCTGCGGGAAGACGGATTCAGCAACATCGGTATAAAAATTCAGCAGTAAGGCGATAAAACGTGACTCCAGGCCTGATTTGTCGCGCCTAAAGGCTTCACATTCGCCCCCCGTCTGGTCTACATTTGGGGGGCTGAAAAATGTGGCTATCGGTGCGCGCAGGCTGAAGAGTGCCAGCCGTTGGCTTTTCCCTCGCACTTGATGCTTAGCAAGCGATAAATACACTGTAAGGATAACTTATGAACAAGACTCAACTGATCGATGTAATTGCAGACAAAGCGGATCTGTCAAAAGCCCAGGCTAAAGCAGCTCTGGAATCCACTTTGGCAGCGATTACTGAGTCTCTTAAAGATGGTGATGCTGTACAACTGGTTGGTTTTGGTACTTTTAAGGTTAACCATCGTGCTGAGCGTACTGGCCGCAACCCGCAGACTGGCAATGAAATCAAAATTGCTGCTGCAAACGTACCAGCGTTCGTATCTGGTAAAGCACTGAAAGACGCTGTTAAGTAAGTTTTGTAGTAGTAAAAGGTTTAAACAGAGGGGCTTAAAAGCCCTTTTGTTTTCTCCTCCTGATAAACCTGATTCCTTATATCCAGCATCGCTCTCGTCCGCGGGACCCTATGAAAATCCTCACCCTCATATTGAGCGTTCTGCTTGTTGGCTGCAGCTCTCACTCTTCTCTTCCCGATTTTACGGCCAGCGGCTATCTTGCCGATCGCGGTGTTGTCCGCATCTGGCGCAAAAACAGCGATCGTGACAGCGTACACATGATGACTGTCTTTACCCCATTTAGCGGTGGAACGGCAGACGTGACGCATTACAACTGGGTGGACGGAAAGCTGATGAGCATTGCGCGCCAGGTAAAAGGCGATCAGCCGGATGATGTGACGTTGCGCTTTAACGCCGAGGGTAAGCTGAGCTTTATGCAGCGCCAGCTAGCGGGGCAGCGGCAAGCGGTCAGTGACGAAACGGTGGCGCTCTATCAGTTCGATGCTGGTCGGATGCGCGATATCAGTGACGCACTGCTGGCAGGCCGGATTATGTTGCATCAGGGACACTGGCTGGGCGATGGCCGTGTACAAAGCTGTGAAGGGACTATTTTAACGCCGGACTTCGATGCCGCAACGCGCCAGCGTATCAGCCAGATGTGGATGCGTGACAAACAGGCGACGATGCTAGCGTGGCTGGAAGGACCAGATGGCAATGAATTGTTGTTGCAGGGGCAGGCCGATGATTGCCAGTGGCAACCGCGAGAGGCAACCTTTTAACAGCAGGGACACCGTGTGCCCCTGCCGAATACAAGCTACTTACGATCGATTGCGCGCCAGCCGATATCGCTGCGGCTGAAGCTGCCGGTCCATGAAATGTCTTTCACCAGTTCGCGAGCACGCTGCTGCGCATCGGCAACATCGTCACCTAACGCCGTGACGCACAAGACGCGCCCGCCATTGGTAACCACCACATCGCCCTGCATTTTGGTGCCGGCATGAAACACTTTGCGGTCGTCTGGCTGTTCCAGAGGCAGGCCATGAATCTGCAGACCGGTCTGATAATCGCCGGGATAGCCGCCTGCGGCCAGCACGATGCCCAATGCCGGACGCGGATCCCATTGTGAATCCTGCTGATCCAGCGTGCCTTCGCAGCCCGCCAAGCACAGCTCAACCAGATCCGACTGCATACGCAACATAATGGGCTGCGTTTCCGGATCGCCAAAGCGGCAGTTAAACTCAATGACTTTGGGTTGCCCCTCATCATCGATCATCAGGCCCGCATAGAGAAAGCCGGTATAGACGTTGCCTTCGGCTGCCATGCCGCGCACCGTTGGCCAGATAACCTGATCCATTACGCGTTGATGAATCTCATCAGTGACGACCGGAGCAGGTGAATAGGCGCCCATGCCGCCGGTATTAGGGCCGGTATCACCATCGCCTACGCGTTTATGATCCTGGCTGGTGGCCATTGGCAGAACGTTTTCGCCATCCACCATAACGATAAAGCTGGCTTCTTCGCCGGTCAGAAACTCTTCAATCACGATGCGATGGCCCGCATTGCCAAAAGCATTGCCCGCCAGCATATCTTCTACGGCAGCTTCCGCTTCCTCCAGCGTCATCGCCACAATCACGCCTTTGCCCGCCGCGAGACCATCGGCCTTTATCACAATCGGCGCGCCTTTTTCCCGCAGATAAGCCAGGGCAGGTTCAACCGCAGTGAAGTTCTGGTATTCCGCGCTGGGAATGTGATGGCGTGCCAGAAAGTCTTTGGTAAAGGCTTTCGATCCCTCTAGCTGTGCAGCGGCCTGCGTGGGGCCAAAAATTTTCAGACCGGCAGTGCGAAAGGCGTCAACTACGCCAATCACCAGCGGGGCTTCCGGACCCACAATCGTTAAGTCGATATTTTCGCTCTGTGCGAATCGCAGCAGGCCATGAATATCGGTTGGGCTGATATCCACATTTTGCAGCGCAGGTTCCAGCGCCGTACCGGCATTACCGGGCGCGACATAAACGGTTGTCGCCAGCGGCGACTGAGCCGCCTTCCATGCCAGCGCGTGTTCACGTCCGCCGTTGCCAATGACCAGAATTTTCATCGTTCGGTTCTCCTGCTGATTAATGACGGAAGTGACGCATATCGGTGAAGATCATCGCGATGCCGTGTTCGTTGGCAGCGGCAATGATCTCTTCATCGCGGATTGAACCGCCAGGCTGGATCACACAGGTGATACCCACGGCGGCGGCGGCATCAATACCATCGCGGAACGGGAAGAAGGCGTCAGATGCCATCGCCGAACCTTTTACCTCCAGCCCCTCATCGCCGGCTTTGATACCGGCAATTTTAGCCGAGTACACGCGGCTCATCTGACCGGCACCAATGCCGATGGTCATCTTATCGCGCGCGTAAACAATCGCGTTGGATTTAACGAATTTGGCCACTTTCCAGCAGAACAGCGCATCACGCAGTTCCTGCTCGGTGGGCTGACGCTGGCTAACCACGCGCAGCTGGCTCTCATCCACCATGCCAAGATCGCGATCCTGAACCAGCAGACCGCCGTTGACGCGTTTGAAATCGAGGCCATGCTGGCGCGCCTGCCACTGACCGCAAATCAGAACGCGAACGTTCTGCTTGGTGGCGGTAATGGCTAAAGCAGCTTCACTGGCCGCTGGCACAATGATCACTTCAACGAACTGACGGCTAACAATTGCCTGGGCTGTTGCTTCATCCAGCTCGCGGTTGAACGCGATAATGCCGCCAAAGGCTGAAGTAGGATCGGTTTTCCATGCACGCTCATAGGCATTGAGCAGACTCTCGCCGATGGCTACGCCGCAGGGGTTAGCGTGTTTAACGATAACGCAGGCGGGCTCATCAAATTCTTTCACACATTCAAGAGCAGCATCGGTGTCAGCAATGTTGTTATAAGAGAGCGCCTTGCCCTGAACCTGACGTGCGGTAGCCACTGAGGCTTCCGTGACGTTCTCTTCTATATAGAAGGCCGCGTCCTGATGGCTGTTCTCACCGTAACGCATATCCTGCTTTTTGATGAAGTTGAGGTTAAGCGTGCGCGGGAAGCGACCCGCAGGTTCCGCTGAGTCGCCGTGATAGGCAGGCACCATGCTGCCAAAGTAGTTAGCGATCATGCTGTCGTAAGCGGCGGTGTGCTCAAAAGCTTTGATCGCCAAATCAAAACGCGTCACCAGCTGTAGCGAGTTATTGTTGGTATCCATCTCTGCGATGATGGCTTCGTAATCACTGCTCTTCACTACGATCGCCACATCTTTGTGATTCTTGGCGGCAGAGCGCACCATGGTTGGCCCGCCAATATCGATATTCTCAACGGCGTCTTCCAGCGAGCAACCTTCGCGTGCAACGGTTTCTGCAAAAGGGTAGAGATTGACGACAACCATATCAATTGGCGCAATCTGATGCTCTGCCATGATGGCATCATCCTGGCCGCGACGGCCCAAAATGCCACCATGCACTTTCGGATGCAGCGTTTTCACCCGGCCATCCATCATTTCTGGAAAACCGGTGTAGTCAGAAACTTCAGTAACCGGAAGGCCAGCATCAGCCAACAAGCGAGCAGTGCCGCCGGTAGAGAGAAGTTCAACACCGCGGCTGCAAAGTGCCTGAGCGAATTCGAGGATACCGGCTTTATCAGAGACGCTGAGTAGCGCACGGCGGACAGGACGAGGTTGTTGCATGGTGGTTTTATCCCTTGGCTTTGGTTCGCAAGTAAAGAGCGTTACATCAAGCCTGCATTTCTTCTCTCTATAAAGAAACAAAAGCTTCAGGTAACGCCCCAATAGGGGCGGCCAATTTGCGCGGGCATTGTAGCGAAAACGTTTGCGCGATGCTCGTCAAAATTACTCTGCGTCGGGCATTGTGGATAAATTTGTGCATAACTGCGTATAAGGCGGCCTTTTGCTGTGGAATGCAGCAAACGATCGATTTTATGCAAATTAGCGGTTGCCGCGCGGCGCGAACTCCCTATAATGCGCATCCAACGACACGGCACAACGGCTTACACAGCACGGTGTGCAGGATGAGGAAACTCTCCAGTGTGTGGGAGGTTCAGGAAGTTCTGAACCGCCGGAAAAAATCCTGAGAAAAGGGATTGACTCCGAAGGAGGAAAGCGTAATATACGCCACCTCGCAACGGACGGTTAACCCGCCGGTTGCGCTGCTCTTTAACAATTTATCAGACAATCTGTGTGGGCACTCGCAGGATTGATATCAAGCGTCTCCGGACGCAAAAAAATATCAAGTCTTAAGAGTGAACACGTATTGAAATTCATTACGACGTTTTCCTTGAGCATCGCTTCACGAGTTGAAGCAAATCGAACTTTTAATTGAAGAGTTTGATCATGGCTCAGATTGAACGCTGGCGGCAGGCCTAACACATGCAAGTCGAACGGTAGCACAGAAGAGCTTGCTCTTCGGGTGACGAGTGGCGGACGGGTGAGTAATGTCTGGGGATCTGCCCGATGGAGGGGGATAACCACTGGAAACGGTGGCTAATACCGCATAACGTCGCAAGACCAAAGTGGGGGACCTTCGGGCCTCACACCATCGGATGAACCCAGATGGGATTAGCTAGTAGGTGGGGTAACGGCTCACCTAGGCGACGATCCCTAGCTGGTCTGAGAGGATGACCAGCCACACTGGAACTGAGACACGGTCCAGACTCCTACGGGAGGCAGCAGTGGGGAATATTGCACAATGGGCGCAAGCCTGATGCAGCCATGCCGCGTGTATGAAGAAGGCCTTCGGGTTGTAAAGTACTTTCAGCGGGGAGGAAGGGGACGAGGTTAATAACCTCGTTCATTGACGTTACCCGCAGAAGAAGCACCGGCTAACTCCGTGCCAGCAGCCGCGGTAATACGGAGGGTGCAAGCGTTAATCGGAATTACTGGGCGTAAAGCGCACGCAGGCGGTCTGTTAAGTCAGATGTGAAATCCCCGGGCTTAACCTGGGAACTGCATTTGAAACTGGCAGGCTTGAGTCTTGTAGAGGGGGGTAGAATTCCAGGTGTAGCGGTGAAATGCGTAGAGATCTGGAGGAATACCGGTGGCGAAGGCGGCCCCCTGGACAAAGACTGACGCTCAGGTGCGAAAGCGTGGGGAGCAAACAGGATTAGATACCCTGGTAGTCCACGCCGTAAACGATGTCGACTTGGAGGCTGTGAGCATGACTCGTGGCTTCCGGAGCTAACGCGTTAAGTCGACCGCCTGGGGAGTACGGCCGCAAGGTTAAAACTCAAATGAATTGACGGGGGCCCGCACAAGCGGTGGAGCATGTGGTTTAATTCGATGCAACGCGAAGAACCTTACCTGCTCTTGACATCCACGGAATTCGGCAGAGATGCCTTAGTGCCTTCGGGAACCGTGAGACAGGTGCTGCATGGCTGTCGTCAGCTCGTGTTGTGAAATGTTGGGTTAAGTCCCGCAACGAGCGCAACCCTTATCCTTTGTTGCCAGCGATTCGGTCGGGAACTCAAAGGAGACTGCCGGTGATAAACCGGAGGAAGGTGGGGATGACGTCAAGTCATCATGGCCCTTACGAGCAGGGCTACACACGTGCTACAATGGCGCATACAAAGAGAAGCGACCTCGCGAGAGCAAGCGGACCTCACAAAGTGCGTCGTAGTCCGGATCGGAGTCTGCAACTCGACTCCGTGAAGTCGGAATCGCTAGTAATCGTGGATCAGAATGCCACGGTGAATACGTTCCCGGGCCTTGTACACACCGCCCGTCACACCATGGGAGTGGGTTGCAAAAGAAGTAGGTAGCTTAACCTTCGGGAGGGCGCTTACCACTTTGTGATTCATGACTGGGGTGAAGTCGTAACAAGGTAACCGTAGGGGAACCTGCGGTTGGATCACCTCCTTACCTGAAGATACCTTCCCGCGCAGTGTCCACACAGATTGTCTGATAGAAAGTAAAGAAGCAGGACGGCTGCGAAGTCGAGACACCTTGTGTGTCCCCTTCGTCTAGCGGTTAGGACTCCGCCCTTTCACGGCGGCAACAGGGGTTCGAATCCCCTAGGGGACGCCACCTGCTCGGTGACAGGTGAAAGGTGTCGCTGAAAAATAGCCTGAAGTGCGCCCGCGGGTGTCCTTTGTGATATTTGCTCTTTAACAATCCGGAACAAGCTGAAAATTGAAACGACACGCCGCCGCGTCCCTCCGTAATAAGGGGCGCAGAGCGCGGCGTGTTCGCGTCACGCTTGCGACCGCAGCGTCTTACGAGACGCCTGTGGGTTGTGAGGTTAAGTGACGAAGCGTACACGGTGGATGCCCAGGCAGTCAGAGGCGATGAAGGGCGTGCTAATCTGCGATAAGCGTCGGTAAGGTGATATGAACCGCAACAGCCGACGATACCCGAATGGGGAAACCCGGTGCACCCAGGTGCATCATTGCAGCATGAATACATAGTGCTGCAAGGCGAACCGGGGGAACTGAAACATCTAAGTACCCCGAGGAAAAGAAATCAACCGAGATTCCCCCAGTAGCGGCGAGCGAACGGGGAGGAGCCCGGAACCATCATCAGCTTGTGCATTAGTGGAAGCGTCTGGAAAGTCGCACGGTACAGGGTGACAGTCCCGTACACAAAAATGCACCTGCTGTGAGTTCGAAGAGTAGGGCGGGACACGTGGTATCCTGTCTGAATATGGGGGGACCATCCTCCAAGGCTAAATACTCCTGACTGACCGATAGTGAACCAGTACCGTGAGGGAAAGGCGAAAAGAACCCCGGCGAGGGGAGTGAAACAGAACCTGAAACCGTGTACGTACAAGCAGTGGGAGCACCTTCGTGGTGTGACTGCGTACCTTTTGTATAATGGGTCAGCGACTTATATTCTGTAGCAAGGTTAACCGTATAGGGGAGCCGCAGGGAAACCGAGTCTTAACTGGGCGTTAAGTTGCAGGGTATAGACCCGAAACCCGGTGATCTAGCCATGGGCAGGTTGAAGGTTGGGTAACACTAACTGGAGGACCGAACCGACTAATGTTGAAAAATTAGCGGATGACCTGTGGCTGGGGGTGAAAGGCCAATCAAACCGGGAGATAGCTGGTTCTCCCCGAAAGCTATTTAGGTAGCGCCTCGTGAACTCATCTTCGGGGGTAGAGCACTGTTTCGGCTAGGGGGCCATCCCGGCTTACCAACCCGATGCAAACTGCGAATACCGAAGAATGTTATCACGGGAGACACACGGCGGGTGCTAACGTCCGTCGTGAAGAGGGAAACAACCCAGACCGCCAGCTAAGGTCCCAAAGTCATGGTTAAGTGGGAAACGATGTGGGAAGGCCCAGACAGCCAGGATGTTGGCTTAGAAGCAGCCATCATTTAAAGAAAGCGTAATAGCTCACTGGTCGAGTCGGCCTGCGCGGAAGATGTAACGGGGCTAAACCATGCACCGAAGCTGCGGCAGCGGCGCGCAAGCGTTGTTGGGTAGGGGAGCGTTCTGTAAGCCGTCGAAGGTGGACTGTGAGGTCTGCTGGAGGTATCAGAAGTGCGAATGCTGACATAAGTAACGATAAAGCGGGTGAAAAGCCCGCTCGCCGGAAGACCAAGGGTTCCTGTTCAACGTTAATCGGAGCAGGGTGAGTCGACCCCTAAGGCGAGGCCGAAAGGCGTAGTCGATGGGAAACAGGTTAATATTCCTGTACTCGGTGTTGCTGCGAAGGGGGGACGGAGAAGGTTAGGTTGGCCGGGCGACGGTTGTCCCGGTTTAAGCGTGTAGGTGTGTGTTCCAGGCAAATCCGGTTCACTTTAACACTGAGGCGTGACGACGAGGCACTACGGTGCTGAAGCAACTGATACCCTGCTTCCAGGAAAAGCCTCTAAGCATCAGGCAGCATCAAATCGTACCCCAAACCGACACAGGTGGTCAGGTAGAGAATACCAAGGCGCTTGAGAGAACTCGGGTGAAGGAACTAGGCAAAATGGTGCCGTAACTTCGGGAGAAGGCACGCTGGCGCGTAGGTGGAGGGACTTGCTCCCCGAGCCGAAGCCAGTCGAAGATACCAGCTGGCTGCAACTGTTTATTAAAAACACAGCACTGTGCAAACACGAAAGTGGACGTATACGGTGTGACGCCTGCCCGGTGCCGGAAGGTTAATTGATGGGGTTATCGCAAGAGAAGCTCCTGATCGAAGCCCCGGTAAACGGCGGCCGTAACTATAACGGTCCTAAGGTAGCGAAATTCCTTGTCGGGTAAGTTCCGACCTGCACGAATGGCGTAATGATGGCCAGGCTGTCTCCACCCGAGACTCAGTGAAATTGAACTCGCTGTGAAGATGCAGTGTACCCGCGGCAAGACGGAAAGACCCCGTGAACCTTTACTACAGCTTGACACTGAACATTGAGCCTTGATGTGTAGGATAGGTGGGAGGCTTTGAAGCGCGGACGCCAGTCCGCGTGGAGCCAACCTTGAAATACCACCCTTTAACGTTTGATGTTCTAACGTGGCCCCGTGATCCGGGGTGCGGACAGTGTCTGGTGGGTAGTTTGACTGGGGCGGTCTCCTCCCAAAGCGTAACGGAGGAGCACGAAGGTCAGCTAATCACGGTCGGACATCGTGAGGTTAGTGCAATGGCATAAGCTGGCTTGACTGCGAGAGTGACGGCTCGAGCAGGTGCGAAAGCAGGTCATAGTGATCCGGTGGTTCTGAATGGAAGGGCCATCGCTCAACGGATAAAAGGTACTCCGGGGATAACAGGCTGATACCGCCCAAGAGTTCATATCGACGGCGGTGTTTGGCACCTCGATGTCGGCTCATCACATCCTGGGGCTGAAGTAGGTCCCAAGGGTACGGCTGTTCGCCGTTTAAAGTGGTACGCGAGCTGGGTTTAGAACGTCGTGAGACAGTTCGGTCCCTATCTGCCGTGGGCGCTGGAGAACTGAGGGGGGCTGCTCCTAGTACGAGAGGACCGGAGTGGACGCATCACTGGTGTTCGGGTTGTCATGCCAATGGCACTGCCCGGTAGCTAAATGCGGAAAAGATAAGCGCTGAAAGCATCTAAGCGCGAAACTTGCCCCGAGATGAGTTCTCCCTGAGACTATAAGTCTCCTGAAGGGACGTTGAAGACTACGACGTTGATAGGCCGGGTGTGTAAGCGCAGCGATGCGTTGAGCTAACCGGTACTAATGACCCGTGAGGCTTAACCTTACAACGCCACAGGCGTTTTGCAGTGACGCGGTTTCAATTTTCAGCACGTACCGGATTATCGGGCCCGCCTTTTTTGGGGGGGTCCGGAACAGAATTTGCCTGGCGGCACTAGCGCGGTGGTCCCACCTGACCCCATGCCGAACTCAGAAGTGAAACGCCGTAGCGCCGATGGTAGTGTGGGGTCTCCCCATGCGAGAGTAGGGAACTGCCAGGCATCAAACCAGAAGGGCCCCGCGCGAAAGCGCGGGGCCCTTTCCCATGGAAAAAAATAAGGCGCTCTCCGGATTGCCGGGGCGACGGCCGGCCGCGGCGGGCGGGGGCTTTACCCGCCGGAGCGGGCCGGCGATAATGCGGCCGGCCTGCGCGGCCCCGGCGGCGCGATCCCGGATCCCGGGCCCGAACCAGACCCTACCCCCAACCCCAACCCTAAACCCACCCTTTCACATCACTCTCAACAGCACTGAACCTGTAGCATCGCTTATCTCTTTTAAGCTGAAACATTTTCAATTACCGCATGAACGCTCGACTTTCACCTCTCGCCAGGCTATCTTCGGGTGTCTGGATGTCTAAACGTATAAATGGTTAGAGTGAGGAATAACGGTTATGCCAATCAGGGTGCCCGATGAGCTACCAGCTGTTAATTTTCTGCGTAACGAGAATGTTTTTGTCATGCCTTCGTCGCGTGCGAGCCTTCAGGAAATCCGCCCGCTGAAGGTGCTGGTACTGAATTTGATGCCAAAAAAGATTGAGACTGAAAACCAGTTCTTACGCCTGCTCTCTAACTCGCCTTTGCAGATTGATGTTCAACTGCTGCGGATTGATAGTCGCGAATCGCGCAATACACCCATCGAGCATCTGAATAATTTCTACTGTAATTTTGAAGATATTCAACATGATAACTATGACGGACTGATCGTGACCGGCGCCCCGCTGGGGTTAGTAGATTTCAATGATGTCGCTTACTGGCCGCAGATCCAGCGTGTATTGCACTGGGCAAAAGATCACGTCACCTCAACACTCTTTGTATGTTGGGCGGTGCAGGCGGCATTGAATATTCTCTACGGTATTCCCAAACTGACGCGTGAAAAAAAACTCTCCGGCGTGTATGAGCATCAAATATTGCACCCTCATGCGCTGCTGACGCGGGGCTTTGATGATAATTTTCTCGCGCCACATTCGCGTTATGCTGATTTTCCCGCTGACGCGATCCGCGATTACACCGATCTGGAGATCTTTGCAGAATCAGAACAAACGGGCGCCTACCTGTTTGCCAGCAAAGACAAGCGCCTGGCGTTTGTCACCGGTCATCCGGAGTATGATGCGCTCACGCTCTCCGGAGAATATCATCGGGATTATGAGGCGGGTCTGCACCCGGAAATCCCATGGAATTACTTCCCACAGGACAATCCGGAACTGCCACCTCGTGCCAGCTGGCGTAGTCACGGCAACCTGCTGTTCTCCAACTGGCTCAACTATTATGTTTATCAGATCACGCCTTACGATCTGCGCCATATGAATCCTACCCTGGAGTAAATCCGCTTATTTTTAGCGGCAACGTCTGTCAACAGTGCTGCCGCTTTCTCCTTATTAACCATTATGCCAGGATATCTGACTGACAGATCTGTCAGTGGATCGATGCGGGTGAGGCTACCAGTGAGCAATAGAATTGAAGCGCTGCGCCAGCAGCTGTCCCGACGTATCATGCTGCTTGATGGCGGCATGGGCACCATGATCCAGAGCTATAAGCTGTCAGAACAGGATTTTCGCGGTGCACGTTTTGCTGACTGGCAAAGCGACCTGCAGGGCAATAACGATCTGCTGGTTCTGACGCGTCCCGACATCATCAGTGAGATTCACCACGCTTATCTGGCCGCGGGCGCTGATATTCTGGAAACCAACACCTTCAACGCCACTACGATTGCGATGGCGGATTACCATATGGAATCGCTCTCTGCTGAGATAAATTTCACAGCGGCGAAGCTGGCACGTGCCTGTGCTGATGAATGGACAGCGAAAACACCGGATCGTCCGCGGTACGTGGCAGGCGTATTGGGTCCAACCAATCGTACCTGTTCCATTTCACCGGATGTTAACGATCCCGCTTACCGAAATGTCACGTTTAATCAGCTGGTAACCGCCTATCGTGAATCAACACGCGCGCTGATTGAAGGTGGAGCCGATCTCCTTATGATCGAAACTGTTTTTGACACGTTAAACGCCAAAGCGGCCATTTTCGCGATTCAGAGCGAACAGGAAGCGTTGGGCGTGGCGCTGCCATTGATGATTTCCGGCACCATCACTGATGCATCAGGCCGTACGCTGTCTGGTCAAACTACTGAGGCCTTTTATAACTCCCTGCGTCATGCGGAACCGCTCTCCTTTGGCCTCAACTGCGCGCTGGGACCGGACGAACTGCGCCAGTATGTCGCCGATCTGTCACGCCTTGCCGATAGCTATGTGACAGCTCATCCCAACGCTGGCTTACCCAACGCCTTTGGTGAATACGATCTTGATGCCGATATCATGGCAGAACAGATTGGTGAATGGGCACGGGCGGGCTTTTTGAATATCGTTGGCGGCTGCTGTGGTACCACGCCACAGCACATTGCCGCCATGGCGCGCGCCGTTGACGGTGTGGCACCGCGTACCGTGCCAACGTTGCCGGTTGCCTGCCGGTTGTCGGGTCTGGAACCCTTGAATATCGGCGCCGATTCGCTGTTTGTGAACGTTGGCGAACGCACCAACGTTACGGGTTCGGCAAAATTTAAGCGGCTGATCAAAGAAGAGAAATATAACGAAGCGCTGGATGTAGCACGTCAGCAGGTAGAAAGCGGCGCGCAAATCATAGATATCAACATGGATGAAGGCATGCTGGATGCTGAAGCAGCCATGGTGCGCTTTCTCAACTTGATTGCCGGTGAGCCAGACATCGCGCGGGTGCCAATCATGATTGACTCCTCAAAGTGGGAGGTGATTGAAAAAGGGCTGCAGTGCATTCAGGGCAAGGGCATCGTCAACTCCATCTCGATGAAAGAGGGCGTTGACGCCTTTATACATCACGCGCGGCTGGTGCGTCGCTACGGCGCTGCGATGGTCGTAATGGCCTTTGATGAGGTTGGTCAGGCGGATACCCGCGCGCGCAAAATCGAGATTTGCCGTCGTGCTTATAAAATTCTGACTGAAGAGGTCGGTTTTCCGCCGGAAGACATCATCTTTGACCCCAATATCTTTGCCGTAGCCACCGGCATTGAAGAGCATAATAATTATGCGATGGATTTTATCGGCGCCTGTGAAGATATCAAACGCGAACTGCCGCATGCCATGATTTCCGGCGGTGTCTCCAACGTCTCATTCTCCTTTCGTGGCAACGACCCGGTTCGCGAAGCGATTCACGCCGTCTTCCTCTATTACGCCATTCGCAACGGCATGGACATGGGCATCGTCAACGCCGGTCAGCTGGCAATCTACGACGATCTGCCCGCCGAGCTGCGTGAAGCGGTAGAAGATGTGGTGCGCAATCGCCGGGACGATGGCACCGAACGCCTGTTGGATTTGGCTGAGAAATACCGTGGCAGCAAAAGCGAGGATGATAGTACCAAACCCCAGGCGGAATGGCGCAGTTGGGAGGTCGATAAGCGGCTCGAGTATGCGCTGGTAAAAGGCATTACCGAATTTATTGAGGAAGATACCGAAGCAGCGCGCCAGAACGCCTCGCGCCCGATTGAGGTGATTGAAGGCCCGTTAATGTCCGGCATGAACGTGGTTGGCGATCTGTTCGGCGAAGGCAAAATGTTCCTGCCGCAGGTGGTGAAATCCGCACGCGTGATGAAACAAGCGGTGGCTTATCTGGAGCCGTATATTGAGGCCAGTAAAGCGGTGGGCAGCACCAACGGCAAAATCGTACTGGCCACGGTGAAAGGCGACGTACATGACATCGGCAAAAATATCGTTGGCGTCGTGCTGCAGTGTAATAACTATGAAATTATCGATCTCGGCGTCATGGTGCCAGGTGAAAAAATCCTGCGCACTGCCAGAGAGCTCAACGCCGATATCATTGGGCTTTCCGGCTTAATTACGCCATCGCTCGACGAGATGGTTAACGTGGCCAAAGAGATGGAGCGTCAGGGTTTTACTATCCCGCTGCTGATTGGTGGTGCCACCACCTCAAAAGCCCATACCGCAGTAAAAATTGAGCAGAACTACAGCGGCCCAACGGTTTATGTGCAAAACGCTTCACGCACCGTGGGCGTGGTTTCTGCGCTGCTTTCCGACAGCAAACATGATGAGTTTGTTGCCCGCACGCGTAAAGAGTATGAAACGGTGCGCATTCAGCATGGACGTAAAAAGCCGCGCACGCCGCCGGTGACCTTGCAGGAAGCGCGTGATAATGCGTTGCCGATCGACTGGGAAAGTTACACGCCGCCGGTAGCGCATCGTCTCGGCGTTAGCGAAGTCAGCGCCAGCATTGATACGCTGCGCAATTATATCGACTGGACCCCGTTTTTTATGACCTGGTCGCTGGCAGGTAAATATCCGCGCATCCTTGAGGATGAGGTCGTTGGCGAAGAGGCGCAGCGGCTGTTTGCCGATGCCAACGCCTTGCTTGATACGCTGTCAACGCATCGCAGCCTGACGCCGCGCGGCGTTGTCGGCATATTTCCTGCCAACCGCGTTGGCGACGACATCGAAGTTTATGCCGATGAGTCGCGTTCACAGGTGATTCAGGTGAGCTATCACCTGCGCCAGCAAACGCAAAAAACCGACTTCGCTAATTACTGTCTGGCTGATTTTGTGGCGCCGAAATCAAGTGGTAAAGCGGATTATCTGGGCGCGTTTGCCGTTACCGGCGGTCTGGAAGAGGACGCGCTGGCCGAGGCGTACGATCGCCAGCATGATGATTACAACAAGATCATGGTGAAGGCGTTAGCCGATCGCCTGGCGGAAGCTTTCGCGGAATATCTGCATGAACGCGTGCGTAAGGTGATCTGGGGCTTTGGTGCCAATGAAAATCTCAGCAATGAAGAGTTGATTCGCGAAAATTATCAGGGTATTCGTCCGGCGCCGGGTTATCCCGCCTGTCCTGAACATACTGAGAAAGCGGCTATCTGGCAGCTGCTGGACGTCGAGGCGCATACCGGCATGCAGCTGACAGAATCTTTCGCGATGTGGCCTGGTGCGTCGGTTTCCGGCTGGTACTTCAGCCATCCTGACAGTAAATACTTTGCCGTTGCTCAGCTGCAGCGCGATCAGATTGAAGATTACGCGGCGCGTAAGGGGATGGCGGTAGGTGAAGTGGAGCGCTGGCTAGCACCGAATTTGGGTTACGATGCGGAGTGAGGGTGTGTTGCCTTGCAGGCGGGCTTTTTAAGGTCAACGTCTTGAGGCCAACGTTTTAAGGTCAAAAACCATTTCGTTCTGCCTGAAGGCAGCCCGAACAGGGCGAGGTCAAAGGCTATTTCGTTCTGCCTGAAGGCAGCCCGGGCAGGGCCAGGTCAAAGGCTATTTCGTTCTGCCTGAAGGCAGCCCGAGCAGGGCCAGGTCAAAGGCCATTTCGTTCTGCCTGAAGGCAGCCCGAGCAGGGCCGGCAGTCGCCCCGGCCCTGCACCCGCGCTATCCGGCAAACACAACCGCCCGCTGCGCGGGTGCCCTCACCAAAACCCTTTTCCTGACGGACCAGGCGCGATTCGCTCCTGCTCAACGCACCTTCTCGCCGCATCCCTGCGGCTCGTCCTGGAAAATGCTTTTGCCTCGGCGGTGGTGATGCCTCTAAAGGTCAAAAGCCAGGTCAACATCTTTAAAGCAAAAGCAAAAGCAAAAGCAAAAGCAAAAGCAAAAGCCCAGAGCTAAAAACCCAAAACCCAAAACCCAAAACCCAAAACCCAAAACCCAAAAACCCAAAACCCAAAACCCCAAAAACCCAAAACCCAAAACCCAAAACCCAAAACCCAAAGTCCAAAGTCCAAAGTCCAAAGCCCAAAGCCCAAAGCCCAAAGCCCAAAGCCCAAAGCCCAAAGCCCAAAGCTAAAAATGTGGCCTTAAAGAACCTTAAATGGTGGGCGAGATGTCAGGCTTCAACATCGACGCAGAGGGCGTCGTAGCGCCAGTATTCGTGGTCGCAGTCGATGATGCGGTTGTGCTGGTCGCGGTTGATGCGGGTAATGAACAAGCCGGGGCTGCCGGCGGCGACTTTCAGGGCGGGGGCGGCGAAGGCGGGAAGTGGGCCCGGCAGGATGGTGAAACGCACGCCGCCGTATTGGATGCCGTAACGCTGTGAATAGAGTTCGGTGAGTGAGCGGGTCAAATCAGCGGTTAACAGACCGGGAAACCAGATGGGATTCAGATAATGTTCGACGTAAAGCACCGCGCGACCGTCGATGCGTCGCAGACGGCTGATGCGCCAGGCTTCTTCGCCGGGGTGCATTGCCAGCGTTTGCGCTAATGCATGATCCAGCGTCACCGGCCGTGCGTCGAGCACTTCGGTCTCGGCGACGCGGCCCTGACGCTCGACCATGGCGTGAAAATGGCTGCGATGCAGCGGGTTGTAAATTAATCGCGGCGGGGCGACAAACCAGCCACGGCGTAACTCGCGGTAAATCTTACCCTGCTGTTCAAGCTGGCCCAGCGCCTCGCGTAGCGTGATCCGCGTGGTGCGATAATGCTCGCTGAGTTCACGTTCCGCAGGCAGGCGATCGCCCTGATGAAACTCGCCCGCCGCAATCCTTGCAACCAGCGCCTGACCGATCGCGTCGGCAGTGGTGAGCAGCAATTTTCCCATCGTCTTAGCCTCATTTAAGGGCGTGCTGCACCGTAATAGCGCCGGCACGGCATAATTACACCACATCATCGCGCTGTCGCCGCGCTGAAATAAAAGCGTCACACCGCCAGGCTAGATTGGCTCGGATTTTGCTGGACTAGACCAGCACGCCATCCAACTTATCACCTGGAGCAACAGCTATGAAACCTTTGTTCGTCTCTCTGTTAGCCAGTTCGATTCTCTGTGCATTTTCCGCGGCGAACGCTGCGGATACCGCGGCGCTGGAAAAAGCGGCCAAAAGTGAAGGCCAGGTCAACAGCGTTGGTATGCCAGATACCTGGGCCAACTGGAAAGAGACCTGGAGCGATCTCAGCAGCAAGTACGGTTTACAACATAGCGACACCGACATGTCTTCTGCCCAGGAGATTGCCAAGTTTGCCGCCGAGAAAAGCAACGCCAGCGCGGACATCGGTGATGTTGGCGCGGCATTCGGTCCGGTCGCGGTGGCCAAAGGCGTTACGCAACCCTATAAGCCGAGCCACTGGGATCAGGTGCCGGACTGGGCAAAAGACAAAGAGGGACATTGGGCGCTGGCCTATACCGGCACCATCGCCTTTCTGGTGGATAAGCAGCAGATCAAAGATATTCCTCACAGCTGGGCCGATCTGAAAAAGGGCAAATATACCGTCACCATTGGCGATGTCGGCGTGGCAGCGCAGGCGGCTAACGGTGTGCTGGCGGCTAACTATGCGTTAGGCGGTGACGAAAAAGATCTCAAACCAGCGCTGGCCTTTTTTGGTGAGCTGGCGAAGCAGGGGCGGCTCGGCGTTACCGATCCGGTGATTGCTAACATCGAAAAAGGCGAAGTGCAGATGGCGGTGGTCTGGGATTTCAACGGCCTCAACTATCGCGATCAGATCGATAAAAATCGCTATGAAGTGGTTATCCCATCCGATGGCTCCGTGACCTCGGGCTACACCACCATTATCAACAAATATGCGAAGCATCCCAACGCCGCCAAACTGGCGCGTGAATACATCTTTTCTGATGCCGGCCAGATCAATCTGGCGCGCGGTTATGCCCGTCCAATTCGCGCAGAGCATCTGACGCTGCCCGCTGATGTGCAGGCGAAACTGCTGCCGCAGTCCGAGTACAAGAGTGCCCGTCCGATCAAAGATCAGGCCGCGTGGGATAAAACCTCGAAGCTGCTGCCGCGCCTGTGGCAGGAAAACGTTGTGATCAATATGCAGCAGTAAGGAGTCGGCATGAAAGCGATCTTAGTGGTGCTGGATGGCCTGAGCAATCAGGTAGCGCAACATGCAATGGGCTATCTGCATGCCGAATGCGCGCAGGGAACCGGTGCGTATTACAGCCTGCGCTGTGAGCTGCCATCGCTGTCGCGTCCGCTTTATGAGTGCATTCTCACCGGCATCACGCCGGTGGCCAGCGGCATTGTGCATAACGGCATTAGCCGCCTGAGCAAAGAGCGCAGCCTGTTCCACTGTGCGCGTGATGCCGGATTAACCACCGCGGCGGCGGCGTACCACTGGGTCAGCGAACTCTATAATCGTACGCCATTCGTGGCCGCCCGCGATCGGCATACGCTGGCGCCTGAATTACCCATTCAGTACGGGCACTTTTATCACGATGATGGTTATCCCGATTCGCACCTGTTCGAAGATGCCGAAAGCCTGCGCCTTCGCTATCAACCTGATTTTCTGCTGATTCATCCCATGAACATCGACGATGCCGGTCATCGCCACGGCTTGCTGTCGGCACAGTACCGCAATCGGGCGCGCATGGCCGACAGCTATCTGTCGCTCTGGCTGCCCGGCTGGCTGGCCGCAGGTTATCAGGTAATGATCACCGCCGATCACGGTATGAACGACGATCGCAGCCACGGCGGCACGCTGCCGGAGGAGACCGAGGTGCCGCTGTTTGTTTTCGGCGAGGCATTCTCTCTGCAACCGGCGCTGCAGCCGCGTCAAACCGAGCTGTGCGGCACGCTGTGCAACGTGCTTGGCGTGCCGCACGATAAGCCGGTCTGTCGCGGCTTGCTGGCGGAGTGCAGCCTGTGAAGGGCAAAGGCATCGCGCTGCTCTGCCTGCTGCCGTTCGCGTTGTTCTTCATCGCGTTCCAGATCGCCCCGCTGATCTGGATGGCAATCAACGCGTTCTGGATCGATGTGGATCAACGCTGGGGCATTGATAACTATCGCGAGATTTTCGGCTCGCCATTTTATCAACAGGCGTTTCGCTTCTCGCTGGATATTGCCCTGTGGTCGAGCCTGTATGGCTTGCTGATTGCGCTGGTGGCGGGTTACTCGCTCAGCCAGCTGGGCGAAGGGCGACTGCACCGCTTTATGCTCTCTTTCACCAATATGACCAGTAACTTCGCCGGTGTGCCGTTGGCCTTTGCGTTTGTGATTTTGCTGGGCCTCAACGGCTGCCTGACGCTGCTGCTGCGCAACCTGGGCATGGCGGCAAGCTTTCGGCTCTACTCACGCGACGGCATGATTCTGGTTTACACCTGGTTTCAGATCCCGCTTGCGCTGCTGCTGCTCTATCCGGCGTTTATCGGGCTGCGCAAAGAGTGGCAGGAGTCGGCTTCGCTGCTTGGCGCCAGCCGCGCGCGTTACTGGTGGCACATCGGCCTGCCGATTCTTTCACCGGCGCTGCTGGGCACTTTTGTTATTTTGCTGGCGAATGCGCTGGGCGCGTACGCCACCATCTACGCGCTGACTACCGGCAACTTCAACGTCGTGCCGGTGCGCATTGCGGCACTGGTCTCGGGCGACATTTCACTCGATCCCAACATGGGCAGCGCGCTGGCGATGCTGCTGGTGGCGATCATGACGGTGATCACCCTGATTCATCAATGGCTGCTGCGCCGCAGCTGGCTACAGGCTAAATAGGCGGGAGAGGGCGATGACGCGAGGAGAACGACTATGGCATCGGCTGATGGTCGCGGCACTGCTGCTGATTCTGGCACTGCCGCTGCTGGCTACGCTGCTTTATGCGATTTCCAGCAGCTGGAACGGCACCATTCTGCCGCGTGGCTACACGCTGCGCTGGCTCTATGCGCTCTGGAGCGATACGCGCTTCCTGACCGCGCTGTGGCATTCGCTGCTGATATGCGCGGGCGCCTTGCTGTTTTCGCTGCTGCTGGTGTTGCCCGCGATGTTCGCCATCGCCTGGTGGCTGCCGAAGCTGGATGCGCTGATGAACGTGCTGATTTTGCTGCCGTTTGCCGTGCCGCCTGTGGTCTCCTCGGTGGGATTGCTTCAGCTCTACTCCGGCGAGCCGCTGATGATCGCCGGTACGCCGTGGATATTGATCGGCTGCTATTTCACCATCGCACTGCCGTTTATCTATCGCGCCATCGCCAACAACATGCAGGCGATCAACCTGCGTGAACTGATGGATGCGGCCAGCCTGCTCGGTGCCAGCACCTGGCGTGCGGCGCTGCTGGTGGTACTGCCTAATCTGCGTAAAGGCGCGACCATCGCCGTGCTGCTGTCGTTCTCTTTTTTGATCGGTGAATTTGTCTTCGCCAACATGCTGGTCGGTTCACGCTACGAAACGCTGCAGGTCTATCTCTACAACATGCGTAACGGCAGCGGCCATTTTACCAGCGCGCTGGTGATCTCCTATTTCTTCGTGGTGCTGCTGGTGACCTGGCTGGCAAACCGGCTTAATCGTGAGCGGAGCTAACAATGACCTATCTGGCCGTCAAACAGCTGAACAAGCGCTACGGCGCGACGCAAATTTTTGAACAGATCGACTTCAGCGCCCGCGAAGGCGAGCTGGTAACGCTGCTCGGCCCAAGCGGCTGCGGTAAATCAACGCTGCTGCGCTGCCTGGCCGGGCTGACCGAAGTCGACAGCGGAGAGATCCTGCTGCAGGGCAGCAATATTGTGCCGCTGCCGCCGCAGAAACGCACCATCGGCATGGTATTTCAGAGCTACGCGCTGTTTCCCAATATGACAGTGGAGAAAAATGTCGCCTTCGGCCTGAAGATGCAGAAGCTGTCGACGGAGACTATCCGCCAGCGGGTCGGCGAGGCGCTGGAGATGGTGGAGCTGAACGAGTTTGCCCGTCGCTATCCGCATCAGCTTTCGGGGGGCCAGTCGCAGCGCGTGGCGCTGGCGCGATCGCTGGTGACGCGTCCACGGCTGCTGCTGCTTGATGAGCCGCTGTCGGCGCTGGATGCGCGTATTCGCCGCCACCTGCGCGAGCAGATTCGCCGCATTCAGCAGGAGCTTAAGCTTACCACGCTGTTTGTCACCCACGATCAGGAAGAGGCGCTGAGCATGTCTGACCGTATCGTGCTGATGAACCGCGGCAAAATCGTGCAGAACGGCGATGCCGAAACGCTCTACACCCAGCCGGTCAACCTGTTTGCCGCCGGGTTTATTGGCAATTACAACCTGCTGAGCGCCGCCGAGGCGACGCAGTTGACCGGTCAGCCGTGGTATGGACAGATCGCTATTCGACCAGAGTCGATCCAGCTTTGCGCGCCCGACAAAGGCATTGCGGCGGATATCCTCAGCCACAGCCTGCTGGGCAACATCATTCGCTACCGTGTGCGCGCGCAGGGCGTTGAATTATCAGTTGATGTCCTCAACCGCTTGCCCGACGATCTTCATGCCATCGGCAGAAAAATTGGTCTACAGTTAGAGCTATCAACGGTGCGCCAGGTGGTTTAACCCATGCGAAAAAGTCCATGGCGCAGCAAGATAACGTGTGAGCCGCTCTTCACGTCAGGCTGGGAGGTGAGTGTAACGAGTCAAGCCTGACGTCAAAGGAGTGCGTATCGGTGTTAACCCTGCTTAATTTACTCTCTGCCGTGGCGCTGCTGGTGTGGGGCACCCACATTGTACGCAGCGGCATCATGCGTGTTTTCGGCGCTGACCTGCGGCGCGTGCTCAGCCGCAGCATCGACAAAAAGCCGATGGCCTTTCTGGCCGGCATCGGCGTCACCGCGCTGGTGCAAAGCAGCAATGCCACCACCTTGCTGGTGACGTCGTTTGTCGCGCAGGGGCTGATGGGGCTGACGCCCGCGCTGGTCACCATTCTCGGCGCCGACGTCGGCACCGCGCTGATGGCGCGTATCCTGACCTTCGATCTCAGCTGGCTTTCGCCGCTGTTTATCCTCTTCGGCGTGATCTTTTTCCTTGGGCGCAAGCAGTCGCGTGCCGGTCAGCTTGGCCGTGCCAGCATTGGTCTTGGGCTGATTCTGCTGGCATTACAGCTGATCGTTGAGGCGGCGAGGCCGATTACCCAGGCGTCAGGCGTACAGGTCATTTTCTCCTCGCTGACCGGCGATATCCTGCTGGATGCGCTGATCGGTGCGGTGTTTGCCATTATCAGTTACTCCAGCCTGGCTGCGGTGCTGATCACCGCGACGCTCACCGCCACCAACGTGATTAGCTTTCAGGTCGCGCTCTGTCTGGTGGTGGGCGCTAACCTGGGCAGCGGCCTGTTGGCGATGATCAACAACAGCGGCTCCAACGCGGCGGGCAAACGCGTGGCGCTGGGCAGCCTGCTGTTTAAGTTTATCGGCTGCATTATTGTGCTGCCCTTTATCCACGTGCTGGCGCCGCAGCTCGATCGGCTGCCGGTCAACGATGAAGAGTTGGTGATCTTCTTTCACGTCTTCTACAACCTGATTCGCTGTCTGGTGATGGTGCCGTTTGCCGGCCCGATGGCCAGCCTGTGCCAGCGTCTGATTGCCGACGATACCGAGAGCGATGCGCGCATCAAGCCGAAGCATCTCGATCGTAGCTCACTGGATACGCCTGCGCTGGCGCTGGTTAACGCCGCGCGCGAAACCCTGCGCATGGGCGATGTACTGGAGCAGATGCTGAACACCTTCAATAATGTGATGCACGGCCAGCCGCGGGAAGATCGGGTTATACGGCGGCTGGATGACGATGTCGACGTACTCTATACCGCCATCAAGCTCTATCTGGCGCGCATGCCAAAAGAGGATCTGCCAGAGACCGAGGCGAAGCGCTGGGCGGAGATTATTGAAATGGCGCTCAATCTTGAGCAGGCGGGCGATGTGCTGGAGCGTATGAGCGGCGACGTGGCGGACAAATCGCTGGCAACGCAGCGCGCGTTCTCGCCGGAAGGCTTGCAGGAGCTGGAAGCGATGCAGGAGAAGCTCAAGGCGAACCTACAGCTTAGCCTGTCGGTATTTCTGTCGCAGGATATCAATAGTGCAAAAAAACTGCGCCGCGCCAAGCACCGCTTCCGCATGCTTAACCGGCGTTATTCCCATGCCCACGTCAATCGCCTGCACCAGCAGAACGTGCAGAGCATTGAAACCAGTTCGCTGCATCTGGGCCTGTTAGGCGACATGAACCGCCTGAACTCGCTGTTTTGCGCCGTGGCTTACAGCGTGCTGGAGCAGCCGCCGGAAGAGCGCGAAGAGGAATAAAAAAGGGCGGCTCAGGCCGCCCTTTTTACGTCATGCCGATTACTTTTTCTTAATCGGTTTGCCGGACCAGTAGCCCGCCAGCAAGGAGCCGGAGAGGTTGTGCCAAACTGAGAACAGCGCGCCTGGCAGCGCCGCCAGCGGCGAAAAGTAGAGCTTGCCCAGCGTCGCCGCCAGACCGGAGTTCTGCATGCCCACTTCCAGCGCCAGCGTGCGGCAGGTCGACTCATCAAAGCCAAACAGCTTACCGCCCCAGTAACCGCCAAGCAGGCCAATGGCGTTATGCAGCATCACCGCGGCGATAACCACCAGACCCACCGAACCAATAAAGCCCTGACTGCCCGCCACTACTGCGCTGATGATCAGCAGGATGCAGACCATTGAGAACGCAGGCAGATAGGGCTCGACGCGCCGCACCACGCCATTCAGCGTGTGATGGATAATCAGTCCCAGGGTGATCGGTATCAGCACAATTTTTATGATACTGAGCAGCATGCCCACCACATCGACCTGAATATGGGTATCGACGTAAAAACGGGTCAGCAGTGGCGTAGCGAAAACCCCGACCAGCGCGGAAACCGACGAGATGGTCACCGACAGCGCAACATCGCCTTTTGCCAGATAGATCATCACGTTGGAGGCAGTGCCGCTGGCGACGCTGCCGACCAGAATCATGCCGGCAGAGAGGTCGGGCGGCATATGAAACAGCTTCGCCAGCCCCCATGCGGCCAGCGGCATCACCAGATAGTGCAGAAAAGTGCCGGCAATCACCGGTGCCGGGCGCGTCAGCACGCGTTTGAAATCGCCAATATTCAGGGTGACACCCATACCAAACATGATCAGCATCAGTAGATAACTGACCCACGGGCCGATTGCCAGAAAGGTACCGGGAGAGTAATAAGCAGCAACGGAGAGCAGCACTGCCCACAGCGGGAACAGGCGGGTAACGGTGGCGAGCATAACCTTAGGTCCTTATTAGAATCAGAATCAGAATAACGATGTGCCATAGCAAAAACCGGTGCGGCAACGCGCATCGGAACGAAATCATAACATTTCACTCTGGCTGAAAAACGCGGCGGGCCGGGCGGGGAGGAAAATGCGGATCGACTGCTGTCGATCCGCGAACGGGCAGGCTTAATCCTCTGCTTTTTGCAGTAAATTCCGATAGATCACACCACCAAGTACCGCACCAACGATCGGCATCAGCCAGAACATCCACAGCTGGGACAGCGCCCAGGTGCCCTGAAACAGGGCCACGCCGGTGCTGCGCGCCGGGTTAACCGAGGTATTGGTCACCGGAATGCTCACCAGGTGAATCAGCGTCAGTGCCAGACCGATAGCGATCGGGGCAAAGCCTGCCGGTGCGCTTTTGTCGGTCGCGCCCATGATCACAATCAGGAACACGGCGGTCAGCACCACCTCGATAACCATACCGGCCAACAAGCTGTAACCGCCCGGCGAATGCTCGGCGAAACCGTTGCTGGCGAAGCCGCTGGCGGTAACGTCAAAGCCCGGTTGGCCGGAAGCGACCAGATAGAGCACCGCGGCGGCAGCCGTCGCGCCTGCCAGCTGAGCGATGATATAAGGCAGCGCCTGTGACAGAGGAAAACGTCCGCCAGCAATCAGGCCCAGCGTCACCGCCGGATTGAAGTGGCCACCGGAAATATGGCCTACCGCGTACGCCATGATCAGCACGGTCAGGCCAAACGCCAGCGCCACGCCAGCGAAGCCGATGCCCAGCTGCGGGAACGCCGCCGCCAGTACGGCACTGCCGCAGCCGCCCAGTACCAGCACGAAGGTGCCGAGTAATTCAGCCATGAATTTTTGCATGATGTTCTTCCCTTGAATGCGCATAATTGCGGAGCGCGATTATCGGGTTAATCACGTCGATGGCAATCGCCAGAGGGAAAAGTTGCTTAAAAACCAGGCGGTTTACGGATATTCGAGACGCGTCTCAGTACCGGTAGCGAACAGCGGCCATAAAAAAGCCGGACGGTGTCCGGCTTAATCAGCACCCAAAAGCGTACTTATTCGAACAGGTTCTGGTGCAGCGTCCGCACTACCTGCTCGGCATCGCCGCCAGGCACCAGAAAGCAGAGGTTATAGCTGCTGGCACCGTAGCAGATCAGGCGCAGGTTAAACGGCTCAAGCACGCCGAACACCTCTTTGCCGACGCCGCACGCTTGCGACAGCTTGTTGCCGATGATCGCCACCAGCGCCAGGTTCTCTTCCACTTCCACACGGCACAGCGATGACAGCTCGGTCAGCAGCGCCTGCGTCAACAGACTGCCGCCGGTTGAGGTGGAACCGGTGGTATCCAGCGTCAGGGCAATGCTCACTTCAGAGGTGGTGATCAGATCCACCGAAATGTCATGGCGCGCCAGAATGGTAAACACTTCCACCAGAAAGCCGCGTGCATGCAGCATGTTCAGGCTGTGCAGGGTGAGCAGCGTCTGCTTGCGGCGTAACGCCAGCGCACGGAACAGCGGCGGGTTTTCACTCTGGTTACAAACGATAGTGCCGCCCGCAGCGGGGTCTTTACTGGAGCCGACAAACACCGGAATATCGCTGCGTACCGCCGGCAGCAACGTCGCCGGATGCAGCACCTTGGCGCCAAAGGTCGCCATTTCAGCGGCTTCTTCAAAGGTGATCTCATCGATACGCTTGGCTGACGGCACCACGCGCGGATCGGTGGTGTAAATTCCCGGCACGTCGGTCCAGATATCAATACGCTGTGCCTGTAACGCTTCGCCGAGCAGGGCGGCGGAGTAGTCACTGCCGCCACGGCCGAGCGTGGTGGTGCGGCCCTTGCTTTCGCTGCCGATAAAGCCCTGGGTGATCACCAGCGCATCGCGCAGACGTGGTTTAAGCTGCTGGTCGACCAGCGAGGTCAGCGCCGCCATATCCGGTTCGGCACGGCCAAAGCGATCGTTGGTGCGGATCACTTTGCGCACGTCAAACCATTCGGACGCGACGTGACGCTCACGCAGCACTTCCACAAACAGCAGCGTCGACATCAGTTCGCCGTGGCTGACCAGTTCGTCGGTGAGCGCGGTTGAGGTGGCCAGCGCGGCGCCTTCCGACAGCATG
This sequence comes from Duffyella gerundensis, assembly GCF_001517405.1. NCBI lineage: Bacteria > Pseudomonadati > Pseudomonadota > Gammaproteobacteria > Enterobacterales > Erwiniaceae > Duffyella > Duffyella gerundensis. Next base: position 3,479,702 of record NZ_LN907827.1, on the reverse strand, counting down.
GCGACATTGTCCAGCATGCGGTCGATCTCTTCGCGAATGATATCGCCGTGCTGCAGGCGATCGATGATGGCGTACTGAATGTGACGGATCTCATCCAGCATCGCGGCACGCTGTTCCGGTTGCTGGCCTTCAGCCAGCGAGACCAGCAGGTTGGTAATGCCCGCCGAGGCGGAAAGCACCACCAGACGCACGTTGCTGTCGGCCAGCACCACATCGGCGCTGCGGTTCATAGCGTCAAAGTTTGCGACGCTGGTGCCGCCAAATTTGGCCACGATAAGGGTAGATTGAGACATGTAAACAACACCTCGTGTCAGGTTGCACCCATGATATTTCAAGCGGTTTAGTGCACATTTCGTGGGTCACGGCGCAGGGCACCGGCGTCACGATAATGGCCATAGTCGCGCCACTCAAACGTGTTGGGTAAGTATTTTATCAGCCTTGGCACAAGGGGGGCACAGAAAAGGGAGAAGACGTAGATCGGCGGTCACTACGAGGTCACCCAGAAGCGCCCCACCTTGCGAAACGCCCGACTGCCGCACGTTTCTGGTGACAACCCAGAGGATTCAGCCCCTGTGGTCGACAGAACAACACGCCGCGTGTTGTTCCGCCTCGGCGTCGCTCCCCATCATGTGTTTTCAGCGGAAACGGCTCCTCTAACACACTACCTGGGCGACGCGCCTCTTCTGGCTTGCGCACGGGTGCGCAAGTAGGCGCATACAAATATCGGACTATGGCGCTGCTGTCAACGGTTCGCGGCCCGAAAGCGGCTCATTTTGCACCATGGCAATCAGCGTACAGGGCAGCGGTGGCGTGCTTTCACCGTCGAAAGCGTAGAGCGTGCCATCTTCTTTCTGGATAAACAGCGGCACCACGCTGCGGTTTTTCTCCAGATATTCCAGCCAGCCGAAGTTCTCATTCAGCCGCGTCGCTTTGATCACTGCGCCTTTGGCCAGCTGGCCGCTGAGCTGCGCATAGGTTTGCTCATGACCAAACAGCCGCTCATGACGACGGAAGCGCGGGTTTTCCCCTTTGCCGCGGCCACGCAGCTCGGCGCCGGAACGCACCGCGGCCACCTTCTTCTCGCCAAAAATATGGCTGAAGTGATAAACCGCCAGCGCGTTTTGATGGCGATTAGGCGACAGCGCCAGCACCTGCGCGGTTTCGCTGAGATCGAGATAGTTTTCCGCATGCTCCGACCAGGCGTTGCCGTAATAGGCCGGAATGCCGTCCATGCGCGCCTGACGATAATATTCCCAGCTGCTGTCGGTCAGCAGCACCGGAATATCAAGCTTTTGCAGCGCGGCAGCTAGCGCCCGCGCCACGCTGTTGGCACCGATGATCAGCACGCCGCGCGGCTGTTGCTGCTGTACGCGCAGCCAGCGTGCCATGGCGGCGCTGGTCAGACTCTGAACCACCACGGTGCCGATAATAATGGCAAACACCACCGTCACCAGCCGATCGGCGCCGGGATAACCGCTGCGCGCCAGCGTCAGGGCAAACAGCGCGCTGACCGCGGCAGCAACAATGCCGCGCGGCGCGATCCAGCTCAGCAGCACACGATCGCGCCAGTGCAGGCTGGATCCGGCGGTTGAGAGCGCAATACAGAGCGGCCGGGCGATAAACTGCACCACCAGCAGCACGCCAACCAGCGGCCAGCCCATCGCCAGCAGTGCGTTAATGTCGAGACGTGCGGCGAGGATGATAAACAGCGCCGAGATCAGCAGCGCCGACAACTCCTCTTTGAACGCGATAATCTCGGTGAGATCGACCTCGCGCATGTTTGCCAGCCAGATGCCCATCACCGTGACTGTCAGCAGGCCCGATTCATCGGCAATGGCGTTAGAGAGGCCAAACGCGGTCAGCATAATCGCCAGGACGGCAAAGTTTTGCAGGTAGCCCGGCAGCCAGACGCGGCGCAGCGCCAGTCCTACCAGCCAGCCAAACAGCGCGCCAGCGATCAGACCCACCGCAGCGGTCAGCCCCAGCGTCCAGAAAAGATGCGTTAACGATTCAGCCTGCTGACGTAGCACAATGAATTCAAACACCAGCAGAGTGAAAATAGCGCCAACCGGATCGATGACGATGCCTTCCCAGCGCAGCACCTGATTAATCGCCGCATTGGGGCGCACCACGCGCATCAGCGGCGCAATCACCGTGGGGCCGGTGACCACCGTCACCGAACCGACCAGCGCAGCCAGTTCAGGTGGAAAGCCGAGCAGGCCCCAGCAGGCGAGGCTGATCACCAGAAAGGTCACCAGCATGCCGATGGTCACCAGATTGCGCACTACGCCGCCGAGGCCGCGGATCTCCTCAACACGCAGCGTCAGTGCGCCTTCAAACAGGATGATCGCCACCGATAGCGAGACCAGCGGAAACAGCAGATCGCCAAACAGCGCATCAGGTTGCAAAACGTGCGTTACGGGGCCAAGGATTATGCCGAAAATCAACAGCGGTAAAATGGCAGGCAGGCGCAGTAACCAGGCGAGCCACTGGGCGGCAAGCGAGCTAAGCCCAATGATAACCAACAACAAAGGCGAGGAGAGCGCCATAAAATTTTTTCCTTTAAACGGCAAGAGTAGTCATACTGAAACGCATTGCGGACATCATCGTCGCAGCCTGAATTATAATTAGCCCCGGGCGAAACGCAGGATATTTGCTGCGTAATCATCGTCGTAGCCTGTTGCAGCAAAAGAAGAGCCATTTATCAGCAGCAGGTACCATAGCGCCCGGTCAGAATTACGGTTCTTAAATAAAAAAGAGTATTGCCATGAAAAATATCAATCCGACACAAACCGCTGCCTGGCAGGCCCTGCAGCAGCATTTTGAACAGATGAAAGATGTTACAATCGCCGATCTCTTTGCGCAGGATGGCGACCGTTTTGCAAAATTCTCCGCCACCTTTGACGATCAGATGCTGGTGGATTACTCCAAAAACCGCATCACCGCTGAAACCCTGGAAAAACTGCAGGCGCTGGCCAAAGAGACCGAGCTGGCCGAGGCGATTAAATCGATGTTTTCCGGTGAGAAGATCAACCGCACCGAAGATCGCGCCGTGCTGCATGTTGCATTGCGTAACCGCAGCAACACGCCGATCCTGGTCGACGGCAAAGATGTGATGCCGGAAGTCAACGCGGTGCTGGAGAAGATGAAGGCGTTCTCCGAGCGCATTATCAACGGCGAATGGAAAGGCTATACCGACAAGCCGATTACCGATGTGGTTAACATCGGCATTGGCGGCTCCGACCTCGGTCCGTTTATGGTTACCGAAGCGCTGCGCCCGTATAAAAATCACCTCAACATGCACTTTGTCTCCAATGTGGATGGCACGCACATCGCAGAAACGCTGAAAAAAGTGAACCCGGAAACCACGCTGTTCCTGGTCGCCTCAAAAACCTTCACCACTCAGGAAACCATGACCAACGCGCACAGCGCGCGCGACTGGTTCCTGAAAAGCGCCGGTGACAGCAGTCACGTGGCCAAGCACTTCGCCGCGCTCTCAACCAACGCCAAAGCGGTGGGCGAGTTCGGCATCGATACCAACAACATGTTTGAGTTCTGGGACTGGGTCGGCGGCCGTTATTCTCTGTGGTCAGCCATCGGTCTGTCGATCGTGCTGTCCGTGGGCTACGACAACTTTGTTGAGCTGCTCAGCGGCGCACACGCCATGGATCAGCATTTTGCTGCCACGCCATTAGAACAGAACCTGCCGGTGCTGCTGGCGCTGATCGGCATCTGGTACAACAACTTCTTCGGTGCCGAAACCGAAGCCATTCTACCGTATGACCAGTACATGCACCGTTTCCCGGCGTACTTCCAGCAGGGCAACATGGAGTCAAACGGCAAGTATGTCGACCGCAACGGCAATCCGGTGGATTACCAGACTGGCCCAATCATCTGGGGCGAGCCGGGCACCAATGGTCAGCATGCGTTTTATCAGCTGATTCATCAGGGCACCAAGCTGGTGCCGTGCGACTTTATCGCACCGGCGGCCACGCATAACGCGCTGGCGGATCATCATGAAAAGCTGCTCTCTAACTTCTTTGCACAGACCGAAGCGCTGGCCTTTGGTAAAAGCCGCGATACGGTGGAAAAAGAGTTTACCGACGCCGGTAAATCAGCGGCTGACGTTGAGCACGTGGTGCCGTTCAAGGTGTTCGAAGGCAACCGTCCAACCAACTCCATCCTGCTGCGTGACATTACGCCGTTCAGCCTGGGAGCGTTGATTGCGCTGTATGAGCATAAGATCTTTACTCAGGGCGCTATTCTCAACATCTTCACCTTCGATCAGTGGGGCGTTGAGCTGGGCAAACAGCTGGCAAATCGTATCCTGCCTGAACTGGGCGGCGACGAGCAGATCAGCAGCCATGACAGCTCTACCAATGGCCTGATCAACCTGTATAAGTCCTGGCGCTAAGCGCTGAAGACGAAAAAAAAGCGGCTATGCAGCCGCTTTTTTTATGGGTAAAAATCAGGGACGTCTGAACAGGGCGATACTGCGACCTTCCAGTTCAAAATCCTTCTCTTTGGTGATCACCAGACCGCGCTTCGCCGTATCAGACGTGGTGAGCTCCAGCACCCAGCCGCCTTCACCAAACTGCGGAATGCGAAACGGCACGTTGCCTTCAAACGGGTTGAACAGCATCAGCACGTCATGCCAGAGGCCTTCCTGCTCCACTAGGTCGGCACGGCCAATGTAGACGCCGATGGTTGAGCCTTCATCCCACTGCTCAGACTGCTGGAAACCGCCGCCAGCGTTGAACCACTTGATGTCCATGCCGTCGCGCCAGCTTTCGCGACGCAGCAGCGGCTGCTCAGCGCGCAGCCTGATGACTTCGCGGGTGAATTCGCGCAGCGCTTCAGCACTGGCGGGCAGGTTATCCCAGTGCACCCAGGAAATTTCACTGTCCTGGCAATAGCCGTTGTTGTTACCCAACTGGCTGCGGCCAAACTCATCACCGGCCAGCAGCATTGGCGTGCCGTGCGAGAAGAGAATGGTGGCGAGGAAGTTGCGCTTCTGGCGCTCACGCACCGCGTTGATGCCTTCGTCGTCGGTTGGGCCTTCAGCACCGTAGTTGTAGGAACGGTTGTCGTTGTGGCCGTCGTTGTTATCTTCGCCGTTGTCGGTGTTGTGCTTCTCGTCGTAAGAGACCAGATCGTTGAGCGTAAAGCCATCGTGCGCGGTGATAAAATTAACGCTTGCCCACGGACGGCGGCCGCGCTGATCGTACAGGTCGCCGGAACCAAGCAGACGGGCGGCAAAGTCGGTCGCCACGTTGTTGCCTTTCCAGTATTCGCGCACCGTGTCGCGGTATTTATCGTTCCATTCTGCCCAGCCCGGCGGGAAGCCGCCAACCTGATAACCGCCAGGACCGATATCCCACGGCTCGCCGATCAGCTTCAGTTTTGACAGTACCGGATCCTGCATAATGGCGTCAAAGAAGCCGCTGCGCTCATCAAACCCTTCTGGCTCGCGGCCAAGAATGGTGCCGAGATCGAAGCGAAAACCGTCGATATGCATCGATTCTGCCCAGTAACGCAGGGAATCGAGGATCATCTGCAGTACGCGCGGATGCGAGGTGTTTACCGTGTTACCGGTGCCGGTGTCGTTGATGTAATAACGGTGCTGATCGGGCATGGTGCGATAATAGGAGAAGTTATCGATGCCTTTAAACGACAGCGTGGGACCGAGTTCGTTACCTTCGGCGGTGTGGTTATAGACCACGTCGAGAATCACCTCGATCCCGGCGTCATGATAGGCGCGCACCATATCGCGGAAGCCCTGAATACCGTTCGGTCCGAAGTAGCGGGAAACCGGCGCAAAGAAGCCCAGCGTGTTATAGCCCCAGAAGTTTTTCAGCCCTTTGTCGAGCAGATGCTGATCGTCCGGGAACCAGTGCACCGGCAGCAATTCTACCGAGGTGACGCCGAGGTTCTTGATGTAATCCACCACCGATTTGTGGCCCATACCTTCATAGGTGCCACGCAGTTCTGGCGGCACTGCGCTGTTCAGCTGGGTAAAACCTTTGACATGGGTTTCGTAAATCAGCGTTTTTGGCCACGGAATCGACGGGCGATTCTCATCCTGCCAGTCAAATTCATTGGGATCGATAACGCGCGCTTTCGGCGTATACGGGCCGCTGTCGCGCGTATCAAAAGTCAGATCTTTATCTTCATGCAGCAGGTCGTAGGCAAAGTGCGCCTCGTTCCACTCAATATCACCGGCGATTTCGCGGGCGTAGGGATCGAGCAGCAGCTTGTTTGGGTTAAAGCGATGGCCGTTTTCTGGATCGTACGGACCGTGCACGCGGTAGCCGTAGAGCGCGCCGGGCTGCAGGCCGGGCACGTAGCCGTGCCACACTTCATGAGTATATTCCGGCAGGTCGAGCCTGCCGATTTCGTGCTGTCCGCTCTCATCATACAGGCAGAGTTCCACGCGCTCAGCGTTAGCCGAAAACAGGGCGAAGTTAACGCCCTGACCATCAAAATTAGCCCCGAGTTGCTGACTGTGTCCCGCAGTGATTTCAAAATGCTGATCGTTTGACATGTATGCCTCTTTTTCGCATCGCTATTTTTTTACGCCCCGCCGCGGCTAACCGCAAAGCAGGGCAATATCATCATTCACTGACGAGTATGAGTGGCGAACAACAATCCACGGATTCAAGGTCAATCCGATCCGCTAACTGCATCTCTTCTCCGCTGAGCAGATCGCGGTAGCGGCGATCGGTCAGGTGCTCAGGCAGCACGATATCGGTATCGAGCCAGCGTTCAATATGCGGTCTGGCCAGGGTGCCGTGCAGCATGTCAAACACCAGATGTGGCGCGATAACAATCAGGGTCTTATCGCCTTCGGTGCGGGCGTAAGCCAGGATCTTGTCGGCAAATTTGCCCACCGCAGACAGCGGCAGGTAATCGCCTTTACGGAACAGGTTGGGCTGCTGCTGACGGAAGCGTAAAACCGTGGCGATCGTATGCTGCTTCAGCTGGCCATTCATCCACGCCGCTTCACTGTTGAAGTCGACATCCTGCGCATCGAGCATCTTTTCCAGTTCGTCATAGTCTGGCTCGCGGCGGTTATCGGGATCGACCAGGCTGAAGTTCAGCGCTTCGCTGCCCTGATAGATATCCGGCACGCCAGGCGCGGTTAGCTTGATCACGGTTTGCGTCAGGCTGTTTACCAGACCGGCGCGGATAAACGGTTGCAGCGACTGGGTAAAGTCGCGCAGAAACTCCTGATTGTCGGCGGACAGCAGGTGGCGTGCGTAATCCAGCACCGCGGTTTCATAAGCGTCATTGCTGTCGCCCCAGTCGGTGCGATCTTTCGCTTCGCGCAGCGCCTTTTCCACGTAGTCGTGGAAGCGAGTTTCCAGCGCCTGCAGGCCTTCGGCATCGTCTGGCTGCAAGTCTGGCGGCCAGACACCGGCCAGCGCCTGAAACAGCATCCATTCGGTGGCCGGTTTGGGCGCAGGGCCATCTTCCAGCATCACCACTTTGGGCTGGTTCAGCTGGCCCCAGCGCTCAACGCATTTTGCCCACTGCTGCGGCGCTTCGGTCAACGTATAGAGTCGCGCACGGGCATCTTCGCCGCGTTTGGTGTCGTGGGTTGAGGTGCCTGACAGCGCATCCGGCTGACGTTCAAGGCGCGTTTTCATTTCGGCGTGGAACAGATCCTGCGGGAACGCGCGCGGTACCGGTTCGGCACCCACTTCGTTCAACGCCAGCGCCATGTTCTGACGGAAAAACAGCGTATCTTCCACCGATTTGGCCATCAACGGTCCGGTCAACTGCTGGAAGCGAGTGCGGAAGTTGGTGGCATCGCTGGCTGACTCAGCGCTCACATCACCGGTAAGAATGGTGACAATGAAATCGAGCGCGTCGCTATCGGGCGCGTTATTGCTGCGTTTCACCTTGCGAACAATTTTGTGCAGCAGTTCAAGGTCGGCAGGCGGCATGCCTTCGGCGGTGCCGTAAGTGCGATAGACCGGGAAAGCCACCAGCAACGAGCGCAGCGCCGCGCGGATCTCTTTCTCATCCGTTGCGTCGCCCTGTTTTTCACCGATGCTCAGCGCAAGGGTTAACAGCGTATTGAATTCCCCGGCAAAGTTGCGGCCCGCCATCAACAGCTTGGCTGAGCTTAACTCGGCGGTGATATCCAGCGTTCTGCCGCGTGACTCTTCATAGGCTTTGCGCAGCGCAGTGAGCTTCTCATCATCCACCAGCGCATTGGCCAGCGAGGCGATGAACTCATAACCGGTGGTGCCTGAGATCGGCCAGTCTTCTGGTAGATGCTCGCCTTCACCGAGGATTTTCTCAACGGTGATATAGCAGTCGTCACCCGCTTCCTGGCGTAAGCGCTCGAGGTAACCTTTGGGATCGGCCAGGCCATCCACGTGATCGACGCGCAAACCGTCAACTGCCCCGCTGTGCACCAGCTCAAGGATCAGGCGATGTGAATCATCAAATACCGCCGGGTCTTCGACGCGCACGCCGACCAGACCGGTGATTTCAAAGAAACGGCGGTAGGAGAGATCGGTTGGCGCATCGCGCCACGACATCAGACGCCATGACTGGCGTTCGTGCAGCTCGGCAATCGCCGCTTTGTCGGTGAGCGCCAGAATCTCCTGTTCGCGGCCTTGCCAGGTTTCCGGGTTCAGCGGATAGCAGGTTTCGTAATAGGCGAAGGCGGGCTTGCCGGTCTCGGGATCGGCTTTGACGGTGATGTCGCCATTTTCCAGCGCCACTTCAAAAGTGTCGCCGAGGAACGGCAGCGTCAGCGGACGTGACCAGTTGATATCGAAATGGTGGGCATAACGGCTTTTTTCGCCGTGCTCTACCACGTCGCGCCACCAGGCATTCTCCAGCGAAGCGGCCATGTGGTTCGGTACGATATCCAGAATCAGGCCTAAGCCCGCCTCTTTCAGCGTGTTCGCCATGCGGTCAAAGCCTTCGCGACCGCCGATAGCGGGCTCAATTTCGTTGGCATCGGTTACGTCATAGCCGTGCGTCGATTCGCGAGTGGCGGTAAAAATGGGTGAAGCATACAGATGACTGATGCCCAGCCGTTTCATATAGGGCACCAGCGCCGCGGCACGGTCAAAGGTCATGCCGTTGCGGAACTGAATTCGGTACGTTGCGGTAGGAATGGTCATTGTGCATTTCTCGCGGCAAGACGAACGATAAGGGAGTGTTGCGGCAACGTATCGCTGGCGGCAGGCAAGGCAAAAATCGTCTCGCCCGGCATGTCCGGCAGCGGCTGCGCCGTTTCACCAATATTGAGCGCCATCGATAGCGTACCGGCCGGGAAAGTCCAGCTTACGGCAACAACGCCATCGCCGGTTTTGATCACCTTGCCGCTGTTGCCACCGGCGGTGGCGAGCAACGGAACGATATGCTGCTGACGCAGCGCCAGCAGCTCGCGGGTCATCGCCAGCCAGGCTTTGCCTTCGTTGCTGTCGAGTTTGTTCCAGTCGAGTTTCGACATCATGAACGTCGATTCGTCATTAGGATCGGGCACCGTTTCGCCTTCGTGTCCGGCATGGCCTTCAAATTCGCGGGCACGGCCTTCGCGCACCGCTTTGGCCAGATCGCCGTGGAAATCGGTGAAGAACAGGAAAGGCTGCGTTTCGCCATACTCTTCGCCCATAAACATCAGCGGGATGTGCGGAGAAAGCAGCAGCGTGGCGAGCAGCACTTTGGTGCGATCGGCGCCCGCCAGTGAAATCAGACGTTCGCCCTGCGCACGGTTGCCCACCTGATCATGGTTCTGAATAAAATCGACGAAGGCGACCGGCGGCTGGCCGGTGCTGTCAACGCCGCGTTTTTCACCCGACTGCGGCGATATCTCGCCCTGATAGGCAAAGCCTTCCGCCAGCACGCGGGCGACGCGTTTTTCCGGTTCGCCAGCAAAATCCTGGTAGTAAGCGTGCGATTCGCCGGTAGCAAACACGTGTACCGCATTGTGAAAATCGTCGTTCCACTCGCCGGTGAACAGCGGCACTGAACCGTCGGCTTCGCGCGGATGCAGGAAGGTAACGTTGCGGCTGTCTTCGGTAGTGAGATGAATTGGGCGATCGGTAATTTCGGCGCGGATACGCTCGGCGATATCAACCAGCACATGCTTGCTGGAGTTATCTTCAATCTGATCGATGGCATCAAAACGCAGGCCATCGAGGTGATATTCCTGCAGCCAGAACAGCGGCGCCTCAACGATATAGCGGCGCGCTTCTTCCACGTCGTAAGCGATACCGGCGCCCCATGGCGTCTCGCGCTCTTTATGGAAGAAATCGGGCGCCAGCAGCGGCAGATAGTTGCCTTCCGGGCCGAAGTGGTTGAGCACGATATCCAGCACCACCGACAGGCCGTGATCGTGCGCGGCATCGACAAAGGCTTTGAAATCGTCAGGCGAACCGTAGGCAGCATGCGGTGCATAGAGCAGCACGCCATCGTAGCCCCAGCCGCGTGTGCCGCCAAACTGCGACAGCGGCAACACCTCCAGCATGGTGACGCCCAGTTCGGCCAGATAGGGCAGTTTTTCAATTGCCGCGCGGAAAGTGCCTTCCGGCGTAAAGGTGCCGAAATGCATCTCATACACCACCGCTTCTTCCCACGGACGACCGCGCCATTCGCTGTTGCGCCAGGCGTAAGCGGTGGGATCGATCACCAGCGATGGGCCGTTAACTTCATCTTTTTGCGCGCGGGAAGCGGGATCGGGCACCGCCATGCCGTCGGCGAGGACAAAATTGTACTCTGCGCCGGGCGCCACATTATCAACCTGTAGTTCGAACCAGCCGTTATCGGCGGGTGTCATCGGGGTCTCTTTACCGGCAAGCCTGAGCGTTACCTTTTCCTGGCCTGTTGCCCAAAGACGAAAGCGAACACGGTCTTCAGACACGTATTCAGCGCCCCAACTTTTCAGAAATGATTTGGACTTCATTCAATGGCCTCGTTTAACCCAAAAGTGAGCAATGCAAGGCACCAGCCGGACGGTCTCCGGTGATGCAAGTTCAATACCCTGACGGGCTAACCTGATGTGAATGCCGCACAGGATCGACGCGCCTGTCACAACCCGGAAAGGGTTGCCGCAGGAGGAGTGTGTTGGAACGGTTTGCGAGAGTCCTGGACACAGGCAGCATACGAAGAATAATCATAGACTAAGATGCGCAAAGTAAGGGTGCATCAGGCAATGGCGCGGGTTACCCGCACGTTGCCGGTCGGGCCATGCTGCCGTCGGGGTAATTCAGGCCAGTGGGTAAACAGAGAGGCGGGCGAAGTATTCTGAAAAGAGGGTTTGCGTAGAACAGCAGACCGGGATAATCCTCGTGCCCGATTGCGCTATGTATCGCTATCCAGCGCACTGAGCGGAGCAAAATAGCGGGTATTAATAAGCAAAATATAGCGGGCATGGGCTTTTTGAAGTTTTAAGGGAAATATTGATGGAAGAAAAATCCTAAAAAGCTTCATTAATATGTGGCCCTAATCTGTGAATAAAAAATTTATAACATATTGAAATAAATAAGATTTATACCGGCTATTTTCTGAGAAAATTCTTATTGCGAATAATTAAAAGTAAATTTAGGTAAAAAAGTGGTTTGTCTCATTCAGGCACCAATTTACGCATTAATATATCGTTTTACTGGCTATTGGGCCGAAACTCGCCGCAGTAAATTCCCTTTCGTGCCGATTAACCGCTGCGTTGACCTCGACGCGTGAACAGGCGTCCCACTAATTTCTTTATTTCGCTTGCCTTATACTGAGCGCGCCCGCACTCGCGGGCACCTTCTCCATTCATCCATATGAAGGGAAATACGTTATGAAAAAAGTGATATATCCGATCGCCATGCTGTGCGCGCTGGGCCTTTCTGCTCATGCGTTTGCCGCACCGGTTGAAGTGGGCGCTGCCGCTGGCGCGCAGGCGAATACGATCTCAACAGGAACGACCACGGCCGTGGGTATCGGCGCGCTTGGCGCGTTGGTGGGTGTCGGCATTGCGGCCTCTGGCGGCGGTGACGGTGCAAATACCGGTACAACAACCACGACCACGACAAGTACGACACGTTAATTAAATAACAATTAATCCATAACCACACTGCGGTGTGGTTATTTTTAGCTGGCAAGCTTATTTCAGGAACACACAGTGCGTCATATTCCATTGCTGGTTTTATGCCTGCTTTTGCAGGCCTGTACCCAGACGCAAAAAGGTCTGGAAGATACCGTTGAGTATGCCGTTAGCGGCCCGGGTGACGTCACCGTTACCGATCGTCAGGTTGCTGACCTGCCTTACGCCAGTATGTATTTGCGCGTGAACGACGGGCAGCGCATTTTTGTGGTGCTGGGCTACAACGAGCAGGGCCAGCAAAAGTGGGTCACGCAGGATAAAGCGATGCTGGTCACCGAACACGGTCGGCTGGTTAAAACGTTGGGCCTGAGTGACAACCTGCTGGATATCAACAATCTGCAAAACGATCCGCTGCGCGATCCGCTGCACCTGTCCGAACAGAGCAGCTGGACGCGCACGCTGAGCTGGACCGAAAACGGTCAACTGCGTGCCGCCACGGCGGTGTCTCACTTTTCACGCGGCACCGATGAGGTGCTGACGCTGGCAGGTGAAGCGGTGCCATGCCGCGTCTGGCTGGAAGAGGTCAGCGTCGATGCGCTGGGTAAACGCTGGCAGAACCGTTTCTGGATCAATAATTCCAGTGGTCAGGTGCTGCAAGCGGAACAGTCTCTTGGTGCAGATTATCTGCCTGTTGCCACCACCATTCTGAAGCCGGCGCAATCATGAAAAAAATCTCTTTAATACTGGCAGCGCTGCCGCTCTGCCTGACCGCCGCCGCGTGGGCGGATGCGCGGGTTAACGTTCATTTTGCCGGCAGTGATGCGGTGCAACAGCTCGATAAAATCAACAATGTGGCAGAGCTGGCAACGGCGCCTGCGCTGAACGGCCGTGGCTGGTGGCAGGGCGCACTGATTGCCAACAGCACCAGCAGCGCGGTTGCCCGCCAGCATTATCAATCGGTAATGGCCTCCCTGCGGGCGTTGGCCGCCGACAGTAGCGGCGAGGATGCGGCGGCGATCAACAGTTTGATTCAGCAGCTGAGCACGCTGAAGGTTGCCGGACGTCTGCCGGTTAATCTGGATGCTGACTGGGTGCGCCTGCGTCCGGAAGCCAACCGTACCTTATTGGGTGAATATGATCTCTGGCTGCCGACCAAACCTCATCAGGTGCTGCTGTTTGGCCTGATGCAGCAGCCAGGGCGTGTTGCCTGGCAGGCGGGCCAGGACGTGCGCGACTATCTGCAGGGACACGAGCGTCTGGCGGGCGGTGAACGCAGCGTGGTCACGGTGATCGCCCCTAACGGCGACACACAAAGCGTGCCGATCGCCTACTGGAACCATCGCCACGTTGAAGTCATGCCGGGAAGTATCATCTGGCGCGGCTTTTCCAGCTGGGCACTGCCTGGCGCCTATGACGATCTCAACCAACAGATCGTGACCCTTCTCTCGCAGCGGATCCCTGACTGATGAAAACACGTTATTTACTCAGCCTGGCGGCGGTCTCTGTTGCAGCGGCCTGTCAGGTGCAGGCGGCGAGCTGGGAAGCACCCGTTGGCCCATCGCAGTCTGACTTTGGCGGCGTCGGCCTGCTGCAGGTTCCTACTGCGCGAATGGCGAAAGAGGGCGAGTTCAGCCTGAACTTCCGCGATAACGATCAGTATCGTTACTACTCGGCATCACTGCAGCTGTTCCCGTGGCTGGAAACCACCGTGCGTTACACCGATGTGCGCACGCGCCGCTACAGCGCCGTCGACAGTTTCAGCGGCACACAGAGCTACAAAGATAAGGCGTTCGATCTCAAACTGCGCCTGTGGCAGGAAGGGTACTGGCTGCCAGAAGTGGCGCTGGGCACGCGCGATCTCGGCGGCACCGGCCTGTTTGACAGCGAATATCTGGTTGCCAGCAAAGCCTGGGGACCCTTTGATTTCACCTTTGGCCTCGGCTGGGGCTATATCGGCAACAGCGGCAACGTTAAAAACCCGTTCTGTGAATACAGCGACAGCTTCTGTAATCGCGGGGGGGATAACACCGCCGGGTCGATCAACGGCTCGCAAATGTTCCACGGTCCGGCGGCGCTGTTTGGCGGCGTTGAATACCAGACGCCGTGGCAGCCGCTGCGCCTGAAAATGGAATATGAAGGCAACGATTACCAGAATGACTTTGCCGGTCAGCTGGAGCAGCGCAGCAAGGTCAACGTTGGCGCGATTTATCGTGTTACCGACTGGGCCGATGTCAACGCCAGCTATGAGCGTGGCAACACCTTTATGTTCGGCGTCACTATTCGCACCAACTTTAACGAGCTGCGTCAAAGCCACATCGACAGCAGCAAGCCCGCTTACGATCCGCATCCTCAGCCGCTGCTGTTGCAGTCAACCGTGGTGGCGGATCAGCTCACCGATCTGAAATATAATGCCGGTCTCGACGCGCCGAAGGTTCAGGTTAAAGGCAACACGCTGTACGTCAGCGGCGAGCAGTATAAATATCGCGATACCGTTGAAGGCGTGGATCGCGCCAATCGCATCGTGATGAATAACCTGCCGGAAAATATCGACACCATTCGCGTGACGCAGACCCGCTTCAATCTGCCGCAGGTGACCACCGAGACTAACGTCGCCAGCCTGCGTCAGTCGCTGACCGGTTATCCGCTGGGCCATGAGCAGAAGCTGGCGCAGAAACGCGTCGATCCGGTTGATCCGGGCGCGACCGAACAGGGGCTGTTTATCGCGCCAGAGCGCCTGAACTTCAACCTGTCGCCGGTGCTGAATCAGTCGGTTGGCGGCCCGGAGAGCTTCTATCTCTATCAGGTCGGCGTGATGGCGAACCTCGATTACTGGTTTACCGATCACCTGCTGGTGGGCGGCAGCCTGTTCGGTAACCTCGCTAACAACTACGACAAGTTCAACTATAACGGCGCGCCATCTGACTCCTCGCTGCCGCGCGTGCGCACGCATATTCGTGATTACGTTGATAACAATGTCTACGTCAACGATTTGCAGGCGAACTACATGGGCCAGCTCGGCAACGGCTTCTATGGCCAGCTCTACGGCGGCTATCTGGAAACCATGTATGGCGGCGTCGGCGGCGAAGTGCTTTATCGTCCGCTCGACTCACGCTGGGCGGTAGGCGTAGACGCCAACTATGTTCGCCAGCGCGACTGGGACAACATGATGAAGTTCAACGATTACAAGGCACCAACCGGCCATATCACCGGTTACTGGCAGCCTGAATTCGTGGATAACGTACTGTTGAAAATGAGCGTGGGGCAATATCTGGCGAAGGATAAAGGCGTTACCGTCGATCTGTCGAAGCGCTTTGACAGCGGCGTGTTGGTGGGCGTTTACGCGACCAAAACCAACGTCTCGGCAGATGAGTATGGCGAAGGCGACTTCACCAAAGGCTTCTATATTTCGATTCCGCTGGATCTCTTCACCGTCACGCCGAACCGTGGCCGTGCGCAGGTCAACTGGACGCCGCTGACGCGCGACGGCGGTCAGATGCTCGGCAGGAAATATCAGCTCTACAATCTCACCAGCGATCGCGATATTCGCTGGCAGTAAGGCAGACAGGGCGGGGATTCCCGCCCTTTTTTCATCCCATCCCCGCTTTTTCCACTTTCTCGTTCTGTGCCATATTGTGATCCAGCTCACAACCCATCATGATAGCGCTAATTTTCAATGATCTAAGGGCATGACATGACAGGCAAACATATTGCCACTGGCCTGCAGTGGGTGCTGAATACCGGCCTGCTGATTCTCGCTATTATCCTGATTATCTTTCTCGGCAAAGAGACCATTCATCTCGCCAATGTGCTGCTTAATATGGGCGAGCAGGAATCCTCATTTCTGCTAATCGAAGGGATTGTGATCTATTTTCTCTACTTCGAGTTTATTGCGCTGATCATTAAGTACTTTCAGTCGGGCTACCATTTTCCGATGCGCTATTTTATCTACATCGGCATTACCGCCATTATTCGGCTGATCATTGTCGATCATAAAAATCCGTTTGATACGCTCTGTTACTCCGCGGCGATTCTGATTCTGGTGATGACGCTGTGGCTGGCAAACAGCAACCGTCTGCGCCGGGAATAAAAAAAGGCGGCCATCAAGGCCGCCGAGACACAGAGAACAGCTAATAACTAACAGTGGCAACAGCAAAAATAACAAGGACAACAGGAATTTAGCCTTTAACGCCGCCAGCGGTCAGACCGCTCACCAGCCAGCGCTGTGCCAGCAGGAACACCAGCGTAATCGGCAGGGCAGAGAGCACCGCGGCAGCGGCAAAATCACCCCATAAATAGTTTTGCGGATTGAGATACTGCTGCATCCCGACCGCCAGCGTATAGCTGTTAACGTCACGCAGCAGCAGCGACGCCACCGGCACTTCGGTCACCGCCGCAATAAACGACAGAATAAACACCACCGCCAGAATCGGCACCGACAACGGCAGCAAAATCAGGCGGAAAGCCTGCCACGGCGTGGCACCATCCAGCGCCGCCGCCTCTTCCAGCGAACCATCGATGGTTTCAAAGTAGCCTTTTATCGTCCAGACGTGCAGGGCGATGCCACCAAGATAAGCAAACACCAGCCCGGCATGGGTATTCAGCCCAAGAAACGGGATGTACTGGCCGATGCGATCAAACAGGGCATACAACGCGACCAGCGACAGCACCGCCGGGAACATCTGGAAAATCAGCATGCCTTTTAGCAGGCTCGCCTTGCCGCGAAAGCGCAGACGGGCAAAGGCGTAGGCGCAGGTCGTGGAAAGCGCCACGATGCCTACCGCGGTCAGGATCGCGACTTTGATCGAGTTCCACAGCCAGAGCAGCACCGGGAACGGCGGTGGCGTGACGCTGCCGTTCTCATGCGTCACCGCAAAGCCCAGCGCCAGCTTCCAGTGATCCCAGGAGATCTGATCCGGCAGCAGGCTGCCGATCGCGTAGTTTCCCGGGCGCACCGAGATCGCCACCACCATCAGCAGCGGATACATGATCAGCGCGATAAAACCAAGCAGCAGCAGATGCGTCAGCGCCAGCCGTACTTTTTGCGTGCGGGGTTGCACAATCGCCATGAATCGAACTCCTTAATCAAATTTCATGCGGGTGGCTTTCAGGTTGAGCAGCGCCAGGCCACCGACCAGAAGGAAGATCAGCGTGGCAATCGCCGCCGCCAGGCCAAAGTCTTGCCCGCCGCCGCCTTCAAACGCGATGCGCCAGGTGTAGCTCACCAGCAGATCGGTATAGCCTGCCGGCGTGGTGGTGCCGATGCGATCCGGGCCGCCGTTGGTCAACAGCTGAATCAGCACGAAGTTATTAAAGTTAAACGCGAAGCTGGCAATCATCAGCGGCGTGAGCGGCTTCAACAGCAGCGGTAGCGTAATACGGAAAAAGTTCTGCGTGGGCGTCGCGCCATCCAGCGCCGAGGCTTCGTAAAGGTCGTCAGGAATCGCCTTCAGCAGGCCCATACAGAGGATCATCATGTAGGGATAACCCAGCCAGCTGTTGACGATGATTAGCATCAGCCGCGCCAGCGTAGGATCGCTGAACCAGCCCGGTTTAATACCAAACAGGCTCTCCAGAATCAGGTTAATCTCGCCGAAGCTCTGATTAAACAAGCCTTTGAAAATCAGAATGGAGATAAACGCCGGCACCGCATAAGGCAGAATCAGCAGTAAACGGTAAGTAGCGCGGCCACGCAGCGCTTCCCACTGCATCAGACAGGCCAGCACCATGCCGACAGCAACGGTTAACAGCACGCTGATGGCGGAGAAGAATACCGTCCAGAGAAAGATAGCGAAGAACGGCTTCTGGATACCCTGATCGGTAAAGACGCGCAGGAAGTTTTTCCAGCCAACGGTGACGGTAAAGCCGGGACTGAGCTTGTCGCTGTTCCACTGGTCGGCACTGTTTTTGGTCTGGTAGAAGCCGGTATCGTGATTCGGCCACCACACCTGATGGGTTTCGCGATCGGTTAACTGCTGACGATCGCCCACCTGATAACGCGGCTGGGTAGCGGCAAACTGACGCAGCGAACTCATGCGCAGCTGGCTGCCGTCGGGCAGACGGGCGGTGATCTGGCTAAGCGCCTGGCGATTTTGCGTAATGGCACGCAGCTTTGCTGAGGCGGTCGCGGGCAGGGCGGTGGCAGGTTGCAGCGTTAGCGTCTGTTCACCCGCGCCAAACGCGAAGGGGGCGGAAAGAAAGCGCTGGCCGTCGCCGCTCTCAAGCAGCAGCTGCCACTTCTCTTCCGCCGGATAGAGGCTGAAGTTATAGCGCAGATCGGACTGGAACTGGCGATCGAGCAGCACCTGCTGCGCCCGTTCAAACGAGAGTTGGTTGCTGCTGCTGTAGTTGGTAAAAGCGATGCCGATGGTACAGGCGAGCGGAAAAAGCACAAACAGGCCCATGCCAGCGAGCCCCGGCCAGACATAACGCCAGGCGGAGGCGCGACGCTGGGCAAAAATCGCCAGGCCAGAACCGAGCAGCAGCAGCGTTAAAATAGCGAACAGGTATTCACCCTGCACATACATCAAAACGATCAAATACGCAGCCAGCAGGGCGCTGGCAGCAAGGGCCAACCACTTCAGGGCATCATGCGGCGACCAGGCAGTTTTGGTCATGAAAAGTTCCTTGAGCGGCACGTAGCCGAAATAGTGTGTTAGCGGGCTCCGGTTTTTGCCCGAAGCCCGCCCTGTCCGTTACTTCGTCAGGCGTTTTTGCGCATCGTCCAGCGCGGCTTTTACGCTCTGGCGATGGTTAATGGCGTTCAACACCGCGTTACGCTCGGCATACCAGAAAGCGGCCATTTGCGGCACGTTCGGCATCACTTCGCCTTTCTGCGAGTTTTCCATGGTGGCGGCAATTTTCTCATCCTTCGCCAGCTTCTCCTGGTAGGATTTCAGCGCAACTGCGCCTAACGGCTTGTCAGAGTTGACTTTTTCCAGGCCCGCTTCGGTGATCAGATAGTTTTCAATGAACTCTTTCGCCAGCTCTTTGTTCGGGCTGGCGGCGTTGATGCCCGCGCTCAGCACGCCAACAAACGGCTTCGACGGCTTGCCTTTAAAGGTTGGCAGCAGCGTCACGCCATAATTCACTTTGGCGCTGTCGATGTTGCTCCACGCCCACGGCCCATTTATGGTCATCGCCGTTTCGCCTTTATTGAAGGCAGCTTCAGCAATGGCGTAATCGGTATCCGCGTTCAGGTGCTTGTTTTTGATCAGG